>DASRUX010000195.1:0-10118 GCA_035655235.1 Rhodocyclaceae bacterium | reverse complement strand
GCGGGGGAGCGACAGCATGGTGGCGAGCAGGGCCGCCACCCAGAGTACGCCGGGGGCGAGCTTCCGGAGGAGGTCCGGTTCAGGCCCGATGCCCAAGGGGAAGAGGCTCACCACGATGACGAAGAAGAACAGGGCGGAGACGATGTCCGCCTGTCGGCGCATGGCCAGTTTGATATCGCGGCCGATGACCGCAGCAACGATCTTGAACATCAGGAGAGCCGCAGTTCCTTGAGGTTGCCGGCGGGGATGTCCACTAGCTGGTGGGTGGTCATGACGCACAGGCCACCCCGTTGCAGGTGGGCGCCGATGATGCCGGCCAGCCAGGCGACGGCGGCCACGTCCAGGGCGACGAAGGGCTCGTCCAGGACCCAGAGGAGGCGCCTTTCCTTCACCAGGCGGGCCAGGGCCACGCGTCGCTTCTGGCCCTGGGAGAGGTACTTGCAGGCCAGGTCCTCGCGGCCGGCCAGGCCCACCTGCTCCAGGGCGTCGATGGCGTCATCCTCGGACAGCTCCTCCTCGGCCAGCTTGGCGGCGGCCAGAAGGTTTTCGAGGGGGGTCAATTCTTCCTTGATGGCGTTGTGGTGGCCCAGGTAGCAGAGTTCGGCACGGAATTCGTCGGCCAGCTTGCGGATGGACTGCCCTTGCCAGCGGATTTCGCCGTCTTCCGGCGGCAGCAGGCCGATGAGCATGCGCAGGAGGCTGGTCTTGCCGGCCCCGTTCTTGCCTTGCAGATAGAGGAGTTCGCCCGCCTCCAGCTTGAAGCCGAGGCCCTTGAACAGGCGGCGTTCGCCGCGCACGCATTCCAGATTGTCGGCTTCGAGCATCAGGGGAAGGGAAAAAGCGCCAAAAAATCAGCAGGAAATTATGAGCGCGCCAGTGTACCGGCAGATTGAGAAGAATCAAAACTTGCGGACGAATATGAAAAAGGAGCCCGGAGGCTCCTTGCGGGGGCTGCCGGACGCTCCTTATTTCTCGAAGGGAGTCGGCCGCGGGGTCTTGTCGGAGGAGGGCGGCAGGATGGGCAGCTTGAAGTTGGGCTGGTCGCCGGTCAGGGTCTTCAGGAAAGCCACCACCTTGGCGTTCTCGTCGGCGGAGAACTTCTTGCCGAGCTGGATGCGGGCCATGGTGTCCACCGCTTCCGGCAGGGTGTTGGCGGCGCCGTCGTGGAAGTACGGATAGGTCATTTCCACGTTGCGCAGGGTCGGCACCTTGAAGCTGAAGCGGTCGGCATCCTTGCCGGTGACGGCGACCCGGCCCTCGGCCGGACTGGAGGCCTTATAGGCTTCCACTACCCCCATCTTCTGGAAGGAATTGCCGCCCACGGCGGGGCCGTTGTGGCAACTGACGCAGCCGCTGTCCTTGAAGAGCTTGTAGCCGGCCTGCTCGTCGGCGGTCAGGGCCTTCTTGTCGCCCTTCAGCCACTTGTCGAAGCGGGAATTGGGGGTGACCAGGGTTTCCTCGAAGGCGGCGATGGCCTTGGTGACCTTGTCGATATCCACCTTGTCGGTGCCGAAGACCTTCTTGAATTCGGCCGTGTAGCCGGGGATGGATTGCAGTACGTCCACAGCCAGCTCATGGGTGAAGGCCATCTCGCCCGGATTGGCGATGGGGCCGCCGGCCTGGGCCTTGAGGTCCTTGGCGCGGCCGTCCCAGAACTGGGCGACGTTCATGCTGGAATTGAGCACGGTGGGGGCGTTGATCGGGCCCTGGTTCCACTTGTGGCCGATGGAGGTCTTCAGGTTGTCGGTGCCGCCCATGGACAGGTTGTGGCAGGAATTGCAGGAAATGAAGCCGGATTTGGACAGTCGGGTGTCGAAATAGAGCTTCTTGCCCAGCTCTACCAGGCCGGCGTCCTTGACCTTGGCGGGGGCGATGGGCTGGATCGGTTCGGCGGCCTGGGCCGGGACGGCGAAGGCCGACGCCAGGGCGACAGCGACGGACGCTGCGGTCAGTTTCATCATTGTGTTCTCCCTTGAAATTAGTAGATGGCCGGGGCATTCTCTATGCAGTCCGAATGGGCGGATTGACGTAAGTCAATGTTTTTTTATGGTTTTTGCCAATAGGGGTTATAGCTTGCCCCTATGGTCTGCAAGGAGCGGCAGACTCCGGAGGGCCGTCGAGATGGGAGAAACAGCATGACTCTGACCGAATTGCGTTACATCGTCGCCCTCGCTTCGGAGGGAAATTTCAGCCGGGCCGCCGAGCGCTGCTCGGTCAGCCAGCCCACCTTGAGCGTTTCCATCGCCCGCCTGGAGGACGAGTTGGGGGTTCCCCTATTCGAACGGGGCAAGGGCCTGGTTACCCCGACGACGGTGGGCGTCCAGGTGGTGGAGCAGGCCAAGCGGGCCCTGGAGGAGGCGGAGAAGGTCCGCCAGCTTGCCCTGCTCGGGCGGGACCAGCTGGAAGGTCCCCTGCGCCTGGGGGTCATCCACACCATCGGGCCCTACCTGCTGCCCCAGCTCATCCATTCCCTGAAGCGCATCGCCCCGGCCATGCCCCTGGTGATCGAGGAAAACATGACGGCCACCCTGACCGAGATGCTCCAGGAAAACGAGGTGGACGTGGTCATCATCGCCCTGCCCTTCGCCGTGCCGGGGGTGGTAGTTCGCCCCCTCTACGACGAGTCCTTCAAGGTCATCGTCCCCAAGGGGCATCCCTGGGAGACGAAGACGTGTATTTCCCCGGAAGAGGTGGCGGGGGATGAGGTGCTGCTGCTCAAGGCCGGCAACTGCTTCCGGGACCAGGTGCTTGACGCCTGCCCCCAGGTCAGCAGCCCGGATACGGGGGTGCGCCTGGGGCATTCCATCGGCACCATCCGCTGCATGGTGGCCTCGGGTCTGGGGGTTTCCGTCCTGCCCGACGGGGCCCTGCGCCAGCCCTACAACAACGAGATGATCAGCGTCATCCCCTTCTGTCAGCCGGAGCCGTCCCGCCGGGTCGCCCTGGCCTGGCGCAACGGCTTCGTCCGCCCCAAGGCCATCGATGCCTTGCTGACGGCAGTGGCTTCCCTGGGCGATCCGGCCTATCGGCGGGTGTCCTGACGCCGGGCGCCGCGGAAGCCGGTATAGTGGCAGGATGAAGCGGAAGACGATCCCAGGGGAAGGACAAGGGCAGTGAATTCGGTCGGCAGCCTTGCCGTATCGGCCAGGTACGTCCGCGGCGCCCTGGACGGGCTGGAGGTGCGCCTGGAACGGCCGTCGGTGACCCGGCTCTTCCTGGGCCAGACGCCGGAATTCGTGGCCCGCACCGTGCCCTGCCTCTACACCCTGTGCGCCAAGGCCCAGGGGGCGGCCTGCCGGGCCGCCCTGGCGGCGGCCCAGGGGGAGCAGGCGCCCTGGGAGGACTCCGCCATCCTGTGGATCGAATCCCTCCACGAACACTTCTGGCGCCTGCTCCTCGACTGGCCCCTCGCCCTCGGGCTGCCCCAGGCCAAGGAAGCCTTCGTCACCTGGCGCGCGGCCCGTTCCGGGGCGCAAGTGGGGCCGGCCACCGCGGCCCTCCTGGAGAACACGCTCCTTGGGTTGCCGGCGGCGGTCTGGCGGGAAGAGGGTGGATCAGCGGCGGAACATTCCCTCGCCGGCCGTTGCCTGGCCCGCCTGGAACATATTGAAGAATCGGCGAAATTTGATCCATCTCCCTTGACGGCCGGCGACTGGCTTGCATACTGGCGGGATGGCCGGAGCGATGCCCCTTCGGTGGGGCATCGGGCCTCGATCGGGGTGGCCTGGCTGGCGCGGCTGCGGGAAGCGGTGGATGCCGCCCTGGCCCTGGAAGCCGGTGCCCCTTACCCCATGGCGATGGCGGGGGACGACGGCTGGGGCATCGGCCAGGCCATCACCGCCCGAGGCATCCTGACCCACGGGGTGCGCATCGAGGACGGCCGGGTGGCGGCCTACCGGGTGTGGGCTCCCACCGACCGCCATTTCGCCGACGCGGCTTGCCTGGCGGCCCTGTTGCAGGAACGGACCTGGCCTGATCTGGAAAGGGCCCAACAGGCTCTGGAGCAGGCGGTGCTGGCCCTGGACCCCTGCTTGCCCTATACAGTGAAGGTGGATAATTAATGCATGAGATGTCCCTGGCTGAAGGCGTGCTTCAGCTGGTCGAGGAAACCGCCCGGCGCGAAGGCGCCCTGCGGGTGAAGACGGTGGTGCTGGAAATCGGCAAGCTCTCGTCGGTGGAGCCGGAAGCGCTGAAATTCTGCTTCGAGGCGGTGACCCGTGGCAGCATGGCGGCCGAGGCGGCCCTGTCCATCATCGACGTGCCGGGCAGCGGCTGGTGCATGGCATGCAGCGAGACGGTGCCCCTGGCAGAGGTCTATGGTGCCTGCCCCAAATGCGGCGGCTACCAGGTCCAGGCCACCGGCGGGACCGAAATGCGGGTCAAGGAAATAGAGATCGAATAAGGAGACAAAGGAACATGTGTACCGTTTGCGGCTGCGGCGCCGGAGAAACCCGCATCGAAGGCGATGAGCACCATCACCACCACGACCACGAGCATCCCCACACCCATGCCGACGGGACGGTCCACAGCCACGCCCACGGGCATGAACACAGCCACAGCCACGATCATGACCATGACCACGGGCATCACCACCACGAGCATGGTGTGGGCGGCGACCTGGATTTCGGCACCGGCCCGGCCCGGGCCCACGCCCCGGGCATGAGCCAGTCCCGCATGGTGCAGATCGAGCAGGACATCCTCTCCAAGAACAACACCTACGCCCTGGCCAACCGGACCTGGTTCGACGAGCGGGGCATCTTCGCCCTCAACCTGGTTTCCAGCCCGGGCTCCGGCAAGACCACGCTTCTCTGCAAGACCATCGAGGCCCTCAAGGACAAGGTCGCCATCACCGTGGTCGAGGGCGACCAGCAGACTTCCAACGACGCCGAGCGCATCCGCGCCACCGGCGTGCCGGCCCTGCAGATCAATACCGGCAAGGGTTGCCACCTGGACGCCCACATGGTCGGCCACGCCCTGGAGCGCCTGAAGCCCGCCGAGGAATCCCTGTTCCTCATCGAAAACGTCGGCAACCTGGTCTGCCCCGCCGCCTTCGACCTGGGCGAGCACCACAAGGTGGCGATCCTGTCGGTGACCGAGGGCGAGGACAAGCCGCTCAAGTACCCGGATATGTTCCGGGCCGCCGACGTGATGCTCTTGAACAAGTGCGACCTCCTGCCCTACCTGGATTTCAACGCCGACCTGGCCGAGGCAAATGCCCGCCGGGTGAATCCCGACCTGACGGTCTTCCGGGTCTCCGCTACCAGTGGCGAAGGCATGTCCGCCTGGCTCAACTGGATCGAGGCTGGGCTGGAGGCCCAGAGCGGCAAGCGCTCCGAGACCGTGGATGCCTTGAAGCGCCGTATTTCCGAGCTGGAGCGCCAACTCCACTCCCACTGAGCTCTCCGGGATGACTGCCTGCCGTATCCGGGTGCGCGGCCTCGTGCAGGGGGTGGGCTTTCGTCCCTACGTCTGGCGCCTGGCCCGGGAACTGGGCCTGGACGGATGGGTGAGGAACGACGCTGAGGGGGTGGAGATCGAGGTGCAGGGGCCTTCGGTGGAAGCCTTCCTGGAGCGCCTGCCCAAAGAGGCGCCGCGCCTGGCACGGATCGATGCCATCGAATCCCGGGCCGTGGCGGCAGAGGAATCGGCTTCCGGCTTCGCTATCCTGGAAAGCGGCGGCGGGGTCCTAACCACCGCCATCGGCCCCGACGCCGCCATCTGCCCCGACTGCATTGCCGACATCTTCGACCCCGACAGCCGGCGCTGGCGCTACGCCTTCACCACCTGCACCCATTGCGGCCCCCGCTTCACGGTGAGCCGGGGCATTCCCTACGACCGGGCCCGCACCAGCCTCGACGCCTTCCCCCTCTGCCCGCCCTGTGCCGGGGAATACGGCGATCCGGCCGACCGCCGCTTCCACGCGGAAACCACCGCCTGCCCAGAATGCGGTCCCCGGCTCTCCCTGCTGGATGCCGCCGGCCGGCCGGTGGCCGGCGACCCCATTGCCGAAACCCTGCGCCTGCTCCAGGCCGGCTCTATCGTCGCCATCAAAGGCCTGGGCGGCTTCCATCTCGCCTGCGACGCCCGCAACGCTGTTGCCGTGGCCAAGCTGCGCCAACGGAAGCACCGGGAGGAGAAGCCCTTCGCCGTCATGGCGCTGAATTCGGCCTCCTTGGCGGGATTGGCTGCCATGGGCGACAGTGAAGCCGCTCTGCTACACAGCCGGGAAGCGCCCATCGTCCTCTGCCCCAAGGGCGGCCAGGAACTCGATGGTATCGCCCCGGGCCTCGCCTGGCTCGGCGCCATGGTCCCGGCCACACCCCTGCATCTCCTCCTCTGGCACGAGGCCGCCGGCCGCCCCGCTGGTACCGCCTGGCTGGCCGAGCCCCATCCCCTGCTCCTGGTCATGACCAGCGCCAATCCCCACGGCGAGCCCCTGGTGACCGGCAACGAAGAAGCCCTGGAGCGACTCTCCGGCATCGCCGACGCCTTCCTGCTTCACGACCGGGAAATCGTGGTGCGATGCGACGACAGCGTGGTGCGGGCCACCGACTCCGGCCCCGCCCTCATCCGCCGCGCCCGGGGTTACGTGCCGGTGCCTATTCCCCTCGCGGAGGACGGCCCGGCGGTGCTGGCCTTCGGCGCCTATCTCAAGAATACGGTCGGCGTCTTCAAGGGGCGGGAAGCCTTCCTGTCCCAGCACATCGGCGGCCTGGACAACGCCGCCGCCATCGGCTTCCTGGAAGAAACGGTCGCCCACCTGCTGGACATCCTGGAAGTCGAGCCGGCCCTGGTGGCCCACGATCTCCATCCCGATTTCGCTTCCACCCGGCTGGCGGCAGTTCTTGCGGCCGAGCGGGGCATCCCGGCCTTCGCCGTCGGTCATCATCACGCCCACATCGCTGCCATCGCGGCGGAGCACGGCTGCGACGAGCCCATCCTCGGCCTCGCCCTGGACGGCGTCGGGCTTGGGCCGGACGGCGGGCTGTGGGGGGGCGAGCTGCTGCGGATGGATGGTGCCAACTGCGACCGTATCGGCCATCTGTCGCCGCTGCTCCTGCCCGGCGGCGACCGGGCGGCTCGGGAACCCTGGCGCATGGCGGCCAGCGCCCTGTTCGCCTGCGGCCGAAGGAGCGAAATCGCCGGCTTCATTGCCCGCCGCTATCCGGAACGGGATGGCGGGCGGCTTTGCCAAATGCTGGAAAAGGGCTTCAACTGCCCAGCCACCACCAGCCTCGGCCGCCTTTTCGATGCCGCCGCCGGACTCCTGGGCCTGCGTGCCGAGGCCCGCTACGAGGGGCAGGCGGCCATGGAACTGGAGGGGCAGGCGGCCATCCATGGCCCGGTTCCTGCTCTTGAAAAGGACGCAAGGCAAACGGATGGTGTCCTGGATTTCACGCCCCTGCTATCCTTCCTCGCCGATTGCGAATCTATGACTTTCGGCGCAGCCCTTTTCCACGCCACGGTGGCGGCCGGGCTGGCGGACTGGGTGGCCCGGGCGGTAGAAAAGACCGGAATCCGGACAGTGGCCTGCGGCGGCGGCTGCGCCATGAATGCGGTGCTGATGGCGGCGTTGCGCGGCCATCTGGAAGGCTGGGGAATCCGCCTGCTGGAAGCCCGCCGGGCGCCGCCCAATGACGGCGGCCTGGCCCTGGGGCAAGGGTGGGTGGCAAGGAAGATGTTTGAGGAGACGAACTGATGTGTCTGGCAATTCCCGCGCAGGTGATCGAACTGCGGGTCGGCGACAACGCCGTGGTGGACCTGGCTGGGGTGAGGAAGGAGATTTCCCTGTCCCTGGTGGAGGGCGTGCAGGTAGGCGACTATGTCATCGTCCATGTGGGCTACGCCCTCAACAAGCTCGACCCGGAAGAGGCCGAGAAGACCCTCGCCCTCTTTGCCGAGATGGGCGGGGCCTATCAGGAAGAGAACCCGGTTCACAACTGATGAAGTACATCGACGAATTCCGCGACGGCGAAGTGGCCAAGGGCCTCGCCGCCGCCATCCGGGCCGAGGCGAGGCCGGACCGCCGCTACCATTTCATGGAATTCTGCGGCGGCCACACCCACGCCATTTCCCGCTATGGGGTTTCAGACCTGCTGCCGGACAACGTGCGCATGATCCACGGCCCCGGCTGCCCGGTGTGCGTGCTGCCCATCGGCCGGGTGGACCAGGCCATCGACCTGGCCCTGGAGCAAGGGGTGACCCTGTGTACCTACGGCGACTGTCTGCGGGTGCCGGCTTCCGACCATCTCTCCCTCTTGAAGGCCAAGGCCAAGGGCGGCGACATTCGCATGGTCTATTCCAGTGCGGACGCGGTGACCCTTGCCCAGAAGCATCCGGAAAAGCAGGTGGTGTTCTTCGCCATCGGCTTCGAGACCACGACGCCCCCGACGGCGGTAGCCATCAAGCAGGCCAAGGCGTTGGGCCTCAAGAATTTCTCCGTGCTGTGCTGCCACGTCCTCACCCCGTCGGCCATTTCCAGCATCCTGGAGTCGCCGGAGGTGCGCCAGTGGGGAACGGTGCCCCTGGACGGTTTCGTCGGCCCGGCCCACGTCTCCACCATTATCGGCAGCCGGCCCTACGAGTTCTTTGCCGAGGAATACAGGAAGCCCGTGGTCATCGCCGGCTTCGAGCCCCTGGATGTGATGCAGGCCATAAAGATGCTCATCCGCCAGGTCAATGAAGGCCGGGCGGAGGTGGAAAACGAGTTCTCCCGGGCCGTGAGCCGGGAAGGCAATGTGAAAGCCCAGCAACTGGTGGCCGAGGTTTTCGAGCTGAGAAAGCATTTCGAATGGCGGGGCCTCAATGTCCTGCCCTATTCGGCCCTGAAAATTCGGAAGGAATTCGCCGAATTCGACGCCGAAAAGCGCTTCGGCCTCCAGTACAAGCCGGTGCCCGACCACAAGGCCTGCGAATGCGGCGCCATCCTGCGGGGCGTTAAGAAGCCCCAGGACTGCAAGCTCTTCGGCACCGTGTGTACGCCGGAGAACCCCATCGGCTCGTGCATGGTTTCCTCCGAGGGCGCCTGTGCCGCCCATTACACCTATGGACGGTACAAGGATGTCTAACGTCAGACAGGGCTACGTGCGGCCCCTGGATATCAAGCACGGGCAAGTGGATATGGCCCACGGCTCCGGCGGCCGGGCCATGGCCCAGCTCATCGAGGAACTGTTCGCCAAACATCTGGGCAACGAATGGCTGGCCCAGGGGGACGACGGCGCCGTGCTGCCTGCCGGCAGCGGCCGGCTGGTGATGGCCACCGACAGCCATGTGGTCTCGCCCCTGTTCTTCCCCGGCGGCGATATCGGCTGCCTGTCGGTACACGGCACCATCAACGACGTGGCGGTGATGGGGGCGAAGCCCCTGTGGCTGTCCGCCGGCTTCATCCTGGAGGAGGGCTTCCCCCTCGCCGACCTGGCCCGCATCGTGGAATCCATGGCGGCGGCCGCCCGGGAAGCCGGCGTACCCATCGTCACTGGCGACACCAAGGTGGTGGAGCGGGGCAAAGGAGATGGGGTGTTCATCACCACCACCGGCGTCGGCGTCCTGCCCGAAGGGCGGAGCATTTCCGGCCGCAAGGCCAAGCCCGGCGACGCCATCCTCATTTCCGGCACCCTGGGCGACCACGGCATGGCCATCATGGCCCAGCGGGAAAGCCTGGGTTTCGAGTCGCCCATCGTCTCGGACACGGCGGCATTGCATGGCCTTATCGCGGCCCTGCTGGAAACCGGCGCCGACATCCACGTCCTGCGCGACCCCACCCGGGGCGGCGTGGCGACGACCCTGAACGAGATCGCCCGCCAGTCCGGCGTCGGCATGATGCTCCAGGAAAATGCCCTGCCAGTGAAGCCCCCGGTGGCAGCGGCCTGCGAATTCCTGGGATTGGACCCGCTCTATGTGGCCAACGAGGGCAAGGTGATCGTGATTTGCGCCCCGGCGGACGCGGAGAAGCTGCTAACGGTGATGCGCGCCCATCCTTTGGGAGCGGACGCGGCCCGCATCGGCGAGGTGCGGGAAGACCCGCACCACTTCGTTCAGATGACTACCGGTTTTGGCGGCAAGCGCATTGTCGATTGGCTTACCGGCGAACAGTTGCCCCGGATTTGCTGATGCCCGGG
>DASRUX010000194.1:0-6882 GCA_035655235.1 Rhodocyclaceae bacterium | reverse complement strand
GTTTCGGCTTTGTCATCGCGCGTACCGAGCACTTGCTCGCAGCTTGGCGGCGGGTAGGCAGGAGCCGGGTGGGCATGGCTGCGGCCACTGTGCTGATGGTTTTTGCCGGCATTGGCCTTCTGGATTCCCTCCATTATCGGCCGCAGTTGGAGGGCGGCGCGGCTGATAAGCCTGCCGTATATTCGATCGAAGTGCTTTCGCTATTAGATGTGATCGCCAACCCGATCCGTACCCACAACGAGAAGACTTATTCAGCACCGTTTGCCACCCGGCTCTACGCCAAGGAAACCGTCGAGCTGCCCGGCGGCGGCCAGACCCGCGAGTATCCTCGCCTGAAGTTCGGCGGCGCCCATCTGGGTGATGACGAAGCCCGTCTGCCTGTCGATGTGGCGGTGAAGGCTGGGCTGGGGTTGGCGCTCGCCACCCTGGCCTGGTGTGGCGTGGCGGCCCTGGTTGCCATGGGGGTCTGCCAACGGGAGGGCGTAGGCCGGCGCGAGGCTTGGCGGCGCATCTGGCAGTGCGAAACCCCCTTCGCCTGGAATGCCCTCCTGATGACCAGTGGGGTTCTCCTGGCGCTACTGTTGCCCTTGCTGAGTCTGGCCGGCTATTACCACGTCTTCGGAACCGACAAGGTGGGCCAGGATGTCCTCTACCAGGTGCTGAAGAGCATTCGTACCGGGCTCATCATCGGCCTAGTGACCACGCTCGTCATGTTGCCTGTGGCCGTATTCATGGGCATCGTCGCCGGCTATTTCCGCGGCTGGGTGGATGACCTGATCCAGTATGTCTATACGGTGCTGAGTTCCGTCCCCTCGGTGCTGCTCATTGCCGCCGCCGTGCTCATGATGCAGGTAGTCATCGACACCCATCCCCAGTGGTTTTCCACCGTCGCCGAACGGGCCGACCTGCGGCTCCTGGCCCTTTGCTTCATCCTCGGCATCACCAGCTGGACCAGCTTGTGCCGGCTGTTGCGCGGCGAAACCCTGAAGCTACGGGAACTGGAATACATCCAGGCAGCCCAGGCATTTGGGGTGTCGTCCTGGCGGATCATCCTCCGCCACATCCTGCCCAACCTGATGCATATCGTCATCATCACCCTGGTGATGGATTTCTCCGGGCTGGTACTGGCGGAGGCGGTGCTTTCCTACATCGATATCGGGGTCGATCCCAATACCATCAGCTTCGGCACCATGATCAACAACGCTCGCCTGGAACTTGGCCGGGAACCGGTGGTCTGGTGGTCCCTGGCGGCGGCTTTCGTCGTCATGCTGGTCCTGGTGCTGGCGGCTAATCTGTTCGCCGACGTGATCCGCGACGCCTTCGACCCGAGAGCCGTATAGCCCTATGAATGCCCCCCTCCTGAAAGTCACCGATCTGCGCCTGGGTTTCGCCGCCGGCCGGCAGACCCTGCTGGCGGTGGACGGCGTTTCCTTCGAGGTGGGAGCAGGGGAGACCTTTGCGCTGCTCGGGGAATCGGGCTGCGGTAAGTCGGCTACCGCCCAGGGCATCATGCGGCTCCTGCCGACTGCCGGGCGCATCGTGGGCGGCACGGTGGAACTGGACGGCAAAGACCTCCTCACCCTGCCCGAAGCCGACATGCGCTCGGTGCGGGGGCGGCGCATCGCCATGATCTTCCAGGAGCCGGCCACCAGCCTCAACCCGGTGCTCACGGTGGGCCAGCAGATCGGCGAGGTGCTGGAGCGCCATCTGGACATGACCGGTGAGCCGGCCCGCCAGCGCATGCTGGAACTGCTCCGCCAGGTGGGCATCGCCGACCCGGAGCGGCGCCTCGACGAATATCCCTTCCAACTCTCGGGTGGCATGAAGCAGCGGGTGATGATCGCCGTGGCCCTGGCCGGCGAGCCAGATTTGCTCATTGCCGACGAGCCGACCACCGCCCTCGACGTGACCGTCCAGGCCCAGATTCTCGACCTCCTGGTGAAGCTCCAGCAGGAGCGGGGCATGGGCATGCTCCTCATCACCCACGACCTGGGGGTGGTGGCCCGCATGGCGCACCGCATCGGCGTCATGTACGCCGGCGAACTGGTGGAGGTGGCGCCCAGGCAGGCCTTCTTCACCGCGCCCCGGCATCCCTACACCCGGGCTCTATTCGCGGCCCTGCCGGAGGTTTCCCGGCGGGGAGCGGCGCTGACCACTATCCCCGGCCAGGTGCCTTCCCTGGCGAAAATGCCCAAGGGCTGCCGCTTCGCCGACCGCTGCCGCTACGTGACGCCCATCAGTCGGGAGCAGTCGCCCCAATGGCGGGTGATCGAAGACGGCCACCAGGTCCGCTGTTTCTACGAAGGCCCCATGACTGAGGAGCAGCCGGCGGAACTGGCCGACAGCCTGGCTGCCAGGATTGCCCCGGAATCCACGCCGCCCACCTTGCAAGTCGACGATCTGCGGGTCCATTTCCCCATCCGCAAGGGCATCCTCCAGCGCACGGTCGGCCATGTGAAGGCGGTGGATGGGGTCACCCTGACTCTCCAGCCGGGGCGGACCCTGGCCCTGGTGGGGGAATCGGGCTGCGGCAAGACCACCGTGGGTAAGGCCATCCTGCAACTGATCAAACCCACCGCCGGCCAGGTGAAGCTGAACAACGTCGATCTGGTCGACCTGCCGGCCCGGCGCTTGCAGGACATGCGGCGGGACCTCCAGATGGTTTTCCAGGACCCTTTCGCCTCCCTGAATCCCCGCCTGCGGGTCGGGGAAATCATCGCCGAAGGCATGGCGGCCCTCGGGGTGGTGTCGGGCGGAAAGGAACGGGATGCGGCCGTGGCGGCCCTGTTGCAGCAGGTGGGATTGCCGGCCGAGGCGGCCGGGCGCTATCCCCATGAATTCTCCGGCGGCCAGCGCCAGCGTATCGCCATCGCACGGGCCTTGGCGGTGCAGCCGGAGGTGCTGGTGTGCGACGAGCCCACTTCGGCCCTGGATGTGTCGGTCCAGGCCCAGATTCTCAATCTCCTCAAGTCCTTGCAGCAGGAACTGGGGGTGGCCTACCTCTTCATTACCCACAACTTCGGGGTGGTGGAGTACCTGGCCCACGAGGTGGCGGTGATGTACCTGGGGCGTATCGTCGAATACGGCAGCGCCGAGGAAGTGCTGCGCTCCCCCAAGCATCCCTACACCCGGGCCCTGCTGTCCGCCGTGCCCCAGCCGCGGCTGGAAGGCCGGCGGGAGGTCATCAAGCTGGCTGGGGAGACGCCGTCACCGGCCAACCCGCCCAGCGGCTGCCATTTCCACCCCCGCTGCCCCAATGTGATGGATGTCTGTCGCAGCGTCTGGCCGCAGACGACCGAGCACGAGGCCACCCAGCGGGTGGTCTGCCATCTCTACAAGTAAGGAGGATCAGGTCCGGCGGCCGTTGCCGGATCTGGCGACCTTCGACGGGCTGCGGGTGGGGGCGGCGGCCGTTTTCCGGTCGGCGCCATGCTTGGGGGCGGATGCCACCTTGACGCTGGCCTTGCCCGGTTTGTCGGCCCTGGCCAACTTCACGGAAGCCTTGCC
The DNA here is from genome assembly GCA_035655235.1 of Rhodocyclaceae bacterium. Taxonomy (GTDB): domain Bacteria; phylum Pseudomonadota; class Gammaproteobacteria; order Burkholderiales; family Rhodocyclaceae; genus JAGTRP01. Next base: position 3,375 of record DASRUX010000194.1, on the reverse strand, counting down.
GCCCCTTTCGGCCTTGGCGAGCTTCTGGCTACCCTTGCCGCCCGCATGCCGCTTGCCTACCGGGGCCGAGGCGATTTGGGGCAGGCGGGGCATCGGCGGCAGGTCGTCCACCGCGCTGTCGCCCTTGCCGGCCGGGACCAGCAGGGTAGAGCCGGCGGTGATCTTGAGGCGGCCCTGGAGGCCGTTCACCCGCTTCAGGTCGTTGAGGGCAATGCCGAAGCGGGGAGCCAGTTTGTCCAGCTTCTCGCCCGGCTTCAGGGTATAGGTCTGCCAGCGGGTCAGGGGCTCGTCGTGGTTTTCCAGGTTGGTCTGGAAAAGGCCAACCTTGTCGGCGGGCAGGACCAGGGGCGTGGCCGGCTTGATCATGGGCCGGTTGTGGGACGGGTTGAGGGCGACGAATTCGTCTACCGGCATCCCGGCCAGCTTGGCGGCGGTGGTCACGTCGATGGGCCGGGTGCTCTCGACGGTGATGAAATAGGGCTTGTTCAGCAGTTCCGGCAGCCTCAGTTCTGCCATCAGCTTGGGATTGCTGAAAATGTTCTTCAGAGCCTGCAGCTTTGGGACGTAGTTGCGCGTCTCGTTGGGCATGGTCAGGCTGGAGTAGTCGGTAGGCAGGCCCCGGGCGGCGTTCTTTTCCATGGCCCGCTTTACCGCGCCTTCGCCCCAGTTGTACGAAGCGAGGGCCAGATGCCAGTCGCCCTGCATCTCATAGATGGTTTGCAGGTAGTCGAGGGCGGCGCTGGTGGAGGCGACGATGTCCCGGCGCTGGTCCTGCCACCAGTTCTGTTCCAGCTTGAAATTGCGGCCGGTGGAGGGGATGAACTGCCACAGGCCGGAGGCCTGGGCCGGGGAGACGGCCATGGGGTTGTAGGCGCTTTCCACCATGGGCAGCAGGGCCAGTTCGGTGGGCATGCCGCGCTTTTCCAGTTCCTCGACGATGTGGTGCATGTAGCGGCGGCTGCGCTCCGCGATGCGGCGCAGCAGCTCCGGCCGGTTCTGGTACCACTGCTGGTGGTAGAGCACCAGGTCGTTGTTGAGGTTCGGCATGGCAAAGCCGTTGCGCATGCGCTGCCAGAGATCGTCGGTCTCCGCCGTCAGGTCGATGGGCGACGGGATGCGGGGGAGGGGCTGGATTTCGTGGACGGTCAGCTCTTCCTCGGCATTGGCCTCCACCGGGGCGGAGGAAATGTTGTTGGAGAGGAAGAGGGCGAGGACGGTGGAGGGCTCGTCGGCAGCGTAGGCGGACAGCGTCAGCAGGGAGGCGGCCACCGCGGCGGCGAGCCGAAAGCCGGAAAGGCGGGAGGGGACGGGGCGATGCGGCATGAATACGTCTCCGGCTGAAAACCCACAATAAGATCAAGATTATAACTCGGATTTGCCTCCTCCAAGGAGGGTTCCGTACAGCTGTTACATCTCGTCACAGGGCGTCACCGATGGCGCCGGCGGCGGGCCGTCCTCAGGGCAGCTTGGCCACCACCCGGGCCAGGATCTCTTCCAGTTTTTCGGACGGCACCGGGGTCGGGAAACGCTGGCGCTGCCGGATTCCCTTGGCCTCATAGTCGATGCCAAAACAATCCGCGCCCAGGAGGTGGATGCCGGCGGGCGCCTGGAGGGTTGCTTGCTTGAGGAGGGCCGCCTCGTCCTTCAGGGGGATGGTGGGCAGGTCGCTCCACTCGGCGGCTTCCATCCAGCCCATCTTGCCGACCCCGGCGATGAAGCGGGCCCGGGCGGGGCGCAGGCGGAAAAACATGAAATCCAGGTTCAGGTATTCGGAGGCGTCGGGCTGGTAGCGGAGATAGCGCTCGATCATCTCCGGGGCCGGTTCGAAGCGTTCCGTGTCGCCCACCAGGGTGATACGGGCCACGGCCTGGATGTTGTTGCCCTCGGCCTTCGCCACCGACAGGCTGCTGTGCGGGTCGGCCAGGAGGTTCTTGGTGTGCTCGGCCAGGGCGCTGATGCAGAACACCGGGCAATGGGCCTCGTCCAGCACGCAGGGAACGACGGTGGCGTAGGGGTATCCCGGCATCTGGGCTGATTGGGTGGCGATGGTGCCGTGGGGGACTTCGTGGAGCAGGGCAAGGGCGGATTCGATGGGCGTCTTCATGGGTGGAGTCCAAAGGCGAGGTTTCCAGGAAGGCCGCCGTGGCCAGCCTGCAAGTCGATTCTAGCCCTTGCGTCCGGCTCCGATCCAGCGGGCATACTGCTCCTTCAGGGTAGGTAAAGGCTGGAGGGAAATGTCCAGGGGAGAAACCAAATCTGCCTCCGGAGGTTCCAATGAGTGAAATCGTGCAGTGGGGGATCAATGCCGTTGGACAAGAAATACGACCCGGCCGCCGACGCCATTGCTGCCGCGGATAACGCCCTGGAACAGCGGCGCAGGGAACTCGAAGAGAAGGTCGTCCGCCTGGAGCGGGAACTGGCCGAGCGCAAGCGCCTGGAGCGTGTGGTCCGGGAGAGCGGCCAGCGTTTCGCCGCCCTGGTGGATTCGGCCATGGATGCCATCATCAGCGTCGATGCCGAGCAGCGCATCCTCCTCTTCAACCGGGCAGCGGAAATCATGTTCGGGTGCCCGGCGGCGGAAGCCCTGGGTTCGGATCTCGGCCGCTTCATCCCGGCGCGTTTTCGCTCCACCCATGCCCAGCATATCCGCCACTTCGCCGAAACCGGGACCACCAGCCGGGCCATGGGTCGGCTCGGGGCCCTCAGCGGATTGCGGGCCGACGGTGTGGAATTCCCCATCGAGGCCTCCATTTCCCAGGTGGAGGTCGAGGGCAAGCGGTTCTTTACCGTCATCCTGCGGGACATCAGCGAGAGAAAGCGCCTGGAGGAAAGGCTTCAGCGCATGAATGTGGAATTGGAGAAGCGGGTGGAGGAGCGCACCGCCGAGTTGATGCACGCCAACGAGGCGCTCCTGCGCAGCAACCTGGAGCTCCAGCAGTTCGCCTACATTGCCGCCCACGACCTGCAGACCCCCTTGCGCTCCATCAGCGGCTTTGCCCAACTGCTCCAGAAGGACTACCTCGGCCGCTTCGACGCCAGTGCGGACGATCTCATCCGGCGGGTGGTGGACAACGCCCAGCGCATGCGCACCCTGATCCACGATCTGCTGGTGTACTCACGGGTCGATTCCCTGGGGCGCCCCTTTCGCCCGGTGGCTCTCGACCAGTTATTCGACGAGGTGAAGACCTCCCTGGCGCCGCGCATCCAAGAGCTGGGGGCGGAGGTTACCCGGGGGGGGCTCCCGGCGGTGTTGGGGGACCGCAGCCAACTGGCCCAGGTGCTCCACAATCTGGTGGACAACGGCCTCAAGTACCATGGCGGCGCGCCGCCCGAAGTCCATGCCAGTGCCGAACGGCAGGGCGGGGACTGGGTGGT
>DASRUX010000193.1:0-4109 GCA_035655235.1 Rhodocyclaceae bacterium | reverse complement strand
GAGGGGCGGCACTACACCCTGGGCACCAACTACCGCTCCACCCGGGCCATGGTGGATGGAGTCAACCGGATTTTCGACCATGCCGAGAGCCGTGACACCGGCCGGGGCGCCTTCCTTTTCCGGGAAGGCGGCGGCAATCCGGTCCCCTTCACGGCCGTCGCGGCCCAGGACCGCAAGGACCGTTTCGTCGTCCAGGGATCGGAAGGCCCGGCCCTCACCCTCTGGCATCCCGACGACCAGACGGATCCCTTCAGCAAGGACGACTACCGCCAGCGCATGGCCGAGAGCTGCGCCAGCGAAATCGCCCGGCTCCTCAATCTGGGCCAGGCCGGCAATGCGGGTTTCCAGGAGGACGGAAAACCCCTGCGGCCGCTACGGCCCGGCGACCTCGCCGTACTGGTGCGCAGCTACGCCCAGGCCAAGGCGGTGCGGGAGGAACTGGCCCGGCGGGAAGTGCGCACGGTGTATCTGTCCGACAAGGACTCGGTCCTGAAGACCCCGGAGGCCCACGACCTGCGCCTCTGGCTGCGGGCGGCGGCGGAACCCGACGAGGACCGGCTGCTGCGGGCGGCCCTGGGCACCCGCACCCTGGACCTGCCGCTGCCCAGCCTCGAACACCTCAACCAGGACGAATCCGCCTGGGAGGCCCGGGTCCTGCAGTTCCGCAGCTACCGAGCCCTGTGGCGCCAGCAGGGGGTGCTGCCCATGCTGCGTCGCCTGATCCACGACTTCGCCCTGCCCCAGCGCTTGGCCCAGACCACCGCCGGAGAGCGCACCCTGACCAACCTTCTCCACCTCTCCGAGCTGCTCCAGCAGGGGGCAAGCGAACTGGACGGGGAACAGGCCCTCATCCGCTTCCTGTCCGAGCAGATTTCCGAGGAAAGCGCCGGCGAGGAACGCATCCTGCGCCTGGAAAGCGATGAGAACCTGGTCAAGGTCATCACCATCCACAAGTCCAAGGGTCTGGAATACCCCCTGGTCTTCATCCCCTTCGCCTGCCACTACCGGCCGGTCAGCACCAAGGACGCGGTGGTGAAGTACCACGGCCCCGACGGCCACCGGGTGACGGTCCTGGCCCCCGACGAGGATCAGGTGCGGCAAGCCGACTTCGAGCGCCTGGCCGAAGACCTGCGCCTCCTCTACGTAGCCCTCACCCGGGCCCGCCATGCCTGCTGGGTGGGCGTCGCGGACGTGAAGACCGGACGCAGCCCTCAGTCGGACCTGCATCAGACCGCCCTCGGCTACCTCCTCACCGGCGGCGAGCAGCTTGCCGCCTCGTCCGATCTACGCGCCCGCCTGGAATACCTCAAGGGCGACTGCGCCTACCTGGCCGTGGAACCCCTGCCCACCGCCGACGACACCCGCTTCCGGGCCAAGGCTGCGGATGCCCCGGTCCTGGCCGCCCGCAAGGTGGTCCGAAGGGCCGCCAGCGAACCCTGGTGGATCGCCAGCTACAGCGCCCTCAAGATCGGCGGCGAGGAGGCCGGCGAGTCCTTCAATGCGACGCCCGAAGACGAGGCAGCTCAACCCGTCCTCCAGTACGAACTGGAACTCCTCGCCCCGGAAACTGCCCTCGCCCAGAAGCTGAGCGAAGCCGATGCCCCGGACGATGGGGAAGACCTCCAGCCCACCGACGCCACAGCCGCCCAGATTCACCGCTTCCCCAAGGGTGCCGGCCCCGGCACTTTCCTCCACGGTCTGCTGGAATGGGCGGCCGGGGAAGGCTTCGCCCAACTGTCGGCCAATCCCGCCCGGCTGGGGGACGCCATCGCCCGGCGCTGCAACCGCCGCAACTGGGAGCGCTGGATCGCGCCCCTGGAAGCCTGGATGGGCCACCTCCTGGAAACGCCCCTGCCCCTGGGCGAGCACAAGGCATCCCTGCACCGGCTGGAGACCTACCAGCCGGAAATGGAATTCTGGTTCGAAACGGCCAACGTGGACACCCGCAAGCTGGACGCCCTGGTCTGCGCCCATACTCTCTCCGGCGCCCCTCGGCCCCGGCTGGAGAAGACCGTTCTCCACGGCATGCTGAAGGGCTTCATCGACCTGGTCTTCGAGCATGGCGGGCGCTACTACGTGGCCGACTATAAATCCAACTGGCTCGGCCCCGCCGATGCCGACTACACCCCGGAAGCCATGGCTGCCGCCATCCTGGAGAAGCGCTACGACCTCCAGTACGCCCTCTACCTCCTGGCGCTGCACCGGCAGCTCCAGGCCCGGCTTCCCGACTACGACTATGACCGCCACATCGGCGGCGCCGCCTACCTCTTCCTGCGTGGCAGCCGCGCACCCAGCCGGGGCGTCCATTTCGAGCGCCCGTCCCGGGCCCTGATCGAGGCCATGGACGCCCTATTCCGCGGTGCCGACGACCAAGCTTACCCATCATGAAATCCGGCCAGCTCTCCCTTTTCGATCCGCCGCCTCCCCCGGCAAAAGCCAAGGTTCTACCGGACTTGGAAAGCCTGGACCGACTCCTGGCCGCCTGGGTAGAGCGAGGCTGGCTGCGCCCCCTGGACCAGGCCATGGCCCACCTGCTGCGGGACCTCTTCCCCGAGTGCCCGCCCCTAGTGCTCCTCGGCGCCGCCCTGGCCAGCCACCAACTGGGCCGGGGCCATGTCTGCCTGGACTTGCAGGCCGCCCTGGCGGCCCCCGACCTCACCCTATCCCTGCCACCGGAAAACGACAGCGGCGACGGCGAACGCCCGCCCCTGCCCTCGGAAGTCCTGAAGGGGCTGACCGTCCAGGAATGGTGCGAAGCCTTCCTCGCCGCTCCCGGCATTGTCTGCGCCAAGCCCGCCTGCCTGGCCGCCGATGAGGACAGCGAGCATCCCGGCCATCCCCTGGTCCTGGTGGGCCAATCCGGACGCCCCCGCCTCTATCTCCGCCGCTACTGGCGCCACGAGCAGCAGGTGGCCCGCGCCCTGCACCGACGCCTAGCCACCGAGGCTGCCCCGCCGGTCAATCTGCGCCAGTCCCTGGATGCCCTGTTCCCCCCCGTTGCCGATGCCCTGGCCCCGGACTGGCAGAAGATCGCCTGCGCCCTGGCCGCTCGGGGCGCCCTCACTCTGATCACCGGCGGCCCCGGCACCGGCAAGACCACCACGGTCATCCGGCTCCTGGCGCTTCTCCAGGGCAATGCGCTGGAGCAAGGCCGGGCGCTGCGCATCCGCCTGGCGGCGCCCACCGGCAAGGCGGCGGCCCGACTGACCGCTTCCATCGCCGGGCAGATCGCCTCCCTTGCCGTAGATGACAAGGTGCGCCAGGCCATCCCTGCCGAAGTCAGCACCCTCCACCGCCTCCTGGGCAGCCGGCCCGGCACCCGGCATTTCGTCCATGGCCCGGACAATCCCCTGCCCCTGGACGTGCTGGTGGTGGACGAGGCCTCCATGATCGACCTGGAGATGATGTCCTGCCTCCTGGAAGCCCTACCTGACCGGGCTCGCCTCGTCCTCCTGGGGGACAAGGACCAGCTCGCTTCGGTGGAAGCCGGCGCCGTGCTGGGTGATCTGTGCCACGAGGCCGACTTCGGCCACTACACCGCCGAAACCCTGGCCTGGATCAAGGCCCACGCTGGCCATCGCCTGGATGACGGTGCCCTGCGCCCCGGCCATCCCATCCGCCATGCCCTGGCCCAGCAGACCGTGATGCTGCGTCACTCCCGCCGCTTCCACGCTGACAGCGGCATCGGCAAGTTGGCCACGGCCATCAACCAAGGAGAGGCCGACGCCTGCCGCCAACTGCTATCCAGCGGGCTTCCCGATCTGGCGGTCCTGGCGGTGACGGACGACGGCGACCCCGCCCTGGACCGCCTGGCGCACCACGGCCACAAGGACGAGCGGGCCGGCTACGGCCGCTATCTTTCCGTCCTTAAGCGCAGCCGGCCGGAAGCCGGCCCGGATGCCAACCCCGCCGATCCGGCCTGGAACGATTGGGCTGTCCGGGTCCTGGAAGCCTTCGGCAGTTTCCAGCTTCTCACCGCCCTGCGCTGCGGCCCCTGGGGGGTAGAAGGACTGAATCCCCGCATCGCCCGGACCTTGCAGAAGGCGGGCCTGGTGGACGGCCACGAGGGCTGGTACGAAGGACGCCCCGTTCTGGTAACCCGCAACGAC
>DASRUX010000192.1:0-2382 GCA_035655235.1 Rhodocyclaceae bacterium | reverse complement strand
GGAGAAACCATGCTGTGGCTGGCGCTCCACTTCCCGCTGCTGCCCCTCGAATCCCGGAACTGTCCCTGCTCGCCTGAAGCCCAGCCGGCCGCTGTCGTGGCACGGGGGCGGGTGGTGGTGGCCAATGGGGCGGCGATGGAGTCCGGGTTGGAGGCCGGGATGCGCCTGTCCGGTGCTTTGGGTCTTTGTCCGACTCTGGCTGTGTTCGAGCGTGAGCCGGCCCGGGAAGTGGCCGCCCTGGATAGCCTCGCCTGCTGGGCCGGACAATTCACCCCCCAGGTGAGCCCGGTGCCGGATGCGACCCTGTTATTGGAGATCGGCGGTTGCCTGCGCCTGTTCGGCGGGTTGGCCTGCCTGCTGAAGAAGGTGCGGAGGGCGGCAGCCGAGCAGGGGTTCACCGTCCGCTCCGCCGTGGCGCCCACTGCCCTGGGTGCCACCTGGCTGGCCTGGGGTAGAGACCGGACAGTCTGTATGGACTTGCCGGCCCTCCATCGGGCCTTGGCCGAGCTGCCCTGTTCCATTCCGGATTGGGATGGGACGACCCAGAAGCGACTCACCGCCTTTGGCCTCAAAACCCTGGGCGAAGTTATGGCGCTGCCCCAGGCGGAACTCGCCCGCCGGGTCGGCGGGCCGCCGGTGACTGAACTCGCTCGGGCCCGGGGGGAGGTGCCCGATCCCCGGCCCTGGTTCGCCTTCCCAGAGAAATTTACTCAGTCCATGGAGCTGCCCGCCAAGGTGGAATCGGCCCCCATGCTGGTGTTCGCCGGCCAGCGCCTCCTCGGTTCCCTGTGCGGCTGGTTGGCCGCCCGGGGCACCGCCGTTGCCGCCTGCGTCTTGGAGTTGGGCAAGGATGGAGGAGGTCAGACCGAAGTAATCCTGCGCCCGGCCGAAGCCACCCGGGACGAGGACCGCCTGGTGCGGCTCCTGCGGGAGCGGCTTGCCAGCCTGCAACTGGCGGCTCCGGTGCTGGAACTGGCCCTGAGGGCGGACGAAATCGTCTCTCTGCCCGGCGCCAGCGCCCCTCTTTTCGCCGGGGAACGTACCGAGGTTGGGAATGCCCTCACCAGCCTGGAGCGCCTGCGGGCCCGGCTGGGGGACGACCATGTCTATACCCTGACCGCCCAACCGGATTACCGGCCCGAGTGCGCCACCGGCCGGGCCGAGCCCAAGGGCGATGGGGCCAACCCTATCCCCCGATCCGGCGCCCGTCCCCTCTGGCTCCTGCCGGCGCCCCGGCCCCTGCCGGAGGTGGAAGGGCGACCTCAGTGGGGCGGCGGGCTCAATCTCCTGGCAGGCCCGGAGCGTCTGGAAAGCGGCTGGTGGGACGAGGGCGAGGCCACCGGGGATGTGCGGCGGGACTACTTTGTGGCCGGCAACGACCATGACCAGCGCCTGTGGATTTTCCGCAATGCGGAGGGCTGGTTCCTGCACGGAGTCTTTGCATGAGCCTTCCCGGCTATGCCGAACTCCACTGCCTCTCCAATTTCAGTTTTCTGCGGGGGGCTTCCCATCCCGAGGAGTTGGTGGAGCGGGCCAAGGCCCAGGGCTACTCCGCCCTGGCCCTGACCGACGAATGTTCCCTGGCGGGCGTGGTACGGGCCCACCAGGCGGCCAAGGAATTCAAGCTCAAGCTCATCATCGGTGCCGAATTCACCCTGTCCGACGGCCTGAAGCTGGTTCTCCTGGCCCAGAACAAGGCCGGCTACGGCAATCTTTCCGCCCTTATCACCCTGGCCCGGCGCCGGGCGGAGAAGGGCGCCTACCTGCTCACCCGGGGCGACCTGGAATCCTTCACCCCGAGCGGTGCGGTGCCCGAGTGCCTGGTCCTCTGGGTGCCGGGGCCGGAAGCCAAAGTCGAGGACGGACTCTGGCTGGCCCGGCGTTTCCCCAGCCGCGCCTGGATCGCCGCCGAGCTGCACTGCGGCCCGGACGATGCGGCCTGCCTCCTGGACCTGCGCCGGCTGGCGGCGGAAACCGGCCTGCCTCTGATGGCGGCGGGGGATGTCCATATGCATGTCCGCGCCCGGCGGCCGCTCCAGGATGTGCTCACTGCCCTGCGCCTCAAGACCACGGTTTTCGAGGCGGGCTTCGCCCTGTTCCCTAACGGAGAGCGGCACTTGCGCTCCCGGCTGCGGCTCTCCCGCCTTTATCCCATGGAGCTGCTGGCGGAAACTCAAGTCATCGCCGACCAGTGCGACTTCTCCCTGGAGGAGCTGCGCTACGAGTACCCGGAGGAAATCGTCCCGGCGGGCGAGACCCCGGCCTCCTGGCTGCGGGCGGAGGTCGAAAGAAGGCTCCTGGTGCGCTATCAGGAAGGCGCTCCGGACAAGGTGCGGGCCCAGATCGAATACGAGCTTAATCTCATCACCGAACTGGGTTACG
>DASRUX010000191.1:0-2990 GCA_035655235.1 Rhodocyclaceae bacterium | reverse complement strand
AGTAGCCGGCAGCGGGCAGGGCCAGGGCCTGCATCCGCCGATCCAGGGCGCGGCACAGCTTCTCTTCGCCGCTGCCCTCGAACAGCAGGCCGCAATGGACCTTGATGAGGTCGGTGAAGGGCGCGGTGTCCAGGCTCATGCGGCTCCTCCGCCGAAGCCGCGGGCGGCCGCCGCCATGGCCCCGGCGATGTCGCCCAGGGGCAGGGTCCGCTGGGTGGCGCCCCGCTCGACGGCGACCCGGTTCATGCCGTAGATCACCGAACTGGCCTCGTCCTGCCCGTAGGTCTGGCCGCCGGCCTCCCGGATGGCCGCCAGGCCGGCGACGCCGTCGCTGCCCATGCCGGTGAGGATGATGCCCACCGCCCGGGAAGCGAAGACCCGGGCCACCGATTTGAGGAGGACATCGCAGCTGGGCCGGTAAATGTCGTCCGGGCCGCGCTCCACGAGGGTCAGGCGGTGGTTCGGGGTGACCGCCAGGTGCCGCTCGGAGGGGGAAACGTAAATGATGCCGGGCAGGATGGCATCGCCCTCGGCCCCCAGCTTCACCGGCAGGGGCGAGAGGGAGTTGAGCCAATCCACCATGCCCCCGGCAAAACCGTCGGAGATGTGCTGGGCCACCAGGATGGGCGCCGGGAAATCCGCCGGCAGGGCCGGCAGGATCTGGGCCAGGGCCTGGGGGCCGCCGGTGGAGCAGGCGATGGCGAAGACCGGCTGGCCGGCGGTGGCCGGGGCGCTCTTGGTGACGGGGGCGGGGCTGGCCGCTGCCACCGGCACCGCGGCCGGGGAAGCCGACTTGGGCCGCAGCCGGGTGATGACCGACACGCCGGCCAGCATGCGCACCTTGGCGACGAATTCCGCCGCCGCAGCGGGGCTGTAGTCCGGCTTGGCCACCACCTCCAGGGCGCCTTGGGCCACGGCCTCCAGGGCGTTGTGGGCGTCGGCGACGCTGCTCACCACCAGGATGGGGACCGCCTTGCTGTGCATGATCTCGCCGATCGCCTCCAGCCCCCCCATGACCGGCATTTCCAGGTCCATGGTGACGAGGTCGGGTTTGAGTTCGCGGACCAGAGCGACGGCCTCCCGGCCGTTGACCGCCTCGCCGATCACCTCGATGCCGTCTTCGCTTTCCAGGAAGGCCCGCAGCAGCCCCCGGGCGAGGGCGCTGTCGTCGGCGATTAGGACCCGGATCGTGCCGGTGGGCATCAGGCCGTCTTGGCGAGCTTGAACTGGCGCACCAGTTCATCCAGCCGGGCCGAAAGACCGGACATTTCCTTGCTGATTTCGGAAATGCGGGTGATCGACTGGGCAGTGTGGGAGCTGGCGGTGACGATTTCCCGCAGGGCGACCACCACCTGGTTGCTGGCGATCTTCTGCTGCTGGGTGGACAGGGAAATCTGCTGGGCGGCGCTGGTGGTCTGGCTGGCGGCGCTGACGATCTCGTTCAGGCGCTCGGCGGTGCTGGCGCTGGCGGAGAGGCCGGCGGCGATGCCGGAGGCGCCCTTTTCCGAGGTGATGACCAGGCGGCTGATGGAGTCCTGGATTTCGTTGATCTTGGTTTCGATCTCGCCGGTGGATTCGGTGACGCTGTCGGCCAGGCGCCGGATTTCGCCGGCCACCACGGAGAAGCGCTTGCCGGATTCGCCGGCACTGGAGGCTTCGAGGGCGGCGTTGAAGGCGATCAGCTTGGTCTGGTCGGCGACGGAATTGATGATCTCCATGACCTTGCTGATCTGCTTGGACTTGGCGCCCAGGTCCACGATTTCCTGGAGGCTGTGCTGGTTGTCGGTGCGGATATCGTTCATGCGGCCGAGGACGGTCTGCATGGCTTCGGAACCGCGGCGGCTGCCTTCCAGGGTCTGGTTGGCGATATCCACCACCGAACGGGAATGGTCGGCGATCTGGGTCGATGAAGCGGAAAGCTCCTCCATGGTGGAGGTGATTTCCGCCACCGACGAGGACATCTCGGTGGAGGCCGCGGCCTGGCCCTCGACGGCGCCCGTGATCTCCTGGGCTGCCGCATGGACCTTGGCCGCGTTGGCGCCGACTTCGGCGACCAGGAGGTGGAGCTTGTCCTGCATGTCCTGGGTGGCCTGGGCCAGGGCGGCGATTTCGTCCTTGCCGCTGACCGGGATGTCGGTGGTCAGGTCGCCCTGGGCAACCCGGTTGATGCCGCTCACCACCACCTCCACCCGTCCGACCAGATGGCGGACCACGACCATGGCCAGGGACAGCCCGACCACGATCGCGAGCAGGCTGACGGCCAGTGCGGTGTTCCGGGAAGAAGCCAGGGAGGCCTCGTAGTCGCTGCTGTCCATGGCGATCTCGATGACGCCGATGGCCTTGCCCGAGTAGTCCTTCACCGGCGCGGCATAGACGGCGTGATACTTGCCGTTGATCTGCCGGTGGTCGAGCTGGGGCTCCCCGGCCAGGGCCTTCTGGAGCGCCTCGTTGCCGAGCAGCGGCTCCTTGCCGAAGGTGGCGGCCATGGTCTTGAACTTGTCCTTGTCGGGAACGTGGAGCCCTGCCTCGATATCGTTCTCGGCCTTGAAATGGTCGAAGAAGGGCTGGCCGAAGGTGAGGCCGAATTCCACCGATCCCACATGCTTGCCGCTGCTCATCACGGGCACCATGCCCCGGGCGCCCAGGCCGGCGACGCCGCCTTCCAGCCCGTGGGCCGGCTTTTGGGTGCGGTTGGTGTAGACGACGGTGGAGCGGAAGGCGGAGAGGTCGTCCCCGAATTTCTCCGGCTTGTGCACCCGCAGCCAGGAGGTGGCCGGGGGGGTATGGAACTGGAACTGCTCAATGCCGTAATCGGCGGACAGGGTCTTGAAGCCGGGGATGAACAGTTCGGAAATCACCTTGCGGTCGCCGCTGGCGAATTTCTCCTGGACCAGGGGGGTGCTGGCGACCAGGGCGCTCAGCATCTCGGCGGTGCGGCCTTCGGCCGAGATGGCGTTGTTGATGGCCTTCATGTGGGCATCGAGGGCGTT
>DASRUX010000190.1:0-38144 GCA_035655235.1 Rhodocyclaceae bacterium | reverse complement strand
GCGACCTGGCCCACCTGCCCCTGCCGCCCCTGCCCCCGGCCGGGTTGCCCTCCGACCTCATCGACGGCCGGCCGGACGTGCGCCAGGCGGAGGCCCAGCTCATCGCCGCCAATGCCCAGATCGGCATCGCCCGGGCCGGCTATTTCCCCCGCTTCACCCTGACCGGCAGCCTGGGCAGCGAGAGCAAGACTCTGTCCGACCTGTTCAGCGCCGGCGCCGGCACCTGGGCCCTGGGCCTCAACCTGCTCATGCCCATCCTGGACTTCGGCCGCACCACGGCCCGGGTGGACCAGGCCAAGGCCCTGAACCAGCAATCCCTGGTGGCCTGGCAGAACACCCTGCAGACCGCCTACAAGGAAGTCCGGGACGCCCTGGTGAACCTGCGGGAGAACGGCGAGGCGGAAACCGCCCAGGCCACCCGGGTGGACCGGGCCCGCAAGGCTCTGGATCTGTCCCAGGTCCGCTACCAGGCGGGTTACGTGGGCTACCTGGAGGTCCTGGACGCCCAGCGCACCCTCTACGACGCCCAACTGGCGGCCATCAGCGTACGCCAGGCCCGCCTCAACTCGGCGGTGGGGCTGTTCAAGGCCCTGGGCGGCGGCTGGAAGGCTCCCTCCGGGCCCGCCTGATTTTTTGCAAATCAGTGGGGGCGAAAAGCCCCCATTTCATGACCGGCTGATATACTGGATATATAACTTTCGTATTAGTCGCCGGTCAGTTTGTTGCTGCCGGCGGCCAAGAGGACGTAGCCAGCCATGGGAACAGACCCGGACACGCCAGTCGGCAGGCAAGTCATTTCCGACGCCCCCCCGCCACGCCCGCGGTCGGTACGGGCTCTCCTGGGCTGGCTGGTGGTCGCCTGCCTGGTTCCCGGCCTGGTGGGCGCTGCCCTCCTCCTCTACCACACCTATCGGGACAGCCGTTCCCAGCTGGAACACGACACCCTCCAGACCGCCCGGGCCCTGGTCCAGACGGTGGACGCCCACCTCCTCAAGGCCCAGGTAGCGGCAATCGGCGTCCAGCCCGATGAATTCCAGTCCATTCTGCGGAACCAGAAGCTGCCGCCGGACCGGGTGGCCGTCATTTTCGACGCCTCGGGGACCATCGTCGCCCGCACCCACGCCCCGGAGCAGTTCGTCGGCCAGAAGGGAACGGCGGAATACATCCAGCGCATCCGGGAATACCGGGAAGGCACCGTGGAGACAGTCACCCGGGACGGCATTCCGGTGGTTTCGTCCTTCAGCGCCTCCCCCTCCACCGGTTGGAGCGTGGGCATCGGCATCCCCCGCCAGGCGCTGGCAGCCAACTTGCTGCGTCCCCTCCTCACCCTCGCCGCCGGCATGGTCGGGCTATTTTCCATCGGCCTCGCCCTGGCCTGGTTCATGGGGGAGCGCATCGCCGCCTCCATCCGGGCCCTCACCGGCCCCGCCCTGGCCCTCGGCGCCGGGGAAGCGGTGGCTGTGCCAGCCCTCCCCGTCAAGGAAGCCGCCGAGGTAGCCCAGGCCCTGACGGCGACCTCCCAATTGCTCTCCTGGCGGACGGCCGAGCGGGACCAGGCCCGGGATGAGCTGGAGAGGCACCACGAGCACCTGGAGTCCCAGGTGGCGGAACGCACCGCCCGCCTGGAACAGATTCTGGATTCGGCGGGTGAAGGCATCTTCGGCGTCGATCGGGCCAAGCGGGTGACCTTCGCCAACCGGGCCGCCGCCGAGCTGCTGGGCTGGTCCGACGCCGGCAGCATGCTCGGCCTCGATGCGGCAGAGGCGACCCGCCATTGCCTGGCCAGGGGACGCTCCTGCCACGGCCGTTGCGCCATCTGCCAGACCTTGGCGGACGGCGAAGTCCGCCGGGTCCAAACAGAATCCTTCGCCCGCACCGACGGACGGACGTTCCCGGTCAAGTACGTGGTCTCGCCCCAGCGGGCCAATGGCGCCATCGCCGGCGCGGTGGTGGTGTTCGAGGACGCCTCCGCGGAGCGGGCGGCGGAAGAGGCCCGCCTGGCGCTGGAGGACCAGGGCCAGCGGCTGGCGGCGAGCTACGCCTTCATGACCGCCATCCTCAATTCCCTGCCCTCCCATGTCGCCATCCTCGATCCGGACGGCGTCATCATCGAGGTCAACACGCCCTGGAAGCGTTTCGCCCGGGATAACGGCATGCCGGAGCCCTGGACGGGCATCGGCACCAACTACCTGGCGGTCTGCCGCAACGAAGGCCAGGCCTCGGAGATGGCCCGGGGCATCGAGGCGGTCCTGCAAGGGCGGCGGCCCCGCTACGAGGAGGATTACCGCTGCGACAGCCCCGACCAGAAACGCTGGTTCCGGATGCGGGTCACCCCCCTGGAAGACGGCCGCGGGCGGGTGGTGGTCAGCCACGACGACATCACCACCCTCAAGCGGGCCGAGGAGGCCCTGGCCGAGAGCGAGCGCTTCCTCAAGGCGGTCGCCGACAACGTCCCCGGCATGGTGGGCTACTGGGATGCGGACCTGAAATGCCGGTTCGCCAACCAGCATTACCTGGACTGGTTCGGCCGGGACCCCGAGCACATGCTGGGCCTGACCCTGCCGGAACTCCTGGGCCCCGACCTATTCGCCAGGAACGAATCCTACGTCCGGGCGGCCCTGGCCGGGGAGCGGCAGACCTTCGAGCGCACCCTGGTCAAGGCTTCCGGCGAGGTGGGCCACACCTGGGCCAGCTACATCCCCGATACCGACGCCGCCGGCCGGGTGCTCGGCTTCTACGTCCTGGTGGCGGACGTGACCGAATTGAAGCAGGCCGAACTGCGCCTCAAGGACCTCAACGACCAGCTGACGGTGGCCCGGGACCGGGCCGAGGCGGCCAGCCGGGCGAAGAGCGAGTTCGTGGCCAACATGAGCCACGAGATCCGCACCCCCATGAACGCCATCCTGGGCCTCGCCCGGCTCCTGGCGGACGCCCCGCTGCCGGACCAGGAGCGGGACTACATCGAGAAGATCGAGGTATCGGCCCGCTCGCTCCTCGGCATCCTCAACGACATCCTCGACTTCTCCAAGATCGAGGCCGGCCGGCTGGAGCTGGAGGACACCCCCTTCACGCTCCAGGAAGTGCTGCGCAACACCACCATCATCGTCTCCGCCAATGCCCGGCAGAAGGGCATCGACACCAAGGTAGCCGTCGATCCCGACGTGCCGGCGATACTCGAAGGGGATCCCCTGCGCCTCCAGCAGGTGCTCCTCAACCTGGCCGGCAACGCGGTCAAGTTCACCGAGCGGGGCGAGGTGGTCCTGGCGGTCCGCAAGCTCGAGGAGACCAGCGTCGGCGTCACCCTGGAATTCTCGGTCCGGGACACCGGCATCGGCATTCCCCCGGAGCACCTGCCCCATCTCTTCGAAGCCTTTTCCCAGGCCGACGCCTCCACCAGCCGGCGTTACGGCGGCACCGGGCTGGGCCTGGCCATCAGCAGCCGGTTGGTCACCCTCATGGGCGGCGGCATTTCCGCCACCAGCGAGCCCGGCCGGGGCAGCGACTTCCGCTTCACCGCCTGCTTCGGCCTGGAACGGAAGAAGGCCCCGCCGGCCCAGGCCCCGGCCGCCGGCTCCCCCGCCCTGGCCGGCCGCCTGGCCGGACTTCGCGTCCTGTTGGTGGAAGATAACGACATCAACCAGCTGGTGGCCGGGACGATCCTGCGCCGGGCCGGGGCCGAGGTGGAAATCACCAACGACGGGCAGACCGCCACCCACCTCCTGGCCGAGGACGGAAAACGCTTCGATGCGGTGCTGATGGACATCCAGATGCCGGTCATGGACGGCTACGAGGCGACCCGCATCATCCGGGAGGAGCTGAAGCTGGCCGACCTGCCCATCATCGCCATGACCGCCAACGCCATGGCTTCGGACCGGGAGGATTCCCGGCTGGCCGGCATGGGTGCCCACATCGCCAAGCCGGTGGATGTGGAGGAGCTGATCTCCGTGCTGCTGGCCCAGGTGCCGGGGCGGGAGGAGAAAGCCGCCCAGGCCATGGCGGACGAGCAGGGCTGACCCGGGGAACGGGCCGTCGGCGCCCCCTCAGGCGCGGCGGGAGGCGGATTCCCTGAGCTGGATGTAGGACCGGTATTGCTGGTCCTCGCCCAGGATATGATCCCGCAGCCAGTCCCGCAGGAAAGCCAGGACAGGCTCCCCCAGGGCGCGCTTGCCGTAGCTGATGAACTCGTCCCGGAAATCGATCACCCAGCGGACGAAGCCCTGGTGGATGGCGCGATGGGCCTCCAGGTCCGGGTAGCCGGCGGAGGCCATCAGCTTCTCTTCGAAATCGAAGTGGAAGGCGGCGTAGCTCACCAGCTCGTCGATGATCATGGAGACGGCCTGGTGGTTGAGGAGGCTTTCGGCGCTGGCCAGCTGGTTGATGGTGTCCAGCAGGATGCGGTGCTGCTCGTCGATATGGGTGTTGCCGACGCTCATGGCCTCGGACCAGCGCACCAGGTAGACCTTGTCCCGCTCCTCGATCACTTCCAGGAAGGCCTGGACCACATCCGGGTCGAACTGGCGGCCGGACTCCTCCCGGATAAGGGCGATGGCGGCAGCATCGTCCCAGGGCGCCTTGTAGGGGCGGCGGGAAGTGAGGGCGTCGAACACGTCGGCGACGGCACAGATGCGCCCCGCCAGGGGAATATCGTCGCCGGCCAGGCCGTTGGGATAGCCCCGGCCGTCGAACCACTCGTGGTGGGTCTGGGCGATCTCGGCCCCCATGTCCAGGTAGAGGCTGTCGCCCATGGTGAGCTTGGCCTGCCTCAGCAATTGGGCGCCGACGGCGGCATGCTGCCTGATGGACTCCCGCTCGTCGGCGGTGAGCGGCCCGGCCTTCAAGAGGATGCGGTCCGGGGTGGAAATCTTGCCCACGTCGTGGAGGATGCTGGCGGTGGCGATCTGCTCGACGAACTCCTCGTCCACGATGGACGCGAACTTGCGCTGCTTCAAGAGCTTGCGGGCGGTCTGCCCCACCAGGCGGGCGACCCGCAGGACGTGGATGCCGGTGTCCGTGTCCCGGTGCTCGGCAAAGTTGGCCATGGCCACCACCGTCGCCTTGGCGTTGCGCCGCAGGGATTCCCGGGCCTGCCGCTCCTTGGTGATGTCCAGGTAGGTGAAGACGTAGCCGCCGGAAGGCAGGGGCACGGCGGAAACCGACAGGGCAACGCCGTTGGGCCGCACCCGCTCATGGCGTAGGGGCTTGCCCTGGCGCAGGGACGAGATGCGCTCCAGGAGGTAGCGCTCGGGATTGCTCTCGAAGAACTCCCCCCGCTCCAGGAGATGCTGGAGCAGGTCCCGGTAATGCCGGCCGACGAAGCGGTCGTCCCCATCGATGTCCAGCAGTTGCCGGTAGGGCTCGTTATGGCCCTGGACATGAAGATTCTCGTCCAGCCAGAGGAGGCCCTGGTCGAGGGCATCCAGGGCCTCCCCCAGCCCGGAAAACGACTGGCCGACCGAGCGCGTCATGGCAGCGGCATCAGGCGTGCATGAAGCGGGAGAAGAAGCGTCCCAGGAAGCCGGTCGGCTTGTTGGCAGCAGCCAGGTAGGCGGCATAGGCCTTGTCGTTCACCAGGATGTGGTTCACCAGCCAGTCCCGCAGGAAATGGAGGATATCCAGGTTCAGCTTCTCGCCCTTGCTCAGGCGCTCCCCTTCGGCCTGCAAACGCTTGATGAAGCCCTGGTGGGCGGCGAGGTGGGCGTCGAAGTCCGGATAGTCCATGGAACGCATCATGGTTTCCTCGGCGCCGAAATGGGCCACGGTGTACTGCTCCAGGCGCAGCAGAATCTTCTGGTTGTCCTCAATTGGTGCATTGGCGGCGATCGCTGCCCAAAGATCGTTCATGAGGTCGATCAGGGTCTTGTGCTGATCGTCGATTTCCGGAAGGCCAAGGGAATAGCTATCTGACCACTGCACAACTTTCAAAACGCTTGCCATGGAGAGCCTTTCTTATCGGTATTTGTTGACGGTAGGAACGATGTGGACAGCATGGGATCGTTACATTTCAGCAGTATTTATCGAGATTTCAAGCTTGTCCATAGCATGTAGATAGCGATAAGCGTGCCATGAACTTATCACCCAAGTTTATGATGGCGGCTCCATCCCAAGCGGAGCGGAGGGAAGCGCCTTGGACAACAGCAGCACGGAACATTTCATCCTTTCCCGGCTGGCCTTCGGGGCCGACGACGCGGGCCGCGCCGCCCTGTCCCGGACCGGCCTCAAGGGCTGGCTGCGGGAGCAGCTTGCCCCCGAGGACGGGGACGATCCCGCCTGCCGGCAACGGCTGGCCGGCGTCAAACTGCGCATCAAATACCCGGAGGGCAAGGACTGGCCGGCCACCGACGAGGTCCGCCCCCTCCAGTGGCTGGACGCCCCCATCGACAAGCTGGCTGCTCTGCACGACCCGGCCAAACCCGTCGCCCATCCGGAAAAACAGCGCCCCCGCCTGGAGGTGTCCATGGCGACCCTGCTGCGGGCCGTACATAGCCGCTGGCAGCTACGGGAAGTGCTGTGCGATTTCTGGCACAACCATTTCAGCGTCAATGCCTGGGACCCTCCCGTGGGTACCGCCCTGCCGGTATACGACCGGGAAACCATCCGCCGCCACTGCCTGGGCAATTTCCGCCAGATGCTGGAGGCCGTGGCCCAGAGCCCGGCCATGCTCTGGTACCTCAACAACCGCACGTCCCGGGCCGGGGCGCCCAACGAAAACTACGCCCGGGAGCTGTTCGAACTCCACACCCTGGGCCGGGACGCCTACCTGAACGGCCTCTACAGCCGCTGGCGGGACGTGCCCGGCGCCCGGGAGGGCGCCCCCGCCGGCTATATCGACCAGGATGTGTACGAAGCCGCCCGGGCCTTCACCGGCTGGGGCATGGAGGACGGCAGCGGCCTGGGAGGCAATCAGCACCTGCCCCGCAGCGGCCGTTTCACCTATGTCGAATCCTGGCACGACAACTACCAGAAGCGCATCCTCGCCACCGAGTTCGACCCCTATCAGCCGCCCCTGGCCGACGGCCGCAAGGTCCTCGACCTGGCGGCCTTCCATCCGGCCACCGCCCGCCACCTGGCGAAGAAGCTCTGCCTGCGCCTGGTTTCGGACAAGCCGCCCGAATCCCTGGTCGCCTCCGCTGCCCGGGTATGGGCCGAACACCGCGACCGTCCGGATCAGATCGCCCGTACGGTGGAGCACATCGCCCTCTCCAAGGAATTCGCGGAGAGCCGGGGCCAGAAGGTGAAGCGCCCCCTGGAACTGCTGGCGAGCTTCGCCCGGGCGACGGGCATCGACTTCCAGCCGGCGGAAGCCCTCCTCTACGAACTGGATGCCGCCGGCCAGCGCCTCTTCGGCTGGCCGACGCCCACCGGCCATCCCGATACCGGCGATTACTGGCTGGGCACCAACGCCCTGCGCCGCCGCTGGACCCTGATGGCCGGCCTGGCGGAGAACTGGTGGGGCACCGGCCCCTTCGATCCCCTGGCGGCCCTCGGCGCCAAGCCCACCGCCGTGGCCTTCGTAGACCATTGGCTCACCCGCCTGCACGGCGTCGCCTCGCCCCCGGTGGCGGCGGCGCTGCTGAATACCGCGGGCCTGGCCCCCGACCAGCCCATCAACAATCCGGCCATCGCCCGGCGCCTGGTGGCCTGGGCTGGCATGGCCCCCGACTTCCAGGTTCGCTGAGGATTGCCCATGGATATCAACCGGCGTGACTTTCTCAAAGCCGCTACGGCGGCGGGCTGCCTCCTGCCCTTGGGCGGCATTTCCGGCCTGGCCTACGGCGGCGAGGGCAATCGCCCCCTTCTGGTGATGGTCTTTCTGCGCGGAGGGGCCGACGGACTGCACCTGGCAGGGCCGACGAACGACCCCGACTATGTGGGCGCCCGGCCACCGGAAATGCGGGTGCAGGACGGGGGCGACCGCCCGGGCCACCGACTGGAGCAATCCCTGGACGTTGCCCTCGATTTCCGTCTTCATCCGGAGGCCGCCCCCCTCGCCGAACTCTATGCCGGGCACCGGCTGGCCGTGGTCCATGCGGTCGGCCTCACCGCCGGCACCCGCTCCCATTTCGTGGCCCAGGACCTGATGGAACGGGGCATCGCCGACGAAAAGCTGATGGCCCGCACCGCCGACGGCTGGCTGACCCGGGCCCTGGCTTCGGGTGGCGGCATCATCCCGGCCCTCAGCGCCACCGCCTCCCCGGCCTATTCCCTGCACGGCCTGCCCACCGCCCTGGCGATGCCGGATCTTTCCTCCGGCAGCAGCCTCCCCTGGGGCGCCCCCACGGCGAACCTGCTGCGGGGCCTATCCCTGACCGGAACCAGCCCCGTCCATGCCGCCGGCCTGCGGGCCCTGGACATGCTGGAGGCGGTGGACCGGCGCCTGCCCAAGGACGGCAACGGCAAGGTGGCGCCTTACAAGCCAGAAGGAAACGCCAACTACGAAGGCACAGGGGAGCTGGCCCGCGCCCTGACCTCCGTGGCGCGCCTCGCCAAGATGGACGTGGGCCTG
Organism: Rhodocyclaceae bacterium; assembly: GCA_035655235.1. Taxonomy (GTDB): domain Bacteria; phylum Pseudomonadota; class Gammaproteobacteria; order Burkholderiales; family Rhodocyclaceae; genus JAGTRP01. The sequence goes on along the minus strand of DASRUX010000190.1, from coordinate 29,641 downwards.
TCCGTGGCCTGTGTGGACCACGGCGGCTGGGACACCCACGAGGGCCAGCCGGGCCGCTTCGCCAACCAGGTGCGCCAGCTTTCCCAGGGATTGGCCGCCTTCCACAACGACATGGCGGCATCCGGGCGCAAGGTAGTGGTGGTCGCCATGACCGAATTCGGCCGCCGCCTGCGGGCCAATAAGAGCGGCGGCACCGACCACGGCCACGGGGCCTGCTGGCTGGTGGCGGGGGATGGGGTGCAGGGCGGGCGGCTCCTGGGGAAATGGCCGGGGCTCGCCACCGCCCGGCTGGACCAGGGCGTGGACCTGGCGGTCACCACCGATTACCGGGATGTCCTGGCGGAAGTCCTGGCCGCGACGGGCCTGCCGGGGAAGGATGCCCTGCCGGGCTGGAAGCCGGCCGGGCGGCTGGGGATCTTCGCCTAGAGTGCCAGCGGCGCCTCAGAGCAGCACCGGCTTGTTGTCCAGCTCGTCGGGATTGTCCTTCAGGGCCGGGAAGTGCTCGGCCAGCACCTGCCCCACGGCCCGGATGCCGTCCACCGCGCCTTCCTGGAAACGGCCGGCGCCGAAGGCCTGTTCCATGGCGGAACAGATGCGCTGCCAGGGTTCGTCCCCGACCTTCTTGTGGATGCCCCGGTCGGCCAGGATTTCCACCTGGCGGTCGGCCAGCTGGACGTAGATGAGGACGCCGCTGTTGTGCTCGGTGTCCCACACCCGCAGCCGGGAGAAGACTTCCACCGCCCGCTGCCGGGCGCTGACGCCGTGGAGCAGCAGGGGAAGGTCGAGGCCGCCTTCCACCACGAAGCGCAGTTCGCCGTCGTGGCGCCGCTCGGACGCTTCCACCTCGGCCTCGATGGCCACCAGGGCGTCCTTGGGAAAGGCTTGGCCCACGCGCCAGTGCGGGTAGAGCAGGTGCTTCAGTATGCGTCCCATGTCGTCTCCGATTCCGTCACCAACTGCCCGACGCGCCGCCGCCGCCGAAACTGCCGCCTCCGCCGGAGAAGCTGCCGCCGCTACTGCCACTGCCGGAGCTGCCCTCGAAGGCCATGGATATCCAGTTCTCCAGCCCTACCAGGACGAAGATGAAGGCCACGATGCCGCCAAAGAGGGCGGCCTCCACCGTCCCCCAGGCGAACCAGGCCCCCGCCCCCACCACGCTGCCCATGGTCAGCCCCCCGAAGAAAGGGCCGATGGCGCAGCGGATGAGCGTCCCGACGATGACCAGCACGACGATGATCCACACCGGCATGTCCCGCAGATAGCCCGCCACCCGGTCCCCGAAAGTCAGGTCCGCCGGCGGCTGGGCCGCGGCAGGGGCGTCCTGGATAGGCGGGGAATCGTCCGGTGCAGCACAGGAGTAGGACGGCTGTTCGGCCGTTCCCGTTTCGGCGTCGACCAGTCCGGCCAGTTGCTTGATCCCGGCCTGGAGGCCGCCGGCGAAATCCCCGGCCTTGAAGCGGGGGGAGATGTCCTCGGCGATGACCCGCTTGGCGCTGGCGTCCGGGATGGCGCCTTCCAGGCCGTAGCCCACCTCGATGCGCACCTTGCGGTCGTTCTTGGCCACCAGGACCAGGACGCCGTTATCCACGTCCTTCTTGCCCAGTTTCCAGGCTTCCGCCACCCGGATCGAATACTGCTCGATGGTTTCCGGCTGGGTGGTGGGCACCAGGAGCACGGCCATCTGGCTGCCGTTCTTCCCCTCGATTTCCTTGAGCTGGTTTTCCAGGCTGCCCAGCTGCTCGGCGGAGAGGGTGCCGGTCAGGTCGGTGACCCGGGCCTTGAGGGCCGGCACCGCCACCTCGGCCCAGGCCGCGCCGGCCAGCCACAGCCAGAAGAGGACGAGGAACGCCCCCAGGCGGCGGGCAGTCATCACTTGCCGCCAGAGGTGCTGAAATCGACCTTGGGCGCGACGGAAATGGCCTTCTCGTCCTGGACCTCGAAGCTGGGCTTGGTCTGGTAGCCGAAGGCCATGGCCGTCAGGTTGGAGGGGAAGGAACGGACCGTGGTGTTGTACGTCTGCACCGCCTTGATGTAGCGATTGCGGGAAACGGCGATGCGGTTCTCGGTGCCTTCCAGCTGGGCCTGGAGGTCCCGGAAGGCGGCGTCGGCCTTGAGGGTGGGGTAGTTCTCGGAAACCGCCAGGAGCCGGGACAGGGCCGAAGACATCTGGGCCTGGGCCTGCTGGAACTTGGCGAAGGCGGCCGGGTCGTTGATCAGTTCCGGCGTCGCCTTGATGGAACCCACCTGGGCGCGGGCCTCGGTGACCTGGGTCAGGACTTCCTTCTCGTGGGCGGCGTAGCCCTTCACCGAATTCACCAGGTTGGGCACCAGATCGGCCCGGCGCTGGTACTGGTTGAGCACTTCGGCCCAGCCGGCCTTGATCTGCTCGTCCTGGGCCTGCATGGCGTTGTAGCCGCAACCCGAAAGGGAAAGAGAAAGGGCGGCGATGAGGGCGACGGTCGGCAGTTTCATGGATTCTCCCCGGTCATATGGCGACGATGGGCGGAGTTTACACGCTGTCGGCATGAATGCCGAAGGCCGTCCGGTTGTGGCCGCCGGGGCGGGGTTGCTACCATGGAAAAAAGGAGATTGAAATGAGCACCCCCACCATCACCCCCTGGGACTTCTGGGAGCACAAGGCCCTGCAATGCGGCGTACCGCCGCGCCTAGCCGCCATGGGCCGCAAGGTCATGGCCGATTGGTACGAGCAGGGCAAGGACGATTCGACCCTGGGCGACGAGGCGGACGGCGAATTCATGATCGACATCTGCCTGGACAACCCGGACGAGGCCGAGCAGCGCTTCCGGGAAGCCCTGGGCATCCCGCCCGACGCCTGAGCTGGCGCCCTACCGGCGCCGGGGCCGGGCCTGCCAGCGGCGGTCGTCCCCGGGCCGGATGGACTGCCGGCGATCGGCCAGGGCGCGCTGCCTCAGCCGGCGATCCCGGCGGATGCGCAGGGCCGCGCCCGCCTGCAGCAGGATGAGGACGAGGACGAGCCCGACGAAGGCCCAGGGCTGTTCGATGATGCTCTGAATCAAGGGGTCACCGCCACGGCAATTGGCTCCAAACGCTGATCCGACACAGCAAGCATTGTTCCCGTCCTGAGGGAAAAAGTCAGCAGGGAACGGGGCTTGCATGGCAGTGGGTCTTCCCGGTTTCGTGGAGACCCGCGATGAACAGTACCCTGCCCTGCCGTCCCCTCGCCTGGGCGGCCATCCTACTCCTGGCCGGCTGCGCCAGCCCGCCCCGGCCCGACGCCCAGTTCGCGGTCAGCCGCAGCGCCATCGAGGAAGCCCTGGGCGCCGGGGCCACCCAGTCCGCCCCCCTGGAACTCCAGCACGCCCGGGACAAGATGGCCCGGGCCGACGCGGCGGTGGATGCCAAGAATTTCGAGGACGCCCGCCGCCTGGCCGAAGAGGCCGAAGTGGACGCCCGCCTGGCTGCCGCCAAGGCCCGCACCGCCCGCGCCCAACTGGCCGTGGCCGAAATCCAGAAGAGCATCCGGGCCCTGCGGGAGAACGTGAATACGGACTCCGCCCAGCCCCTGAATCGGGAGGCGCCATGAAACCCCGTCTGACCTTCGCCCTGGCCGGTGCCGCCGTGGCCGCCGGCTGCGCCTCCACGCCCCCCGCCCAGAACCTCGCCCTTCAGGACGCCCGCACCACCTACCAGGCGGTTTCCGCCGAAACCGAGGTGCAGCAGGCGGCGCCGGTGGAGCTGTCCGACGCGGCGGCCAACCTGCATCGGGCCGAGGCCGCCTGGCAGAACGGCGGCGACCCGGTGACGGTGAATCACCTCGCCTATCTCGCCAACCAGCAGGCCCTGATCGCCCGGGAAAAGGCCGGCCTCGCCGAGGCCGAGCACACCATCCAGAGCGCCAGCGCCGAGCGTAGCCAGGTGCTCCTGGAAGCCAAGCAGCAGGCCCTGACCGGGGAACGGGAAAAGCTCGCCCTGGCCCAGCGCCGGGCCCAGGCGGCGGAAGGCGTAGCGGCTGCCCAGGCCGAGAAGAACGCCCAACTGCAGCAGGAATTGCAGAACCTGGCGGCCCGGCCGACCTCCCTCGGCATGGTCATGACTTTGGGGGACGTGCTCTTCGACGTGGGCAAGGCGACCCTGAAGCCCGGCGCCCAGCGCTCCCTCGACCGGCTGGCCGAGTTCCTGCAGAAATATCCGGAACGCAAGGTGAGGATCGAAGGCTTCACCGACGATACCGGCTCAGCGGAGGCCAACCACGAATTGTCCCGGCAGCGGGCCGACGCGGTACGTTCAGAGCTGGTGCGCCGGGGGATTTCCGGCGACCGGGTCGAAACCGTCGGTTACGGCCCCGCCTTCCCCATCGCCAGCAACGGCACGGCCGCCGGCCGTCAGCAGAACCGGCGGGTGGAGGTGGTCATCTCCGACGAGTCGGGGAACGTCGGCAAGCGCTGAGTCCGGCAGCCCCTCAGGACAGCCGGAAGAAGCTCATGGCGTCCTGGAGGTCGGCCGCCTGGGCATGCATTTCCTCGGCGGTGGCCGAAAGCTGTTCCGAGGCGCTGGCGTTGTGCTGGGTGGCCTGGCTCACCTGCCCCACCGCCTGGCTGATCTGGGCGGCGCCGCTGGACTGCTCTTCGGAGGCGTTGGCGATTTCCATGACCAGGGTGGCGGTCTTCTCGATGCTGGGGACCATCTCCTGGATCATCTTGCCGGCCCCTTCGGCCAGCTTGACGCTGCCGGAGGCGAGATCGCCGATTTCCTGGGCCGCCACCTGGCTGCGCTCGGCGAGCTTTCTCACTTCGCTGGCCACCACGGCAAAACCCTTGCCGTGATCGCCGGCCCGGGCCGCCTCGATGGCGGCGTTCAAGGCCAGCAGGTTGGTCTGGTAGGCGATTTCGTCCACGATGCCGATCTTCTCGGCAATCTGCTGCATGGCGGAAACCGTCTCCATCACCGCCTGCCCGCCCTGGGTGGCCTGGGCCGCCACGCCGGTGGCGATGTCGGCGGTGACCCGGGCATTGTCCTTGTTGCGCTCGATGGAGCCGGCCATCTGCTCCATGGCGGCCGAGGTTTCCTCGACACTGGCTGCCTGCTGGCTGGTGGATTGGGACAGGGACTGGGAGGTGGCCGCCACCTGGTCCGAGGCATTGGACACCGCGTCGGCCCCGTCGGCCACCCGCCCGATCACGTCCCGCAGGCGGGCGGTCATGGCGGCCACATCGGAGAGGAGGAGGCCGATTTCGTCCTTGGAATCGCTCTTGGCCTGGACGGTGAGGTCGCCGGAAGCCAGGGCCTCCACCACCGCCATGGCCGAACGCACCGGCCGGGTGATGCCCCGCACCACCATGACCGAGAAAGCGACCAGGATGATCAGGACCACCAGGGCGATGGCCGCCTGGCGGAGCATCTGCTGGCGGAAGACCTCATCCACGTCATCCACGTAGATGCCGGAACCGACGATCCAGCCCCAGGGCTGGAAGCCCTCGACATAGGAAATCTTCAGTACCGGCTCCGACGCCCCCGGTTTGGGCCACTTGTAATTGACGAAGCCGGCGCCCTTGCCCTTCACCACCTCGGTGATCTCGACGAAGAGGCGCTTGCCGTCGCCATCCTTGGTTTCCGACAGGTCCTTGCCCTCCAGGTCCGGCTTGATGGGGTGCATGACCGAACCGTTGTTCATGTCGTTGATGAAGAAGTACTCATTGCCGCCGTAGCGCAGGGCACGCACCAGGCGGATGGCCTCCTGCTGGGCGTCTTCCCGGCTGAGCTTGCCCTCCTTCTCGTCGGCCTGGAGGCGCTGGGCGATGCCGATGGCCACTTCCACCACCTGCCGGGTCTTGAGCTTGCGGTCCTCCAGGAGGTTGGAGCGCAATTCCATCAGGCCGAAGGCGATGCTCGCCAGAAAGCCCAGGATCGAAAGCAGCACGAGAACCGTGAGCTTGGTATTGATTTTCCAGTTTTTCATTCGTTCTCCCCCCATCGCCGGAACCCATATCGACACCGGCTTATATGTCTTTGAATGGCAAGCATTTTACCTCACCGCGAGGGAATGTCGCCCATAATGCGTAATTACCGCCCCCGGCGCCCCGGCGCAGCTTCGCTATAATCGCGCCCGCCGATGGGGAAGAGCCGCCCCCCGGCCCTGGCTCGGCAGGTGGCCGACGGGCACCCCGGCCGGAGAATCAAGCAAATGGAAGCCTTCCTCGTCTCGACGGGCATCGTCGCCCTGGCCGAAATCGGCGACAAGACCCAACTCCTTTCCCTGCTGCTGGCGGCCCGCTTCAGGAAGCCCTGGCCCATCATCGCCGGCATCTTCATCGCCACCATCGCCAACCATGCCTGCGCCGGCGCCCTCGGGGCCTGGATCACCACCCTGGTGGGCAAGGACACCCTGCGCTGGGTGCTGGGCCTTTCCTTCATCGCCATGGCCGTGTGGATGCTGATCCCGGACAAGATCGACGAGAATGAAACCCGCCAGGAGCGCTTCGGCGTCCTGGGCACCACCATCATCGCCTTCTTCCTGGCCGAGATGGGAGACAAGACCCAAGTGGCGACGGTGGCCCTGGCTGCCCAGTTCCATACGGTGGTGGCGGTGGTGATCGGCACCACCCTGGGAATGATGATCGCCAACGTGCCGGCGGTCTTCCTGGGGGACAAGCTCGCCCATCGCATGCCGGTTCGCCTGGTCCATGGCGTGGCAGCCACCATCTTCGCTATCCTAGGGGGCCTGGCCCTGGCCAATGTCGGCGGGGCAATGTAAAGGAGCTGCGCCATGCCTCGGCATGATCCCTCGGGCCTGATCCGGCCCCACATCTTCAACGAGGGCAACCGCGCCGGGGAACGGAGCACCTGGCTGGTGATGGTCATCACCGCCGCCATGATGGTGGTGGAGATCGTCGCCGGCTGGTGGTTCAACTCCATGGCGCTCCTGGCCGACGGCTGGCACATGAGTTCCCACGCCGTCGCCATCGGGCTCTCCGCCGTGGCCTACGGCGCCGCCCGACGCTACGCCCACGATTACCGCTTCGCCTTCGGCACCTGGAAGATCGAGATCCTGGCGGGCTTCGCCAGCGCCATCTTCCTCCTGGGCGTGGCCGCCACCATGGCCATCGCCTCCGCCGAGCGGCTGTGGTCGCCCCGGCCCATCGGCTTCCTGGATGCCATCCTGGTGGCCGCCGTCGGCCTGGTGGTGAATGTGCTCTGCGCCCTCATCCTCCAAGGCCCCCACGATCATGACCACCACGGCCATGGCCACGGCCACCATCACCACCACGACCTCAACCTGCGTTCGGCCTACATCCACGTCCTGGCCGACGCCGCCACGTCGGTCCTGGCCATCCTGGCCCTCCTGGGCGGGATGTTCTACGGCTGGAACTGGCTCGACCCGCTGATGGGCATGGTCGGTGCCGTGCTGGTGGCCAAGTGGGCCTACGGCCTGATCCGGGACACCGCCTGGGTCCTCCTGGACCGGGAGATGGATCATCCGGTGGTGGCGGAAATCCGCGAAACCATCGCCGGCCACGGGGAATGGTCGCCGCCGCCCCGTATCGAAGACCTCCACGTCTGGCGGGTCGGCCGCGGCCAGTTCGCGGTCATCGTCGGCCTGGAGGCGGAGGACCCGCGGGTCACGCCGGCCGCCGTCAAGGCGCTGCTGGGCCAGCACGAGGAGCTGGTGCACGTCTCCGTCGAAGTGAATCAACCCGGCCCGCAGGCATGAAAAAGCCGGCGGAGGATCGGGCGATCCGTCCGCCGGCCGGTAGGCTACCTGCGACCTAGGGCCGCCGAGCCGGCTTGACCTGCATGTCGTTCTTGACGTCGGTCACCCCGGGCACCGAGCGGGCCAGGTTTTCCGCCCGCTGGATTTCGTCCTGGCTGTCGGCGAAGCCCGCCAGCTGGACCGTTCCCCGGTAGGTATGGACCTTCACGTCCAGGGCGCTGACGCGGTCGTCCCTGACGAAGGCGCTCTTCACCTTGGCGGTGATGGTGGCGTCGTCGACGACCTGGCCGGCGGTCTCCCCCCGGCCGGTATCGGCGGCACCCGCCCCCAGGGCAGCCGTCAGCAGGACGGCCGCCACCACGGATTTACCCGGCCTCATTGCCCGCTACCGGAAGAACCGGAAGAGCTACCGCCCATGCCGCCTGAGGAGGACGATCCGCCCATGCTGCCGCCGGACGAGGAGCCGCCCATGCCGGACGAACCGGACCCGGAGGAGGAACCCGAACCATAGGAGGACGAGCCGCTACCGGTGGACGAATCCATGCCGGAGGAACTGCCGCTACGGCTGGAGCGGCTGGAGCCGCTGACGCCGGCCGCGCCGCTGGCATGGGCCGCCTGCCATTCGGACAGGGAAATCTTGCCGTCACCGTCGGTATCCCACTGGCTGAAGTGCTGGGACACGTCCCTGGAGCGCTTGGCTTCGCTCTGGGAGATCATGCCGTCCTTGTCCTTGTCCAGGCGGCGGAACTGCCGGGGCACGGAGGCCTGGGAGCCGCTGGTGGACGTATCGGACTGGGCCGACGAACCGGAAGAGCCCGACATGCCGGAGGAACTGGAGCCGGACATTCCGGAAGAATCCGAAGACCCGGAGTAGCTCTGGTCGCGGCTGCTGCCGGAAGTGCCCTGGGCGCCGGAGGAGCCCATGCCGCCGCTGGTGGAGGAATCGGTGGCGGAGCCGCTCGGGCTGGTGGTGCTGCTGGAACTGGAACCGCCATAGTCGGCGCCGATGGCCGCCAGGGGGACGGCGCCCATGAGGATGAGGGTGGCAAGTCGCATCTTGGGTTTCATGTCTGTTCTCCTCTCAAGAAGATCGTTGTGATGCAGTTCATGGCCCCGAACGGGCCACGCTTCAGGCGAAGCTACTGAACTGTCCCTCAGCCTAAGCGGTCCACCGGCTGCTTTCTGTCGGACGGAACGGAATCAGATGTCGGATTTATCCTGCTTGTCCGGCGGGAAGCCCCCCACGATGACCGCCGCCCTCTCTTCCTTTTCCTCCTTCTTCTCCCGCCCCGGCAGCCTCCCCGGCCGCCCCTGGCGCTACCTGCTCTTCGGACTGGGCTGCCTCCTGGTCATCGCCGTCCTCATCTCCAGCTTCGGGCAGTCCAACGCCAGCCTGCGAGCCCTGGGCAAGCTCCAGGCCCAGTCCGAGCGCATCGGCCGCCTGGACAGCCTGCTCATCCAGTTGGCGGACGCGGAAAGCAGCGTCCGGGGCTATCTGCTCTCCCGCAACCGGGAGTACCTGGAACCCTACGAAGCCAGCCTCGCCACCCTGCACTACACCCTGGACGACATCCGCGCCGACCTCGCCACTTCCCCGGAAAGCGACGCCATCCTGGCGGACCTGAGCGGCCTGGTGACCCTGAAGATGCGCATCCTGGCCGACGCCGTGCGGCGGGGCAGCGTTTCCGAGGAGGCCCCCAAGGGTTCCAGCGCCCCCGCCGAGGGCAAGCGCTACATGGACCGCATCCGGGATACCCTGGCCGAGATCAAGCGCCGGGAGCTGATCGAGGGCCAGCGTTCCCTGGAGAGTTCGGTGCTCTATTTCCACCGCACCCAATGGGTGGTCGCCACCCTGGCCGGGGCGGCCTTCCTGCTGCTCCTCATGCTCTACTTCGTCCTCCAGCGCCAGCTCCAGCTGCGGGAGCAGATCGCCGACCTCCTGCGGGGCGAGAACCAGCGCCTGGACGCCCTGGTCCAGGAGCGCACCGACGAGCTTTCCCACCTGGCCAGCTACCTGACCAATGCCCGGGAAGCGGAGCAGGCCCGGCTGGCCCGGGAGCTCCACGACGAGCTGGGATCGCTCTTGACCGCCGCCAAGATGGACACCAGCTGGATCGTCCGCCAGCTGGCCCCGGACACGCCCCCGGCCATCCGGGAGCGGCTGGAGCGCCTCCAGGACGAGCTCCACAACGGCATCCTCCTGAAGCGCCGCCTGATCGACGACCTGCGCCCGCCCCTCCTCAAGGAACTCGGGCTGGTGGCCGCCCTGCGGGCCCTGGCCGAGGATTTCGCCAAGAGCAGCGAGTGCCGCCTGGTCCTCGACCTGCCCGCCGACGACCTGGAACTGCCCCGGGACCAGGCCCTGGCCCTCTTCCGCATCGCCCAGGAAGGGCTGACCAATATCCGCAAGTACGCCGCCGCCCACACCGTCAAGATCGGCCTAGCCACCGCCGGCGGCCGGGCCATCCTGCGTATCGAGGACGACGGCCGCGGCTTCGACCCGGCCCTGGCGGGCAAGCGCCGCCACGGCCTGGCTGGGATGCGGCACCGGGTGCAGATGTTCGCCGGGGATTTTTCCCTGGAAAGCCGCCCGGGCCACGGCACCCGGATCGTGGCCGGCATTCCCCTGGCGGAGGCGGCCCTGGTTCAATAGGGCACGGTGCCCGGCCGGGCGGCCAGGACGTAGTCGATGAGGTCGTCCAGCTGGAAGGCCTTGTCGAAGAAGCCGTCGGCGCCCAATTGGCGGCAGCAGTCCCGCAGCCCCGGGTGGCCGTAGTTGGTGAATACCACCGCCCGTACCGGGCCGAAGCGCTGGGGCTGGCGGTTGAGGGCCCGCAGCACCTCCAGGCCGCTGCCCCGCCCCAGTTCCAGGTCCACGATGGCCACGTCGGGCCGGCTTTCCTCGATGCGCTGGATGGCCGACGGCTCGTCCGCCGCCTCCCCGACCACCGCCACACCGTCCAGCTCCCCCAGGATGCCGGCCAGGAGCCGGCACAGCCGGGGAGAATCCTCGACCAGGAAGACCTTGAGGCGGGGCGACGACAGGACCGGGGACACCACCGCCCACCTCAGCCGACGATCAGGCCATGGCGGATGGCGTAGGCGGCCAGTTCGGCATTGCTGGACAGGGCGAGCTTTTCCAGGAGCCGGGTGCGATAAGTGCTGACCGTCTTGACACTCAGGTTGAGGGCGGCGGCGATATCCGACACCGACGCCCCTTGGGCCAGTTGCAGGAAGACCTCCAGCTCCCGGTCCGAAAGCTGGGAATGGGAGGGCAGGATGACCTCCCCGGCGCATTCCCCGGCCAGCAGTTGGGCGGTGCGGGCCGAGACGTAGCGCCGCCCGCCGGCCACCGTGCGGATGGCCCGGATCAACTCCTCCCGCTCGCACTCCTTGGAAAGATAGCCGTCGGCGCCGTGGCGGATCATGGCCAGGGCGTAGCGCTCCTCGGGAAAGCCGCTGAGCATGAGGACCTTGATGCCCGGATGGCGCTGGCGCACCGCCCGCAGGACATCGACGCCGCTCTGGCCGGGCAGGGAGAGGTCCAGGAGAAGCACGTCGCAGTCGCATTCCCGGAGGTGCTGGAGTGCCTCCTCGCCGGAGGAAGCCTCGAAGACGATCTGGATTTCGATTTCCTCGGCCAGCATCTCCCGGAAGCCGGCCCGGACGATGCCGTGGTCGTCGACGATGGCAAGGCGGAGCATCGCTGCAAACCCTCCCGCTCCAGAAATCCCGATGCGGCTTTGGCCCCGCCCGCTCCCGTTGGTTCAGGCGGGGCTCAGGCCCTCACTGGAGGCCGTTGGTCAGGGGCTTGGTGCTCTCCAGCACGGCGTTCTGCATCTCGGCGCCGAATTCGCTGCCCAGGAGCATGATCTGCTGCATATCCACCACGGCCTTTTCGCCCAGGAGCTTGAAGAGTTCCGATTGCTTGCCGGCCAGGACCTGGAAATCCTCCGGGGTATGGACGGCCACCGCCGCCTTGCACTGGTTGATGCCCACCGCCAGATAGGTTTCCAGGGCGGTCAGCTGGATATTGGCGAGCTTCCCGGCCTTCTCCGCCGCCAGGTTGGAGAGTATCTGGAAAGGAGCCATCAGGGATTCGACGGAGACGGAAGCGAAGGCGTTGGGGGTCATGGGGGTCTTCTCCAGTAATCAGGTTATCCGGGAAGTCATCAGACCATGCCATGGTGCTGCCGGCAATAAACCCAATACCCCATTTTTGCCGCAGTAGTCCGGCCCGGCGCTTTTTCCGGCACTACCTGGAATCCCGGGCGTCTACCGGATCGGGAAGTTGAGAGGACATGCGGTTGGATGGACGATTTCCGACACGGACCGACCGCCCCAGTCCGGCGCGTCGGGAGCAGGGAACACAACTGGCGGAAGGAACTTCCCCTACCGGCCCGGCTGGCGACGCTTTTCGCCTGGGCCACCCTGATCGGCTGCCTGTTCCTCACCGCCCTGACCTGGCATGGCGCCAACCGGGACATCCAGCGGGAAACCCGGACCCGCTTCGAGGACCGGGTGGATGAAATCGTCTCCGCCATCCAGGCTCGGATGCAGGCCCAGGAGCAGGTGCTGCTGGGCGCCCGGGGGCTGTTCGACGCCTCCGGCGAGGTCAGCCGGGAGGAATGGCGGCGGTATGTGGCCGCGCTGCAGTTGGCCCGGAACTATCCCGGCATCCGGGGCCTCGGCTTCGCCCAATACCTCCTCCCGGAACAGCTGAAAGGCCACATCCGGCAGGTTCGCGCCGAGGGCTTCCCGGATTACGATGTGCGTCCCCCGGGGGCACGGAAGGAATACACCGCCATCGTCTTTATCGAGCCCTTCGATTGGCGCAACCTCCGGGCCTTCGGTTTCGACATGTTCACCGAGCCCATCCGCCGGGCGGCCATGGAGGCGGCCCGGGACACGGGAAACGCCGCCCTGTCGGGAAAGGTGGTCCTGGTGCAGGAGACGGAAAAGGACATCCAGTCCGGCTTTCTCATGTACCTGCCGGTGTATCGCCACGGCCAGCCGGCCAATACCCCGGAGCAGCGCCGGAAGGCCCTCCAGGGCTATGTCTACAGCCCCTTTCGGGCCAACGACCTGATGGCGGGCATCCTCGGCTCCAGCCTGCCCGACGTGGCGCTGCGCATCTACGACGGCAACGATACCGGCGAAGCCGACCTGATGTACGACAGCCACGATACAGGGAATCCTCCCACCGCCCCCCGTCTCTCCGAGGTCCGCCACATCGCCGTCGCCGGGCGGCCGTGGACAGTCCGGGTGGACGCCCTTCCTGCCTTCACCTCCGGCACCTCCTACGGACGGCCGCGCATCATTCTCACCACCGGCACGGTCATCAGCCTGCTGCTGTTCATGGTGGTCTGGTCCCTGGCCACCCTGCGCCGGCGGGCGACCGTCCTGGCCGAGGACATGACCGCCGCCCTGCGGGAAAGCCGGGAGCAATTGCGGGCGGCGGCGGAAACCGCCAACGAGGCCATCATCTCGGCGGATGGCGAGGGCCGCATCACCTATTTCAACCGGGCGGCCGAGGCCCTGTTCGGCTACCGGCGCCCCGAGATCATCGGCCAGCCCCTGGGAATCCTCGTCCCGGAGCGCCTGCGGGATGCCCACGAAAACGGCTTCCGGCGCTTCCTCGCCACCGGCAAGCCCCACATCATCGGCCGTACCGTGGCCCTGGAGGGGCGCCGCCGGGACGGCTCGGAATTCCCCATCGAAATCTCCCTGGCCGACTGGGCCACCGGCGAGGGGGTATTTTTCACCGCCATCCTGCGGGACATCGGCGAGCGCCGGGAGGCGGAGCGGCGGATCGGCCAGCTCAATGCCGAACTCCGGCGCCAGGTGGAGCAACTGGCGGAGGTCAACCGGGAACTGGAGAGCTTCAGCTATTCGGTTTCCCACGACCTGCGGGCGCCCCTGCGGGCCATCAACGGCTTCGCCCGCCTCCTGGCCGAGGAACACGGCGGAAGGATGGACCCGGAAGGGCGGCGGCTCCTGGAAGTCATCCTGGACAGTAGCGTCCGCATGGGCCACCTGATCGACGATCTGCTGGCCTTCGCCCGCCTGGGCCAGGCGCCCATCACCCGCAGCAGCGTTGACATGGCGAAGCTGGCCCGGGAGGTGATCGAGGAGGTTTGCCAGACGGGAGATTGCACCCAGGACACCTTCACCGTCGGCGACCTGCCCCCGGCCCAGGGAGACAAGGCCTTGCTGCGCCAGGTGTGGATGAACCTGATCGCCAATGCGGTCAAATTCAGCCGGCCCCGGCCCCAGCCTTTGGTGGAAATCGGCTGCATCAGCGAGGACAGCGAACAGCGATATTTCGTCCGTGACAACGGCGTAGGCTTCGACCGGGCCCAGGCCACCCAGCTGTTCGGGGTGTTCAAGCGCTTCCACAAGGCGGAGCGCTTTCCGGGCACCGGCGTCGGGCTGGCCATCGTGCACCGCATCGTCACCAAGCACGGCGGTCGGGTGTGGGCGGAGAGCCGGGTGGACCAGGGGGCCACCTTTTATTTCGCCCTGCCCGTCGAAGAGGGCGATTAGCCCGGGCCGGCTCCGGCGGCGGCGCGGCGCAGCCGGTCGGCCGCCGCGGCCCAGCCGGGACCTTGGGGCAGGGCTTCGACCACGATCAGTTCCACCCCGGCGTGATCCAGGTCCCGCAGGGCGGCGTAGAGTTCGTGGGCATAGCCCACCGGGTCCGCCGGCAGTAGCCGGAAGACGTGGGGCATGCCGGCCTGGGGCGGCTGGCTGTGGCCGAGGACGGCGCAACTGCGGCCGCTGTGGCGCAGGGCGTTGAGGATGTCCAGGAGGCGGTCGGAAGCCACCAGCCGCAGGGGGGTGGTGGGGGCGTAATGGGCTTCCAGGGAACCGGAAACCCGGGGGGCGCCAGCCGCCGTTTCGATGGCGGGCACCGTGCCCAGCACGTCGCCGATCACCTCCGGCGTGACGTGGCCGGGACGCAGGATCACCGGCTCGCCCCGGGAGCAGTCGATGATGGTGGATTCGATGCCCACTTGGCAGGGGCCACCGTCCAGCACGAGCGGAACCCGGTCGCCCAGCTCCTCCTCCACATGGGCGGCGGTGGTTGGGCTGATGCGGCCGAAGCGGTTGGCGGAGGGAGCCGCAACTCCGCCCTTGGTGCCGGCCGCGGCAAAACGGCGCAGCAGCTCGATGGCCACCGGATGGCCGGGCACCCGCAGGCCGACGGTGTCCTGGCCGCCGGTCACGGCGTCCGGCACCCAGGCCTGCTTCTTGAGGATGAGGGTGAGCGGCCCGGGCCAGAAGGCCTCGGCCAGCTCCCAGGCGGCGTCGGGCACATGCGCGGCCCAGTGCTCGATCCAGTCGTGGCCGGGCACATGGACAATGAGGGGATGGTCCGCCGGGCGGCCCTTGGCGGCGAAAATCTTGGCCACCGCCGCCGGATTGGAGGCATCGGCGCCTAAGCCGTACACCGTCTCGGTGGGGAAGGCCACCAGTTCGCCGGCCGTCAGGAGTTCGACGGCGCGGCGGTAATCCGCATCATAAGGAGTCATTCGTCCTTGATGCCAATGGCGGAACGGGCAGCCAGGGCGGCCTCCAGCACCTTGGCCGCACCTTCGCCGATGACGGTGAAGTGGCCCATCTTGCGGCCGGGGCGGGCGTGGTGCTTGCCGTAGAGGTGGAGCTTGAGGTTGGGCACGGCGTAGAGCTTGGACCAGTCCGGCTCCCGGTAATGGTCGCCGCCCTCATACCAGAGGTCGCCCAGGAGGTTGACCATGACCGCCGCCGAATGGGCCCGGGGCTCGCCCAGGGGCAGGCCGCACAGGGCGCGGACCTGCTGCTCGAACTGGTCGGTGACGCAGGCGTCGATGGTGTAGTGGCCGCTGTTGTGGGGCCGGGGGGCCATTTCATTGACGTAGAGCTTGCCCCGGCTCATGAAGAACTCCACCCCCATGGTGCCGATGTAGCCCAGCTTCTCGGCGATGCGGGCAGCAATGTCCTCGGCGTCGCTGCGCACGCAGGCGGAGGCCCGGGCCGGGACGATGGACACGTCCAGGATGCCCCGCATGTGCTGGTTTTCGCCGGTGGGGAAGCATTGCACCTTGCCGTTCTCGTCCCGGGCCAGGACCACGGAAACCTCGTAGTCCAAGGACAGCTTCTGTTCCAGGACGCAAGCTTCGCCCTTGAAATTGGCGAAGGCCAGCAGGGCCTCTTCCCGGCTATTCACCACCGCCTGGCCCTTGCCGTCGTAGCCGAAACGGGCCACCTTGAGGATGGCCGGGAACAGGGAAGCGTCGGCGTTGCGCAGGTCGTCCTCGCTGCGGATGGCGGCGAAGGGGCCGTGGGGCAGGCCGTTGTCCTTGAGGAAGCTCTTCTCGGCAATGCGATTCTGGCACACCGCCACGGCGGCGGCGGAGGGGCGCACCGGCACGAACTTGGCGAGGTAGTCCAGGGTTTCCGCCGGGACGTTCTCGAATTCGGTGGTGATGGCGGCACAGCCTTGAGCCAGTTGGTCCAGGGCTGCGAAATCGTTGTAGTCGGCGGCCAGGTGCCGGTCGGCGATCTGCCCGGCAGGGCTGTTGGCATCCGGGTCCAGGACCCAGACCTTGTAGCCCATCTCGTGGGCGGCGGCGACGAAGAAGCGGCCGAGCTGGCCGCCTCCCAGCATCCCCAGGGTAGCGGGAGGAAGGATCACGCTCAGACCTCGGGCAGCTTCATGGCCAGGACCTTCTCGGCCTGGGCCTGGCGGAAGGCTTCCAGCTTGGCGGCCAGTTCCTTGTCTTCATTGGCCAGCATGGCGACAGCGAAGAGGGCGGCATTGGCGGCGCCGGCTTCGCCGATGGCGAAGGTGGCCACCGGGATGCCCTTGGGCATCTGGACGATGGAAAGCAGGGAATCCTGGCCGGACAGGGCCTTGGACTGGACCGGTACGCCCAGCACCGGCACGGTGGTCTTGGCGGCCAGCATGCCCGGCAGGTGGGCCGCGCCGCCAGCCCCGGCGATGATGGCCTTGAGGCCCCGCTCAGAAGCCATGGCGGCGTAGTCGAAGAGGAGGTCCGGGGTGCGGTGGGCGGAAACCACCTTGGCTTCGAAATGGACGCCGAATTCCTTGAGGATGACGGCCGCGGCCTGCATGGTGGGCCAGTCGGAGTCGGAGCCCATGACGACGCCGACCAGGGGATGCTTCACGGTGTTCATAGACCGGCCTTTCGCTCGGCGGCTTCGATGGTGTTGGCCAGCAGCATGGTGATGGTCATGGGACCGACGCCGCCGGGCACGGGGGTGATGAGGGAGGCGACTTCAGCACAGGAGTCGAAATCCACATCGCCGCAGAGCTTGCCGTCCGGGAGGCGGTTGATGCCCACGTCGATGACCACGGCGCCGGGCTTGATCATGTCGCCGGTGATCATCTTGGGCTTGCCGACGGCGGCCACCAGGATGTCGGCGCGCTGGGTGTGGAACAGCAAATCCTTGGTCTTGGAATGGCAGACGGTGACGGTAGCGCCGGCGTTGATCAGCAGGAGCGCCATGGGCTTGCCGACGATGTTGGAGCGCCCCACCACCACGGCTTCCTTGCCGGCCAGGTCGACGCCGCCCTTCTCGAACATCTTCATGACGCCGTAGGGGGTGCAGGCGATGAATCGGGGATTGCCCTGGGCCAGGGCGCCGACGTTCTCGGCGTGGAAGCCGTCCACGTCCTTGTCGGCGGAAATGGCCTCCAGGACCTTCTCTTCATCGAAGTGCTTGGGCAGGGGCAGTTGGACCAGGATGCCGTGGATATTGGGGTCGGAATTCAGCTCGGCGATCTTGGCGAGGACGGTGGCCTGATCGACATCGGCGTCGTAGGTGATCTTCTCGGAATGCATGCCCACATTGACGCAGGCATTCACCTTGTTACGCACATAGACCTGGGACGCGGGATTCTCACCCACCAGGATCACCGCCAGACCGGGGCGATGCCCCTTGGCCGCCAGGGCTTCCACCCGGGCCTTGAAACTCTGGCGCAGCTCCTGGGCCAGGGCGTTGCCGTCGATAATTTGAGCCGTCATCTTCAACCCATCCAAAAAAGAAAAGGGGAAAGGCGGCGACCTTTCCCTTTGAACTTTCAGGATTTTACCAGAATCCGCCGGACAGGATTCACTCCCCGCCCCCTCCCGGCGCCCGCCGGAAGCCGAGGCGCCGCGAATTGCCCGCCGCCACGCCAGGCACTATGCTATTGGGATTGACAGCCCACTCACCGGACCATGGCCTCGACCTCCTACCCTGCCGAGTCGGATGCGACCTCCGCACCAGCCTTCTGGACCCGCATTCCCGATTTCTTCCGCTTTCCCCTGCGCCACCCGCAGATCCTCGGCCGCATCGGCATGTGCGCCGCCATACCGGCGGTGGGAACGTTCGCCTCGGGGATGCAGTCGATGTTCCTCGCCATCGCGGGGCTCTCCATCGTGGCCTGGATCATCCTGCTGCGCCACGGCAGCCGGGTGTTGTGCGAAACGGCCCAGGGACACCTGTCCCCCGCCGACTATTCCTGGGAACCGGACGGCAGCCTGGTCGATATGCCCTACAAGCTGTTCGGGCTGTTCGTCGTCACCTCCATCGTGGTCGGCGTGGCGGCCTCCCTTTTCGGCCAGGGAGCCAGCATGGTGGCCAACCTCGCCATCATGCTCTTCCTGCCCGCCGCCACCATGGTGCTGGTCCAGACCCGCAGCCTGACCGCCGGCCTCAACCCCAGCCTCGGCTGGGAAATCGCCAAGGCCATGGGAAAGCCCTACCTGCTCCTCTGCCTGTTCCTCTTCTGTCTTTCCTCGTCCCAGATGCTGGTGTCCTTCTGGGTCTTTGCCAAGGGATTCGGTCCCCTGCTCGCCAAATGGGCCGAGGCCGAGGTGGCCGTTTCCCAGACCGGCCCCGACGAGGACATCGAACCGATCCTGGAGCCTTTCTTCTCCATGCTCAGCCGGCAACGGCCGCGGCTGTTCCTGTCCACCTTCGCAGCCACGGCGACGGCGATGTACTTCACCATCATCGCCTTCAACATGATGGGTTATGTGCTCTACCAGTACCATCGCCGGCTCGGGCTCGAAATCGATAATCCCGATGCCACCGACGGCTCCGCCCCGAACCGGGAAGCAGACCCCGTCGCCGACCTGATCACCGCCGGCAAGATCGACGAAGCCCTGAACATCGCCTACGAGGCCCAGCGGCTGGAGCCGGAAAACGTCGATTTCCAGCTGCGCTACCACCGACTGCTGCACCTGGCCGGCAAGGACGACCGCCTGCTTTCCCACGCCCAGCGCCTGCTGGCGCTGCTCCTCACCAAAGGGATGCCGGGCAAGGCTCTGGATGCCCTGCGCCTGTGCCGGGAAAGGAAGCCCGAATTCCGGCCGGAAGACCCCGCCACGGTGCTGGCCCTGGCCAAGGCGGCGCGCACGGCCCGGGATGGCAAGCTGGCCCTGGACATACTGCGTTCCTTCGACCGCCTGTTCAAAAACCACCCCCTCATCCCCGAGGTCTATGCCCTGAGCGCCTTGATCCTGTGCGAGGACTTCCGCCAGGACAAGATGGCGGAACAGATATTCACCGCCCTCTGCCAGCGCTTCCCCGACCACCCCTGCGCCAACCAGGCCCGGGAATACCTGAAGACCCTGGCCCGCCTCCAGGGCGCTGCCGGGTAGATGGGAAAAGGCGGTTAAGTAGCAGTAGCGCTCTTGGCCAGGATGGCCAGCTCGGCCGCCCGGTGGCCGTCGCCGGCCTGCTGGTGGCATTGGGCCGCCGCCAGCAGGACTTCGCGGCAGCTGGGATGGGTGGGCGCGATGTTGTGGAACAGGCGGGCGACCCGGTCCAGCTCCCCCATGCAGCGCCGGCGCCGGAAACGCCCCGCCAGTCCGGCCAGGATGTCCCCGTTCAGGAACGGCCGGGGCTGGGCCAGGCCGAGGTACTCCCCGAAGGTATCGACGACCAGTTGATGGGTTTCATCCTGGTCGCCGGCATGGCCGAGGATGGCGCGGGCGACCAGGTGGAACTCCTTGCTGCCGGGCGACAGCTTGGCGATATTGAAACACTCCCGCAGGGCCGCAGCGTCGAGGCCAGCGCAGCCGGCCGCCCGGGCATAGGCCTGGCGGGCCTCGTCAAAACGATGTTCGCGGACCAGTTGGCGCCCCTTCGCCAGATGGCGCTTGGCCAAGGCCATGGCGGTTTCTATGTCATCGTCCGTCTTGCCATCCTTCGCGTCTGCCGCCGGGGCTTCGGCAAAGCGCTGGGCGACCCGGCCGGCCAAGGGCCACGCCAGGAGACCGCCCACCAGGAGGCCGCCGATATGGGCGCCATAGGCGATGCCCCGGTTGCCGAACCAGACGAGTTGCAGGAACTCGTTCACCACCCAGATAGGCAGCGCCAGGAGGGCCGGCGCCCGGATCACGTCGAAATAGACCACGACGAAATAGAAGAAGGGGATGCGCCGCCACCGGAACAGAGCGGCAAAAGCCCCCATCACGGCCGAAATCGCTCCCGAGGCGCCGATCAGGCCACTACCCGAGCCGACGATGAGCCAGTGCATCCCCACGGCGCCCAGGCCGCCCACCAGATAGACCGTCAGGAAAAGGGAAGTCCCGAGGATAGCCTCGACGGCCGGGGCGATGAGGATGAAGGTGATCATGTTCCCGGCCAGATGGCTCATGTCGCCATGGAGGAACTGGTGGGTGAAGGCGGTCAGGAGCGACGGCTTGTCGGTCCGGAAGGCGTACTGTTCGGTGACCATGGACTCCCTGATACCGTCGAAATAGCGCCGGGCCTGGAGCCATTGCCCGTAATCAGGATGCTCGGGGGGAACGACCTGGCCGGAGCGGAGCTTCGCCATGAAGCCGGCGTCGTCCGCCATGGTTTGCACCAGGTAGGGCAGGTTGCCATCCAGTTGGGCGCGCTGGAACCGGGCGCGGGCTTTGTCCTTCCCCTGCTGGCGAAGATGGTCGACGTAGGCCGGCGGTTCGAGCCGGACGAGGATGCTGTGTTGGTAATAGTCGTAGGCCCGCTGGTAACGGTGGGCGTCCCGCTGCTGGAATCCGAAATACACCAGCAGGTTGGCGGCTACGATGAGGACGACGCCGAAGGGAAAGGAAGTCTTTACGGCGTGCTTCAGATAGGGCATCAGGAACATGGCGGCGATTCTTGCAGAAACCCGCCGCCATGTCGATGTCATCCATCCAACCCCATCCCGCTACGGGGACGGTCGGATGGCGATGCCGGAGCGGCTCAGGCGACTGCTGCCTGCGCTGCTCCAACGGCTGCCCGGCCGGCCTCGAAGGCCTTCCGGTTCATCTCCACCACCTTGTCGCCCTTGCGGCGGAAGCGCTTCAACACGCACTCCAGCAGGACTTCGGCCGAGAAAGGCAGATGGTCGCCGATGGCGCCCAGCATGACCGTATTGCCCAGTCGGATGTCGCCCAGTTCCAGGGCGATGGAGGTGGCGTCGAACGCTACCACCTTGGTCCCGGCCGCCTTCATTTCGGCGATGGGATCGTCCGGATAGTCGAAGAGGCCCAGCTCCACCACCGGCGGCACCAGCCGGGCGGTGTTCATGAGGGCGATGCCGTTGGGGCGCAGCATATGGCGCCAGCGCAGGCCCTCGGCCGCCTCGAAGCCCAGGAGTACGTCGGCGGTGCCCGGGGTGATCTGGGGGGAGAGGACCCTGTCGCCGAAGCGCAGGTGGGAGGAAACCACGCCGCCCCGCTGGGCCATGCCGGCCACTTCGGTCTTCTTGGCGTCGTGGCCCATGGCGATGGCGGCTTCCGCCAGGATTTCGGTGGCGGTCATGACGCCCTGGCCGCCGATGCCGACCACGAGGATGTTGGAGTTCTGGCTCATTACGCAACCTCCTCGGCGGACTTCACCAGCTTGATGGGGGAAACCGGCTCGTAGTGCTGGATGGCCTTGGGGGCGCAGGGCTGTAGGCAGAGGCCGCAGCCGGTACACACGGAAGACTCGATGCGTACGAAGGCCAGATCCACTTCCCGGCCGGAAGCCTTCACTTCCTTGCCCCGGCGGGTGACGTGGATGGCGGGGCAGCCCACCTCGATGCAGTTGCCGCAACCGGTGCACTTGTCCTCATCCACCTCGTAGGGCTTCATCTTGTGATAAGCCTTGGTGAGGACGCAGGGCTGGTCGGTGATGACCACGGACACCTCGGGAACCTTGATCTCTTCCCGGATGGTCTTGAACAGCACCGGCAGCTGGTAGGGATCGACCTTGTGGACCCGCTCTTCCTTGACCCCCAGGGCCTTCACCAGATTCACGAAATCGATGCGCGGCGCCTCGTTGTCGTGGAGGTCGTAGCCGTTGCCCGGGTTGTTCTGGCCGCCGGTCATGCCCACGGCCCGGTTGTCCAGGAGCAGGATGGTGACGTTGCCCTTGTTGTAGACGATGTCCAGCAGGCCCTGCATGCCCATGTGCATGAAGGTGGAGTCGCCGATCACCGCCAGGATGCGCTTGTCCTTGTCGGACTCGCCGCGGCCCTTGTCCAGGCCCAGGGCGATGCCCATGGAGGCCCCCATGGAAATGGTGGTATCCAGGGCGTTCCAGGGGTGCCCCGCGCCCAGGGTGTAGCAGCCGATGTCGCCGGAGATGGTGAGGTTCTTGATCTGGGACAGGGTGTAATAGACGCCCAGGTGCGGGCAGGCCACGCACATGGTGGGCGGCCGCGGGAAAATCTGCATCGGCGGCGCGACCTGGGTCTCGGGCACCGGCTCGCCCAGGAGCTTGGCGATGGCGGGCTTCAAGACATGGGGAGCCAGTTCGCCGGAGCGGGGCAGGATGTCCTTGCCCAGCACATTGAGGCCGGCGGCCTTGAGTTCGTTCTCCACCAGGGGCTCGACTTCCTCCACCACCACCACCTGGTCCGCCAGGGCGGCCAGCGCCTTGGCCTTTTCCACCGGCACCGGGCAGGAAAGGCCCAGCTTGAGGACGGGGGCATCGGGGAAGCATTCCTTGACGTGCATGTAGGCGGTGCCGGAAGCGATGAAGCCGACCCGCTTGTCGGAACCCGGCTCGACGCGGTTCAGCTCGGACTCGTCCGCCACCTGGCGCAGGGCGATGTCCCGGTCGAACATGAGGGGGATGCGCTTGCCGGCGCCGGCCGGGGTCATGACCCAGCGGGCGGGATTCTTCTGGAAGCCGGCGGCCCCATGGGCCTCCCGCTCGCCCACGGTAACCAGGGACTTCACATGGTTGATGCGGGTGGTCATGCGCAGGATGACGGGGACCTGGAATTTCTCGGACAGGGCGTAGCCGAACCGGGTCATCTCGTAGGCTTCCTGGGAATCGGAAGGCTCAAGCACCGGCAGGTGGGCGAAGCGGCCCCAGAAGCGGGAATCCTGCTCGTTCTGGGAAGAGGACAGGCCCACGTCGTCGGCGACGGCGATGACCAGACCGCCGATGACGCCGGTCAGGGTCAGGGTCATGAGGGCGTCGGACGCCACGTTCATGCCCACATGCTTCATACAGCAGAAGGAGCGGGAACCGGCATAGGCGGCGCCGATGGCGACCTCCAGGGAAACCTTTTCATTCACCGACCACTCGGCGTACACGTCCGGGTAGGTGGAAATGACTTCCAGCATTTCCGTGGCCGGGGTGCCCGGGTAGGCCGCCGCCACCTTGACGCCGGACTCCCAGACGGCGCGCGCCACCGCCTCGTTGCCGGACATGAGAAGCCGGCTCTGGGCCGGCGCGGGCATGACTGCCGCCATGACTGCTCCTGTAATTTGGGAAAACGAAAGGATCGGATTATAGGCAGCCTCGCCCGCGCGAATTTGATACAGAGCAACCCCAAATGCAAAAAATTTTGTGTGATATCGGAAAGCACAAAAATTTCGCACGGGATATTGCACGATATGAATTTGTTTTTTACCATGCGAAATATCGAGCGAACCGAAAATTACCCATGCGGCTCGTCTCGCGTTAGAGTTGCATGCAAAACGGGCATGACAACACGACCTCAAATACTAAGGAGACATCCATGGCCGATCAGCCGACGAACGCCCTGCCTGACCCCAGCGACATCGATCCCCAAGAGACCCGTGAATGGGTCGAAGCTCTCGACGGCGTCATCGCCCAGGAAGGCCCCGAACGGGCTCATTACCTGATCGAGAAACTGATCGGCCAAGCCCGTGAAGACGGCATCGAAATCCCCTACTCGGCCAATACCGGGTACATCAACACCATCCCCGCCGACCAGCAGCCCAAGTACCCGGGCAACCCGGACATCGAGCTGAAGATTCACAGCTACATCCGCTGGAACGCCATGGCCATGGTGGTGCGGGCCAACAAGCACACCAACGTCGGCGGCCACATCGCCTCCTTCGCCTCCGCCGCCGCCCTCTACGACGTGGGCTTCTCCCATTTCTGGCACGCCCCCTCCGACAAGCACGGCGGCGACCTGATCTTCTTCCAGGGCCATTCCGTGCCCGGCATCTACGCCCGCGCCTACATGCTGGGCCGCCTGACCGACGAGCAGATGGACAGCTTCCGCCAGGAAACCGGCGGCAAGGGCATCTCTTCCTATCCGCACCCCTGGCTGATGCCGGACTTCTGGCAGTTCCCCACCGTCTCCATGGGCCTCGGCCCCATCCAGGCCATCTACCAGGCCCGCTTCATGAAGTACCTGGCCAGCCGCCAGCTTATCGACATGGACAATCGCAAGGTCTGGGCCTTCCTGGGCGACGGCGAGACCGACGAGGTCGAGTCGCTCGGCGCCATCGGCATGGCCGGGCGCGAGAAGCTGGACAACCTGGTCTTCGTCATCAACTGCAACCTGCAGCGCCTGGACGGCCCGGTGCGCGGCAACGGCAAGATCATCCAGGAACTGGAAGCCGAATTCCGCGGCGCCGGCTGGAACGTCATCAAGCTCATCTGGGGCACCCACTGGGACGCCCTCTTCGCCCGGGACAAGAAGGGCATCCTCAAGAAGCGCATGATGGAATGTGTGGACGGCGAGTATCAGACTTTCAAGGCCAAGAACGGCGCCTACGTCCGCGAGCACTTCTTCAACACCCCGGAACTGAAGGAACTGGTCGCCGACTGGACCGACGACGAAATCTGGCAACTGAACCGCGGCGGCCACGACCTGTTCAAGATTTTCGCGGCCTACCAGCAGGCGGTTAACCACAAGGGCCAGCCCACCCTGATCCTGGCCAAGACCATCAAGGGCTTCGGCATGGGCCAGGCCGGCGAGGCCATGAACATTTCCCACCAGCAGAAGAAGCTGGACGTGGACGCCATTCGCCGCTTCCGCGACCGTTTCGCCCTGCCGGTGCCCGACGACCAGCTGGCCGACCTGCCCTACCTGAAATTCCCGGAGGATTCCGAGGAATACAAGTACCTGCTCCAGCGCCGCATGGACCTGGGCGGCTTCCTGCCCCAGCGCCGCCGCAAGGCCGCCAGCCTGCCGGTGCCGGCCCTGCCCGTCTTCGACAGCCTCCTGAAGGCCTCCGGCGAAGGCCGCGAGCTGTCCACCACCATGGCCATCGTGCGCATGATGAACATGCTCCTCAAGGACAAGATCATCGGCAAGAACATCGTCCCCATCGTGCCGGACGAGTCCCGTACCTTCGGCATGGAAGGCATGTTCCGCCAGTACGGCATCTGGAACCAGGAAGGCCAGAACTACGTTCCCGAAGACCATGACCAGCTCATGTTCTACAAGGAATCCAAGACCGGCCAGGTGCTCCAGGAGGGCATCAACGAGGCGGGCGCCATGAGCGACTGGATCGCCGCCGCCACCGCCTACTCCACCCACAACGTGCAGATGATCCCGTTCTACATCTGCTACTCCATGTTCGGCCTGCAGCGCACCCTGGACCTGTGCTGGGCTGCCGGCGACCAGCGTGCCCGCGGCTTCCTGATCGGCGGCACCGCCGGCCGCACCACCCTCAACGGCGAAGGCCTGCAGCACGAGGACGGCCACAGCCTGATCCTCTCCAACCTGATCCCGAACTGCGTCTCCTACGACCCGACCTTCCAGTACGAAGTGGCGGTGATCGTCCAGGACGGCCTGCGCCGCATGAACCAGGAGCAGGAGGATGTCTTCTACTACATCACCGTGATGAACGAGAACTACGAGCACCCCGCCATGCCGGAAGGTGCCGAGGCCGACATCATCAAGGGCATGTACGCCTTCCGTAAGGGCGCCGCCGGCAATGCGCCCCGCGTCCAACTGCTGGGCTCCGGCACCATCTTCCGGGAAGTCATCGCCGCCGCCGAGCTCCTCAAGAACGACTGGGGCGTCGAAGCCGACCTGTGGGGCTGCCCGAGCTTCAACGAACTGGCCCGGGAAGGCCAGGACACCCAGCGCTGGAACCTGCTGCACCCATTGGAAGAGCCGAAGCTCACCCATGTGGAAAAGTGCCTGAAGGACGCCCAGGGCCCGGTCGTTGCCGCCACCGACTACATCCGCCTGTTCTCCGAGCAGATCCGTCCCTTCGTCA
The DNA here is from genome assembly GCA_035655235.1 of Rhodocyclaceae bacterium. Taxonomy (GTDB): domain Bacteria; phylum Pseudomonadota; class Gammaproteobacteria; order Burkholderiales; family Rhodocyclaceae; genus JAGTRP01. The sequence continues at coordinate 3,499 of DASRUX010000190.1, read as the reverse complement.
ATCGCCGCTACATCACCCTGGGCACCGACGGCTTCGGCCGCTCTGACACCCGGGAGGCCCTGCGCAACTTCTTCGAAGTGGATCGCCACTGGGTCACCCTCGCCGCCCTCAAGGCTCTGGCCGACGACGGCGTGATCGGCCGCGAGAAGGTTGCCGCCGCCCTGGTCAAGTACGGCCTGGACGCCAACAAGCCCAACCCGATGTCCGTTTAAGGGGAGAGACGAGATGACTCAATTGGTTGAAGTGAAAGTCCCCGACATCGGCGATTTCTCCGAAGTGCCCGTGATCGACCTGTTCGTGAAGGTCGGCGACACCATCAAGGTGGACGACGCCATCGCCACCCTGGAATCCGACAAAGCCACCATGGACGTGCCTTCCTCCGCCGCCGGCGTGGTCAAGGAAGTCCTGGTCAAGCTGGGCGACAAGGTCAGCGAAGGCAAGGTGCTGATCAAGGTCGAGGCCGGCGATGCTGCTGCCGCCCCGGCGCCCCAGCCCGCCGCGGCCGCTCCGGCCCCGGCCGCTGCACCTGCTCCTGCCGCAGCCCCCGCTCCTGCCCCCGCGGCAGCCGGCGGCGTGGTCGAAGTGAAGGTTCCGGACATCGGCGACTTCTCCGACGTGCCGGTCATCGACCTGTTCGTGAAGGTCGGCGACACCATCAAGGTGGACGACGCCATCGCCACCCTGGAATCCGATAAGGCCACCATGGACGTGCCTTCCAGCGCCGCCGGCGTGGTCAAGGAAGTCCTGGTCAAGCTGGGCGACAAGGTCAGCGAAGGCAAGGTGCTGATCAAGGTGGAAAGCGCCGGCTCCGGCGCCGCCCTGACGCCCTCCTCCGCCCCGTCCCCCCTGCCCGCCGAGAAACCGGACGCCCCGGTGGCCGCTGCGGCCCCGGCCGCCCTCGCTGCCGCCACGGCCGCCGCCCTAGCCCCGGCCCTGCCCGTCGGCGCCAAGGTGCACGCTTCTCCGTCGGTCCGCGCCTATGCCCGGGAACTGGGCGTCGATCTGAACAAGGTCACCGCCAGCGGCCCCAAGGGTCGCATCCTCAAGGAAGACCTGACCAAGTACGTCAAGGGCGTGATGAGCGGCTCAATCTCCGGTCCGGTAGCCACCGCCTCGGGCGGCGTCACCGGCGGCGGCGTCCTGGACCTGCTGCCCTGGCCGAAGGTGGACTTCGCCAAGTTCGGCGAAATCGAAACCAAGCCCCTGTCCCGCATCAAGAAGATTTCCGGCCAGAACCTCTCCCGCAACTGGGTGATGATCCCGGCCGTGACCTACCACGAGGATGCGGACATCACCGACCTGGAAGCCTTCCGCGTCCAGCTCAACAAGGAGAACGAGAAGTCCGGCGCCAAGGTCACCATGCTGGCCTTCCTGATCAAGGCCTGCGTCAAGGCCATGCAGAAGTTCCCGGAATTCAATTCCTCCCTGGACGGCGACAATCTGGTGCTGAAGAAGTACTTCAACATCGGCTTCGCCGCCGACACCCCGAACGGCCTGGTGGTCCCGGTGGTTAAGAACGCCGACCAGAAGACCGTGATGGAAATCGCCAAGGAATCCGGCGACCTGGCCAAGTTGGCCCGGGAAGGCAAGCTGAAGCCCGCCGACATGTCCGGCGCCTGCTTCACCATCTCCAGCCTGGGCGGCATCGGCGGCACCTATTTCGCCCCGATCATCAATGCGCCGGAAGTGGCCATCCTGGGGGTGAACAAGTCGGCCATGAAGCCGGTGTGGGACGGCAAAGCTTTCGTGCCGCGCCTCACCCTGCCGCTGTCGCTCACCGCCGATCACCGGGTCATCGACGGGGCGCTGGCCACCCGCTTCAACGTCTATGTCGCCCAGCTGCTGGCCGACATGCGCCGCATGATCGTCTAAGGGGACCACCATGGCTCAACTCATTGAAGTCAAAGTCCCCGACATCGGCGATTTCTCCGACGTGCCGGTCATCGACCTGTTCGTGAAGGTCGGCGACACCATCAAGGTGGACGACGCCATCGCCACCCTGGAATCCGACAAGGCCACCATGGACGTGCCTTCCTCCGCCGCCGGCGTAGTCAAGGAAGTCCTGGTCAAGCTGGGCGACAGGGTCAGTGAAGGTAAGGTGCTGATCAAGGTGGAAAGTGGTGCCGAGGCCGCAGCCCCGGCGCCCCAACCCGCCGCGGCCGCTCCGGCTCCGGCCGCTGCCGCAGCGCCCGCCCCGACGGCGGCCAGCCATGCCGGCGGCGCCGACCTGGAATGCGAGATGCTGGTCCTGGGTGCCGGCCCCGGCGGCTATTCCGCCGCCTTCCGCTCCGCCGACCTGGGGATGAAAACCATCATCGTCGAGCGCTACGCCACCCTGGGCGGCGTCTGCCTCAACGTCGGCTGCATCCCGTCCAAGGCTCTGCTCCACGTCACCGCCGTCATGGACGAGGCCCAGCACATGGCCGACCTGGGGGTGAGCTTCGCCGCTCCCCAGGTGGACATCGACAAGCTCCGCGCCCACAAGGAAAAGGTGGTCGGCAAGCTGACCGGCGGCCTGGCCGGCATGGCCAAGGGCCGCAAGGTGGACATCGTCCGCGGTTTCGGCACCTTCCTCGACCCGAACCACATCGAAGTGGAAGTCACCGAAGGGGTCGGCCAGGCCAAGACCGGCGCCAAGAAGGTCGTCAAATTCCAGAAGTGCATCATCGCCGCCGGCTCCGCCGCGGTGCATCTGCCCTTCATCCCCAAGGACCCGCGCATCGTCGATTCCACCGGCGCCCTGGAACTCCGTTTCGTTCCCAAGCGCATGCTGGTCATCGGCGGCGGCATCATCGGTCTGGAAATGGCCACGGTCTATTCCACCCTGGGCGCCCGCGTCGAGGTGGTGGAAATGCTGGACGCCCTCATGCAGGGCCCTGACCGGGATGCGGTCAAGGTGTGGGAGAAGCAGAACACCCACCGCTTCGACAAGGTCATGCTGAAGACCAAGACCGTGGCGGTGGATGCCAAGGACGACGGCCTGTGGGTCAAGTTCGAAGGCGAAAGCGCCCCGGCCGAACCCCAGCGCTACGACATGATCCTGCAATCCGCCGGCCGCAGCCCGAACGGCAAGAAGATCGGCGCCGAGAAGGCGGGCGTGGTGGTCAATGAGCGGGGCTTCATCCCGGTGGATGCCCAGATGCGTACCAACGTCCCCCACATCTTCGCCATCGGCGACGTGGTGGGTAACCCGATGCTGGCCCACAAGGCCGTCCATGAGGCCCATGTCGCCGCCGAAGTCGCCGCCGGCGAGTTGCAAGGCAAGTCCGAGCTTGCCCGGGCCGCCTTCGACGCCCAGGTCATCCCGGGCGTGGCCTACACCCATCCGGAAGTGGCCTGGGTGGGCTACACCGAGGAACAGGCCAAGAAGGAAGGCCGCAAGGTCGAGACCTCCAAGTTCCCCTGGGCGGCCTCCGGCCGGGCCATCGCCAACGGCGCCGACTACGGCTTCACCAAGCTGATCTTCGACGCCGAGAGCCACCGGGTTATCGGCGGCGCC
>DASRUX010000189.1:0-16576 GCA_035655235.1 Rhodocyclaceae bacterium | reverse complement strand
AAATGGTCAGATTGCCCGTCAATGGTGTAGTCGGCCAGGTGCTGTGGCCTGGCACGCCCAGGAACAGGCTGGAGGACTGAATGTTGTTCAGATCGGCGGTCGAGTAGCAGGGGAAACTTGAACAAGCACCATCCAAGATCTGCCAGTTGCTAAGCTTTATGAAGGGCAGGATGTGTACAACGCCAGCACCCGAAATGACGGATTTGCCGCCTGCGTCGGCAAAGGCAATCTGATCCGCCTCGATGGTGACAGCGCCAGCAGCCGAAATCGGCGCTGCCTGGGTTGCGCTGACCTTGCTACTGAACATCCCACTACTCGAAATCTTGACATTGCCGTTGCCGAAAATGCCGCTCAGAGAACCCACGCTTGCCGATACAACGGGGCTTTGAGCCTCGATCTTGATGCCATTGGCGGAGCCGTCGTAGGCCGCAACATAAGTAGGCATGGCCGACATATTGTTGAGCAAGATATCCATTCCACCGTTTGCCTTGGCTACGACCGCAGCTCCTACCAAGCCGCCAACCGACCCCCGGGTAAGTGAGCCGCCCGCTTCCAGGGCGATCACACCGCCCGCCGTGCCGGCGGTGTAGCCCCCGGAGGGAGCGGGGATGGAAATACCCATCACCCCGTCGACCATGTCAATCAGGAGATTGCCGGCCGCCTTGAAATGGAAATACGGGCCGGTACTATCCGCAGTCCCGGAGATGTTGCCTGCCAGAACCGTAACATTGTTCGCCGCCGTATCGAGGGCCACATTGCCCGCCGCCCGCACCGCCAACTGGGCCGCGGTGATCGCGGCGGTGGAAGTGGCCTGGGAAATCGAACCGCCGGACTCTAGAGAGATGATGGCATTGTTGAATCCGCCGGCCGGCGCCAGAGGCGCGCTGATGTTGATATTGCCGGCGTTCGCGGAACCGATGTGCAGCGTGGCAGTGGTGTCCGCGCTGTCCGTCATGAGGCGGTCTATCTCCGCCGCCGTCAGCCCCAGGGCAGAGGAACTGCTGGCCGCCCCTAGTTCGATGTTTCTTCCCCCAGATACAGGCGCCACGGTCAGTATGCCGCCAGTACCGACGGTAACCATCGCGGAGGGAGCGATGCTCAGTTGATCGGCGATCAGGGTAACGTTCTTGCCCTGAAACGCTGCGCTGGCCGGCAGAGTCATGAGATTCCCGGCCTTCAAGGCCAGGTTCGACATGCCGGCGGAGAGCGAGGTGCTGGTCGCAAAAGCCAGGTTGTTGCTGGCCGAAATTTCGATAGGCGCGTTGTTTCCCGTCCTCACGAACTGCAGCGTCGCATCGCCGTCATGGTGAAGATAAACTGCCGCTGGCCCCGACGAACCGTTGCCGATGGAGATATTCGCGTTGCCGGTTCCGCTGACGGAACTCGTCAGAAGCGGGGATGACGAGGAGGTGCCGATGACGCCGACAGAACCATTGGTCTGCAGATGGATAGTATCGGCCATGATCTGGCCCGTACCGTAGATGGTGCCGATTCCGGAATTCACGGTGGCGGTGCCGCCGGGGTCGACTGAAAAATTGCCACCGCAGAAATCGATATCGCCACCATCCGTCGTCAGCGTGGAGGAACTGCCGGCGGAAACGGTGTTCGACAAAGTGAGCTTGCTGGTGGAGGAGGTATTTACCGAGATATTTCCACCCGCAGTGATGCCGCTGATGGAGTACTGGCCGCCACCGATGGTCAAGGGCTTGGCGTTGGAGAAAGTCACGTTGGCGGTGGCAGCATCGGCCATGATGGCCAGGGTATCGACCATGTTGGCCCCCGGCAGGCTGACGCCCATAGGCAGAGCGCCGCCGTTGGTATTGCCGATGGTCAGCGTACCCGCCGTAATTTTTCCGAAGGTTCCACCTGTGGCAGCCTCCACCTTGTTGCCCGCGTTGAGCCAGACATTGCCGGTAGTGGAAAGACTGGAGCCGGTCTGGAGGGTGATGTTGCCGGTGCCCGTGGTAACAGCCCAACCCGAATTGTTCCACCCGGCGATCAGGTTGAGATCGGCAGAGCCGCCATTGACGGCAACACCGTTGGCGATATTGATATTTCCGTTGGCCAGCAGGGTCAAGGTGGTGGGCCCCGTCACACTGCCGGAGGCATTGATATTGATGTTGCCGGCCCCACCTGTCCCATAGCTACTGGTTCGAATTTCGAGCGTCCCGGACTGGGCATTGATCGTAGCCCAGGTCAGAACGGCGTTGCCATAGGCCCCGGAAAATGCGCCCGAATTAAAAGACCCGCCATTCAAGTAGTCAGAGGAATTGTCGATAGCGATATCCGCCGGATCGAGCAGCAGCATCCCCGCCGCCCCCCTCGGCGCCCGCGTATCCACCAGCCCCCGGAAATCCAGATAGCGATGCCCGGAGGTTTCGACGAAGCCGCCGTCCCCCGAATTGGCGCCGCCCCGGGCGCTGATGCGGCCATAGGCCCGGGTGATATCGTCGGCCCAGACGATGGCCTTGCCGCCGTTGCCGCGCTGCAGGGCATCCACCTTGATGGTGGCATCGGGGCCGAAGAAGCTGATGTAGGCGTTCTGGACATCCGGGTTCTTGCCCTGGTAGTCGCCGCCCACCAGCACGGTGCCGCCGCCGTTGGTGCCGGAGGCGTCGATGGACGCCTTATCCATGACGGCCACCCGGTTGCCCAGCACCTCCACCCGGCCGCCCTGGGTGCCGGTGGCGGAGACGGTGGCATTGCCCTCCACATAGGTATCGGTCTTGGCCTTCAGGAAGATGCGGCCGCCTTCGTTGACCACGCTGGAGGCGTTGAGGGAACCGCTATTCCTCACCAGCCCGCCGGCCAGGCCGATACGGCCGGCTTCTGCGGCGATCTGGCCGAGGTTGGTGGTGTTGCCCGCCTCGCCGGTGATTTCCACGTCGACGCCCGGGGTGGCGGTATCGATCAGCTTGACCGTCTCGCCGGCCGCCAGCAGGGTTTCCCCCTGGGGCGTGGTGATGATGCCTTCGTTGCGGACGTTGGCGCCGATCAGGTACACGCTGCCGCCCTTCGGCGTGGTGATGGTGCCCTGGTTGATGACGCTGCCCGGTGCGGCCACGCCTTTCTGGAAGGACAAGCGCCCGGCGAGGAAATCCTGGTTGGTTACGCCCAGGGTGCTGGCGACGAAGCCGGCGGTGTCGATCCGACCGCCCGGCCCGACCATGATGCCGGCGGGGTTGATGAGCCACACCCGGCCGTTGGAAAGCAGTTGCCCGTAGATCTGGCTCGGGTCGGTGCCCACCACCCGGTTGAGGACGGCGCTGGTGGAGGAAGACTGCTGGAAGCGGACGATCTCGTTGGGGGAGATGTTGAATTTCTGCCAGTTGAGAATGGCGTTGTTGCTGTTGGTCACCGTCAGCTGGCTGCCGTTCTGGGTGACCGTGGCATTGCCGGACACCACCTGCGGCCCCACCGGCATGGCCACCGCACTTGCCGACAGGCAGGCGGCAATCGCCCAGGCCAGCGGTTTCAGGCGCAACGTTGCTGCACGGCTTGCCGTTCTCTTCGGCTTTTGCATATTACCCCCTGGTCGAGAAGCGCTGCCCGGCGGTCATTCCTCGTGGGATTCGCCTGCAACCAAATTGCATAATTATATGCAACTGACGTTGCCTGGGCCACGGCAACGCAGGCTGTAGTGAGGAAAAAGGCCGTTCCCGGCATCGGGAATGGTGCCCCCCATTCTTTCCCATCCCCAGGAAACAATGCCGGAATCGGGGGGGCGGCGCCCCCGGAAACGGCTCCATTTATGCCCCTCGGCCGATGGCCTTGGTCTTGCTAGATGTCGGTCGGCATTACACAAGAAATGGCGGGGGGCACAGTGGGGGACGATCGGAATCCGGGCCGAAGCGGCATCGGCATGGGCAGGGGACGGCCATGACCTTGCCGCAAGACGTGGGCAGCACGGTGGAGGCCTGCCTGGGCCAGACCTGGGAGTTCCTGACCGGCAACCCGATGGAATTCCAGACGGTGGAAGACGGCTTTGCCCTACCTGAACCCCTCCTCCATTTCCTTATCCGCCTGAGTCCCGCCGCAGCCCCGTGGGGAGCCGGCGCCCTCCTCAGCCTCGACGCCCATTCCCTGGACGACCCGGACATGGTGGCGGCCGAAATCTGCAATGTCTGCTCCGGCTGCGTGCGCCGCATCTTCGCCAATCGCCACGACTTGGAGGTCGGATTGCCCGTGCGGCTGGAACCGGACCAGGTCTGCCGCCTGCTCGCCTCCGCCCGGATCAAGCGCTGCTACGCCAGCAGCGAACGGAACGTGCGCTTCCTGGCCTTCGAATGCGACACCCCCTCGGCAACCACTGAATCAGCAACGTAATCATGAAGATACTGATTGTCGACGACAGCCCCGCCATCCAGGCGATCGTCCGCCGCTCCCTCCAGAAGGAAGGCTTCGGGGCGGAGGAATTCCGCACCGCCAACAACGGCGAGGCAGCCCTGGAAACCATCGAGTCGTGGATTCCGGACCTGGTGATCACCGATTGGCACATGCCGGGCATGAGCGGGCTGGAGATGCTCCAGGTCCTGCAACAGAACCGCCAGCAGCGCATGCTGGTGGGCTTCGTGACCACCGAGTCGGCGCCGGAAAAGCTCAACGAGGCGCTGCGTAACGGGGCTTCCTTCATCCTCGCCAAGCCCTTCACCGACTGCCAGCTGGCCACCGCCGTCCGCCAGGCCCTGGAGAAGGATGGCGCCCGCCGCCCCCAGGCTGCCCCGGCGGCCGAGAAGTCGGAGCCCTCCTTCCAGGTGAAGCCGGTGGCGGACATCGAACATTTCCTGTGCCAGACCCTCAAGGCCAAGGTCCACCTGGAAGAGGCCGCGGACGTGGTTTTCGAGGCCATGAACCTGCCCTGGTACGTGGCCTTCTACGGCCAGGGGCGGGAAACCGAAGTCCGGGGCTTCTGCGTCCTGGATCGGGGCGCGGTGACCCTCATCGGCGGCCGGCTGGCGGGGGTCTCCCCGGCGGAACTGAAGCCGGGCGCCCCCCTGCCCAACGGCGTCGAGAACCAAGTGGCCACCCTCCTCAAGCTCTCCGGCCACGAGCTATTCGCCGCGCCGGACAACATGGTGCCCCTGGTGCGTTCCCAGCTCCTTTACCAGATCGCCCCCAAGGTCCGCGAAATCCTGGCCAAGGGCCAGGGCCGCAAGACCTATCGCATCACCGCCGCCGGCCATTGCCTGGGGCTGGTCAGCCTGCTGGCCCACTGAAGGAGACCCGGCCATGCCCTCCACCCTGCTCCTCGCCTTCCTGGTCGGCGCCTGCTTCCTGGGCTTGTGCGGCGCCAACGTATACCTGATCCGCACGCTCATCCGTGGAGTGCGGGCGGAGGACGCCACCATCGACCGGATTTCCCGCCAATCCGGCTACGTCATCGCCGAATTGTCCATGCTGGCCCGGGCCGTCCGCGCCCTACCCAGGGGCGGCGCGGCCGCAGCGCCCCCCGCTGCCGTGGCCGAGGGCGAGCCGGGCAGCCACGACGACGATGCCGCCCAGGCCGCCTTCGAAGAGTTCCAGCGCAACGGCTTCCAGGAAATCTGCGAGGAAAGCCTGGACGCCCACAATCTGGTCCGGGAAATGACGACCCTCAAGGGCAAGGAGCTGGACCAATGGAAGTCCGCCAACGAGGAACGCATCCAGAACATCCTGTCCGCCCAGGCCGAGCTGCACGGCCGGCTGATGGCCAGCCGGCAGGCCCTGGAGGCTGCCAACAGCCTGGTCCGGGAACTGCGGGCCAAGAACCAGCGGCTCCAGGGCGCCGATGCCCGGGCCAAGGCCCTCGACGCCATCAACCAGACCCAGGACGCCGAACTGGCGACGGCCCGGAACACCATCGCCCGCATCAACGGCAAGCTGGTCGCCGCCCAGCAGAAGGCCGAAGCTGCCGAACGGGAAATGGCCCGCCGGGAGGCCGCCCACCGGGAGCAGTTCGACACCTACGTGGATGAACGGCAGCAACTGGAGAAGGAGCGCCAGGCCACCGAATTGCGGCTCCAATCCCTGCAGAAGGCCTTCGACGAATCCCTCCAGCAGATCAACCAGGACAAGCTCCTCCAGAAGGAGCACGAGAAATTCCTGGCCCAGACCCAAGGGCTCAAGGACGAGAAATCGGCCCTGGAGCACAAGCTGGACGAGTTGCAGAAGAGCTTCGACCGCGCCCTGGTGGAGAAGGCCTTCATCGAATCGGTCCTCCTCGACTTCGACAGCGCCCTCGACCCCTTGGCGGCCTGAGATTCCGCACTGGAAGGCAAAGACACATGCTCAAGCATCTCTACGACTACAAAATCTGGGTGCGGCTGGTGGCCGCCATCGCCGCCATGCTGTGCCTGGCCTGGGGCCTGATGATCTACTGGACGGTCCACCAGCAGCGCGAACTGGCCCTCAACCAGGCCCACCAGCTGGCCATGAGCGTGCACCAGATGACCATGGCCAACCTGCTGTTCATGAACATCACCAAGACCTCCAAGAAAAAGCAGATCTACTACAGCCAGGTCCAGGAATCGGAGGCCGTGAAGGACCTGCGCATCCTGCGTAGCGCCCTGGTCATCCAGGAGATGGGCTCGGGCAACGAAATGGCGGCTACGCCCACCGAGGCCGAAAAGGACGTGATCGCCACCGGCAAGGCCCTGTTCCAGGAGATCGACGATCCCCAGTGGGGCCATGTTCTCCTGGCCATCATCCCGGCGGTGGCGTCCAAGAACTACCTGGGCCGGGATTGCATGGAATGCCACGAGGAGGCCCGGGAGGGGCAAATCCTGGGGGTGGTGTCCATGAAGGTGTCCCTGGCCCAGCTGGAGAAGGCGGTGGCGGATTCCCAGGTCCAGCTCATCGGCGCCACCCTACTGATCACCGTGCCCCTGCTGCTGTTCGTGTATCTGTTCGTGCGCAGCTTCGTTTCCCAGCCGCTGGCCATGATGGGCGACAACTTGAAGGCCATCGCCAGCGGCGACGGCGACCTGACCTGCCGCCTGCCGGTCCGGGGCCGGGACGAGATCGGCGAGGCCTCGGAAGCCTTCAACGCCATGATGGCCAAGCTCCACGAGCTCATCGTCCATGTCCAAGCCACCGCTACCAAGGTGGCGGGGGAAGCCCAGGAACTGCAGGCCCGCAACGGGGAAGTGGCGAAGGGCTCCCAGGCCCAGGCCGAACAGTCGGCCGCCGCCGCCCAGGCCCTGGAGGAGATCGCCGCCAGCATCGGCGCCGTCTATGAATCCTGCGCCCGGGTCCAGGCCCTGTCGGAGGAGAGCAAGAACCGGACTTCCGCCGGCAAGGCCAACATGGAAGAGACGGCCCGCAAGGTCGCCCAGGTGGAAAAGGCGGTGGAAGGCATCGCCCAGACGGTGGAGCGCTTCGTCACCAGCACCGCCACCATCACCGAAATGACCCGCCAGGTGAAGGAGATCGCCGAGCAGACCAACCTGCTGGCCCTGAACGCCGCCATCGAGGCCTCCCGGGCCGGGGAACAGGGACGGGGCTTCGCGGTCGTGGCGGACGAGGTGAGGAAGCTCGCCGAGAAATCCAACGGTTCCGCCACGGAAATCGACGCCGTCACCCGCTCCCTGGACGGCGAGGCGGAGCATGTCCGCGAAGCCATCCGCGGCGGCTTGGCGGTACTGGCCTCCAGCCACCAATCCATGGGTAGCGTGTCCACCGTCCTCGACTCCGCGGCCGACGCGGTGGGGCGGGTGGCGGCCGGCATGGGGAAAATCCGCTACGCCACCGAGCAGCAGAAGAGCACCGCCGAACTCATCTCCGCCCAGGTGGAAGGCATCGCCGGCCTGGCCCACGAAAACGGCAGCTCCATCGACTGGATCAACCAGTCCATCCAGGACCTCAACCACCAGGCCCGCAGCCTGGAGCAGGAGCTGGCCCGCTTTAAGACCCGGTAGGCGGCCGCCGGCGCCCCTCCCCGGCCCGCGGGGCATGCAGTACCATCCTTGGCTCGCCGTATTTCACCGAGGGAGCCTGCCGTGCCGCATCTGTTCGAATTCACCTACCACAACCCGACCCAGATTCATTTCGGACCGGAGAGCCTGGGCAAGCTGGGCAGCCTGGTCCCCGCCGATGCCAAGGTGCTGCTCCTCTACGGCGGCGGCTCCATCAAGGCCAACGGCACCTACGACCAGGTCATGGAGCAGTTGGGTAGCCGGGAGGTGGTGGAATTCGGCGGCGTCGAGCCCAATCCGACCCTGGAAACCCTCACCCGCGCCATCGCCCTCGTGCGCAGCCACCAGCTGGACTTCATCCTGGCGGTGGGCGGCGGGTCGGTGATCGACGGGGCCAAGTTCGTCGCCTGCGCCAGCCTCTACGACGGCGACGGCTGGGACATCGTCCAGGGCAGCCACGCCCCCAAGAGCGCGCTACCCGTAGGCGTCGTGCTGACCCTGCCCGCCACCGGCTCGGAATCCAATGCCGGCGCCGTCATCACCCGGGTGGCAACCCAGCAGAAAAAGGTCTTCTTCGCCGAGCCCGTGCGGCCCCGCTTCGCCATCATGAATCCCCGGGTCATGGCCAGCCTGCCGGACCGCCAGTTGGAAAACGGCCTGGTGGATGCCTTCGTCCATGCCTGCGAGCAGTACCTCACCTACCCGGTGGGCGCCCTGGTCCAGGACGGCTACGCCGAGACGGTCATGGGGGCGCTCAAGACCCTGGCGGAAACCTTCGAGCAGCGCCGGGACCTCAACTGGATGCAGAACATGATGTGGGCCGCCAACCAGGCCCTGTGCGGCATCTTCGCCGTCGGCGTGCCCCTCGACTGGGCCACCCACCGGCTGGCCGTCGAATTGACCGCCCTCTACGGCATCGACCATGGCCGTACCCTGTCCATCCTCCAGCCCTGGCTGCTGCGGGAAACCATTGAGGCCAAGCGCGCCAAGCTGGAGCAGATGGGCCGCAAGGTCTTCGGCCTGGCCGAGCCCAGCGCCGAGGACACCATCGCCGCCATCGAAGCCCTCTACCGCCGCCTGGGGATGCCCGTGCATCTCCGGGATGCCGGCATCGACGACCCGGACGCCGCCGGCCGGGTCATGCAGGCGGTGCGCGACCACGGCAACGCCGCCCTGGGCGGCCACGCCGGCCTGGACGACGCCAAGACGGAACGCATCATCCGGGCCGCCTGCGCCTGAACCCCACGAACCCCAATCATCGAGGAAGAACAACATGGATATCGCCCGCATTGCCCAGACCCGCTACACCACCAAGGCCTTCGACCCGGCCCGCAAGATTCCCGATGCCCTTATCGCCCAGCTCCGTACCCTGCTGCGCAACGCGCCGTCGTCGGTCAATTCCCAGCCCTGGCACTTCGTCATTGCCGCCACCGAGGAAGGCAAGGCCCGGGTCGCCAAGGCCACCCAGGGGGCCTTCGCCTATAACGAACCCAAGGTGCGAAACGCTTCCCACGTCGTGGTGCTGTGCGGCCGTACCACCCTGGACGACGCCCACCTGGACGCCGTCATTTCCCAGGAAAACAGCGACGGCCGCTTCGCCACCCCGGAGGCCATGGCCAACCAGGACAAGAGCCGCCGATTCTACGTAAACCTCCACCAGACCCAGCTCAAGGACGAGCGCACCTGGGTAGAGCGCCAGGTCTACCTGGCCCTGGGCACCCTGCTCCTGGGGGCAGGCGCCCTGGACATCGACGCCTGCCCGATGGAGGGCTTCGACAATGCCATCCTCGACGCCGAGCTGGGCCTTGCCGAAAAGGGCCTGACCGCCCTCGTCCTGGTCGCCCTGGGCTACCGGGGCCCGGACGATTTCAACGCCAAGCTGCCCAAGTCCCGCCTTCCCGAAGCCGCCGTCTTCACCGACCTGTAACCCGCCCCAAGGGCGCCCAAGCACCGCCTGGAGCGCCTTTGCGGCCTTATCCACAAAACCTGTGGATAAGTTTGTGAAAAAATCCTGGAGAAGCGACCTAAGTACGCGCAACTACAGGCTTTCCCTTACTCCGCCGATTAATTGGGCAACGCTTCAATGCCTTGATTTGCTTGACTTTACGGCCCGTTTCGGCGGATAGCCGCCCGCCCCCGTGCTGCACGGCAGCAATTGCATCGGAATTGCCGGTTTGTGAATAAGTCAAGTCTTGACAGGGGCTTCCCGCCCGTCTTTTCCGGCCCGCGCCCCGCCGCCCGTCTCCATGGCGCGGTAGGGATCGGCATTTTGAGGAGACTTACCCCACCATCAAGGACAGGAAAAGACCCCATTCTCGGGAAGGCCGGCATACGGTGGAATGTGACCGCCCCCCGCTCACACGCCACCACAATGAAAAGCCATATCATCCAAGCCATCCAGGAACGCCGCCTCATCCGCCTGAACTACAACGGCCGCGCCTTCACGGTGAAGCCCTATGTCCTCGGCCTGACCAAAGACCACGTCGATGCCCTGCTCTGCTGGCAGATCGCCCCGCCGATGCGCGATCCGGGCTACTGGCGCATGCTGGAGATTTCCCAGATTTCCAATATGCGCCTGGTGGACGCCGACAAGGAACCGTCCGAGGAGAACCCGAGCTTTCCCCTGACGGATTTTGTCGAGGTGTACGCTTCCCTGGCGGAGTGACCCTGCCGTAACCGCCCTAATGCACCGTCCCGGGAAAGCGGAACCCCGCTCCGGGAGGGCGCCCGCCGGCGTAGCGCCGGATTTCTTCCCGCAGGCTGCGGTTGTCCAGCTCCAGCTGGACGATGCGCCGCCCGATGCGCAGCCGGTGCAACACGATGTCCTGCCGGATGGGCATGAAAATCCAGTCGTCGGCGCCGCCATCCAGGGCAGCCGACACGTCGTTTTCCTCATCCGAATAGCCGGTGACGAAGACGTGGGGCTGGACTGCGGCCCGGCGGCGCAGCGCGCCGATCACCTCGACCCCGGACAGGTTGGCCGTGCGCAGGCCGGTAATGACCATATCGGCCCGGAAACCTTCGGCCTTCGACAGGGCGTCGAGTCCGTGGCATGCCTCCATCGCCTCGTCCCCCAGGTGGCTGACCAGGGCGGAAAGGAGCTTGCGGCGGGCGAAATCGTCCTCCACGATCAGGACCCTCAACCGGCGCAGGCCGCTGATGAGCCCGTTTTCCAGACTGGTATCGACAGTACTCATGTTCCCTGCTCCTTCCTCGGGCCACACTTGACGACGGGCTCCGACGCTCACGGCCTTGTCCCCTCATGGGAAAGCGTTAGCATTTTTACCCAGAAGGGACTAATGCCGCGATGCAGCGAACACCCTAATGAGCAGGTAGGGTTAATCGCCAAAGAGGCCGCCGAAATGCTCCATGGCTGACACGGTCGCCCATCACCATCCCGGCGGGGCCAAGGCTTGCAGCTACTTGACGGAAACCAGCCCCTCCCGGATGGCATAGCGGGTCAGTTCCGCGATGGTGTTGAGGCCCAGTTTCTGTTTGATGTTGCGGCGATGGGCGTCGGCGGTGGCCGGCGAGATGCCGAGGGCGGTGGCGGTTTCCGGCGAGCTCTTGCCGTCGGCCAGCAGGCGAAGGACTTCCTGCTCCCGCTTGCCCAGGATGGAGAGGGGCGGGGCGTCGGCTCGCGGGGCGTCGGCTCGCGGCGCGGCCTGGCGCACGACCTGGGCGGTAACTTCGGGGGACAGGAAGACTTTGCCCGCATGGGTGGCCCGGATGGCGAAGATCAGCTCCTCCGCCCCGGCCGACTTGGCCACGAAGCCACGGGCGCCGGCCTTCATCATTTCCTCGACGAAGAGCTTGTCCGTGTAGCCGGAAAGCACGACCACCCGGATTTCCGGGTAGCGCTTCGCCATCTGCTGGGCCACTTCGATCCCGCTCATGTCGGGCAAACCGATGTCCAGGACGACGATGTCCGGCGTGATTCTCTCCAGTTGGGCCAGCAGTTCGGCGCCGGAGCCGGCTTCCGCCACCACCCCCAGGTCGTCTTCCAGCTCCAGGGGAATGCGTAGGGTTTCCCGGAACATCTTGTGGTCGTCCACCAGGGCGATTCGGATCGTCATTGGGTCGGCGCCTTGGTTCTCACAGCGAGGTTCACCGGCATCCTCAAGACGATGCGCAAGCCGCCGCCGGGGGGAAAGTCCAGATCCATCGATCCGCCGAGGAAGTGCATCCGCTCCCGGACGCTGGCCAATCCGAATCCCTTGGTGCCCGCCAAAGCCTCTTCGGGAGTCCTGATGCCCCTCCCCGCATCCTCCACCGCCATCACCACGGCATCGTCCTCCCGGAAGAGGTCCACGGCGGCGGTGCGGCTACCGGAATGCTTGGCGGCATTGATAAGGAGTTCCCGGGCGGCGCGGAACAGGATGGCGGACTGGGAAGGGGAGATGCCGGGATCGGCGATCTCAGCCCCGCAGACAACCTCCAGCCCGTAGCTCTCGTGGATTTCGCCGCACAGCCAGCGCAGCGCCGCCGGCAGGCCGAGGGTGGAAAGAACGGGCGGGCTCAACTGGGAGGTGAGGGAGCGAGCCTCCCGGCAGGCGTCGCCGACGATGGAACCGAGATCGCCCGCCAGGGCCTTGCCCCGGGGCGGCAAGGCTTCCCTGCCCAGGAGGCCAAGCTTGAGCTTGGCAACATGGAGCAGCTGCACCAACCCGTCGTGCAGGTCCCGGGCCAGGGCCTGCCGCTCCCGTTCCTCCGCGAAGGTCACTTCGGCCGCCAGGCGGCGCACCTGGACCGTCCGCTCGGCCACCCGCTGTTCCAGGAGGTCATGGGCCTCCTGCAAGGCAGCCGTGCGTTCGGCCACCAGTTGTTCCAGGTGCTCCAGATGGACCTTGCGGGCATTTTCGAGGGCAGCTTCGGCTTCCTTGCGGTCGTGGATATCCTCCACCACGGCGATGAAGTAGTCGGGCTCGCCGCAGGAGTCGCGAACCAGGGAGCCGGTCAGGTTGACCCAGACCAGGCTGCCGTCCTTGCGGATATAGCGCTTCTCCAGGGTGTAGGAGGGAATCTGCCCCGCCATGAGCTTCTCGTAGAGGGTCAAGTCCGCCGCCAGGTCGGGGGTATGGGTGATATCCGGGAAGCCCATTTTCAGCATTTCCTCCCGCTCGTAGCCGACGATGGCGCACAGGGCGTCATTGACCTCCAGCCAGGTGCCGTCGAGGGCGACCCGGGCGATGCCGACGGCCGCCTGCTCGAACAGGGCCTGAAAGCGGACCTGGCTGCGGTAGAGGGCTTCCTGGCTGTGCTTCAGGTCGGTGATGTCCTCGGCGGCGATGACGATGCCCCCCACGGCCCCGGCGGCGTCATGCCAGGGCCAGAGCTCCCAGCGCACCCATTGCACCGTGCCGTCGGGCCGCTCGAAACGGTCCGCATCGGCCAGCCGGACGCTCCCCGCCAGCCCGGAGCGATGGGCATCCTTCCACGCCTCCGGCAGGTCGGGGAAGATTTCGTAGTGGGACAGACCGATGATGTTCCGGTCCCCCAGGCCCAGGTCGGTCAGCCAGCGCCGGCTTGCCGCCAGGTAGCGCATGTCCCGGTCGAAGACGGCGATCATCGCCGGCGAGTGCTCCATGAGGAGCTGGAGCTTCAGTTCACTCTGCTGGAGGGCGGCGGCCGTGGCCGGCGCCGGAAAGGCTTCACGGGAAAGACTCATGCGGATTGCTCCATGCCACCAATTCATCCTTGGGGCGGCCCGTGCCCTTCCAACCGCGATCGGTCCGGCGCTCTGGCGGCGCCTGGATCCGACGGGGACTGCAGCCTGGGAGCTTGGATCAGTTTTCTGACATGGAGCTTAATTGTGTGCGGGAGACTGCGGTGCTTCGAGCGACGCCTTGAAAAAACCGTCGATCCGGCCAGCAAGCGCCGAGTTCTTCTCAACGTGACTGGCGTAATAGATCAGGGAGGAAACGGCCGTCCGCTGCTTGAGCGGGTCCCAAAGCTGGACAATGCGGAGGAGGTCGTCGATAGCCAGTGGCTTTACACCGAGGTTCTCGATCAGATCGCGGACACCGTCACGGAAATCCAGAGCGGCAACCAACCCCAACGCACCGCGCCGGCCAACCTCGTTGGCGAAGGCCTCCAGGTCGGGAACGTCTTCTTCCTTGATCTCGAACTGCTTCACTTCGGCAGAAATGGCAAGGCGCGCACCTTCCCAGCCGTCGATGTCACCGACGCGCTGCAAACGCTTCGAGCCTGTTCGCACCTTGTCGATTTCGATTTGCAGATGCGGGTTGTCCGCGCGCAAAAAGCCAAAGACGATTCCCTGGAAAGCCGCACCGGTCGGCTCCCCTTTCTGCGCAGTCATGTCAAAGCCTTCGAGCAACAACCGGAACAGGGGCGGCTCGATCTTGACTGAGGCAGGATCAAACGCCTGGCTCTTGAGTTCCGACAACACATACTCGGCTACCCGCTGGCGCAGTGCCGCCAGTTGCCCAGCGTCAAAGGTCGCCAGGGCATCCAGCCACGGTAGATAATCCGCCCAGGCCTGCGTCGCATGGGGGGCACAACTCGGATAATCGAAACGCTTGTTCTCCGCCCGAAAGAATCGTTCGGCAGCGTTGTAGAACGGCCGGAGGCTAAGCGTATTGCCGTCCGGTCGAGCCACAATCAGGGTATTTGCACGTTTGCCACCACTGGTCGTCGTCTGGCGCGGGAATTGATCGATGACGTCCCGATAGTTTGCGGCGCCAGCATCCGGAATACCCAACTCGGTATAGAGGTCGATGAAGGCCATCAGTAACCCAGCCGAAAATTTCCGTGCGGGAAATCCCGAGACGAATTCCTCAAACAGGTTCTCAGGTGTCATCGCTCCCCCACCGGCAAGGTAGAGAGCGGACCGAAGGCCTCGCAAGCAAGTCCGTAATAGCCCATATCCCGGTCCGTACCAATCGCGTGATAGCCAACCGCCTCAGCAGCGGCCAGCGTCGAGCCGCTGCCGGCGAATGGGTCATACACGATACCGATGCCAAGCGGCAGTGCCCCGCGCACGACTTGACGCATGAAACGCTGGGGCTTAAGCGAGGGATGCGGCGCGATTTCCTTTTCGCGGCCACGGGTCGGCGAGCAGGTGATCACATCCTTGAACGGTTCATCACCGGAAATGCGCCGCAGCCCGCCGGTTCCCCAGCGGCGCAGGTTCTCGGCAACGGTTCCCTCGAAAGGCTTGCGAAAGATGCCCCACGGCTCCCAGCACGAACGGGCCATGACAGAGACATCGGAAAACTCCTTTTCGGCCCCTTTCGGCCGGTCCCCGCCGCGCAAGGTCTGGACAAGGCGGATCAACTCGCCGCGCTTCTCAAGGCCGGCACGCTGGAAAGCGTGGAAGGTCATGGTCGACAGCAGCGGATTCGAGGCGATGAAGATATGTCCGCCAGGCACCAAGGCACGCTGTAGCCCATAGGCCAAAGCGCCAAAAAAATTGTAGAGGCCGGCAATTTCATCCTGGGACAGAACGGTAAAACGCGGCAACGGCTTACGGTTCGCTCCATCGAAGGATGGTGGAATCCGCCAAACACCGCCTTTGCCCTTCTTCAGCTTGTCATGGTCTTTGTCTTCGTACTCGATCAGGCCATAGGGCGGATCGGTCACGACGGCATGGATCGAGTTCGGCGGCAGTTCCGCCAGCCACTGGATTGCATCGCCCAGGATGTAAGTCGCGCGCTCCGAGAGATTGGTCCGTTGATGGATTCCGACCTCCCTTATCTGCTCCCATAGTTCGGCCTCACGCTCGACCAGCGTTTCGCGCCAACCTGGACTGTGCCGTTTGTGGCGGGGCGCTGGCATCGGGACCGCGCCTTCGAGTTGCGACATGGATTTTCCTCGCATATGCGTCAGATCAATTGTTCTTGCTTCGGGCGTGTCCTGGTTTTGCGCAAGGCCTCAGCCCGATCCGGGCGTGGCTTGCGCAACCGCCCCGGTTCATATCCGGTGGCGTCGACCTCGAAACGATCCAGCCCAAGTTGCCTGAGGTAGGGCACAGCGGTATCGAGGGAGGCAAAAAGACGCACTTGCCCGCGCGTGCTCGACAAAGCACGCTCAACAACGCCACAGCGGACAACGACGCCGAAGCCGCCGCGCTGACCGACCAGGCACGCGCC
The DNA here is from genome assembly GCA_035655235.1 of Rhodocyclaceae bacterium. Lineage (GTDB taxonomy): Bacteria > Pseudomonadota > Gammaproteobacteria > Burkholderiales > Rhodocyclaceae > JAGTRP01. The sequence continues at coordinate 573 of DASRUX010000189.1, read as the reverse complement.
GCATACGCTGCCGGCTTTTGCTAGCTCTTTGAGCGTTTGGTGGCTGATGGTTTCCAGCGTAGCCCCTATCATCGCAAATCACCGCAGTTGAATTGTATAAATGATAGACGCAAATAACGTAAAGCGCCACGGCGTTTGTTGTTGTTCGAGACAATAGCCGGGACAACTGCTAACAACAGGAACCGCAAGGGCCGACTACCAAGCCAATGCCACAAACCACTGCATTCATCGCAATTAATTAGCAATATCGTTAATTTTCTACATTGAATTGACTTTAATTAACTAAATTGCTAATATTTCATTCGTGAAAACGATTCTCCAGCAGCTCGTCGAGCTTGGCCGGGAACGGGGTCTCACCCAAGCCCAGTTGGCCAAGAACGCCGGCATCCATCCGGTGACGCTTTCCCGCGCCCTGGAAACCGACGCGGTAACCCTCTCCACCGTGAAGGCCATCGCCGCCCAGCTCGGCTACCGGCTCGCGCTGGTGCCGGACAACGCGCTGGCAGAGGGGCTCGCCAAGGGAAACCTGTTCTGATGGATCGCTACGCCGTCCTATGGACCCGCGCCGGGGGC
>DASRUX010000188.1:0-13396 GCA_035655235.1 Rhodocyclaceae bacterium | reverse complement strand
GGCTACGCCCAGGCTGCGGAACAGCTCTACAAGAGCCAGTCGGCGGTTACCTACGCCGTCCAGAAGATCGAGTCGCTCCTCGGGGTGAAGGCTTTCGAACTCCAGGGGCGCAAGGCCGTCCTCACCCCCACCGGCCAGATGCTCTACCGCCGGGCCCTGGCCCTGGTGAACGAGGCCAACGACCTGGAACGGGCCGCCCATACCCTGTCGGCGGGCTGGGAGGCGGAAATCCATCTGGCAGCGGAAATCCTCTTCCCGCCCCGGCTGCTGTTGAACTGCCTGGACTGTTTCGGCCGGGAAAGCCCCCGCACCCGCATCGAGGTGGTGGAATCCGTCCTCGGCGGCACGCCGGAAGCCCTCTTGAAGGGCCACGCGGACCTGGCCATCACCCCCCGCATGCCGCCTGGCTTCCTGGGCGATCCCCTGGTCCTCATGCCCATGGTGGCGGTGGCCCACCCGGACCATCCCCTGCACCAGCTGGGCCGGGAAATCACTTTCCGCGACCTGCGGGGCTACCGTCATCTGGTGGTGCGGGATTCCGGCAGCAAGCGGGACCGCCGGGCGGTGTCCATCGACGTGGACCAGCGCTGGACCTTCGGCCATCTGGCCACCTCCATCGAGGCCATGCGCATGGGCTTCGGCTTCGCCTGGCTGCCGGAGGAGCACATCCGGGAGGAACTGGCGGACGGTTCCCTCAAGCGCCTGCCCCTGCGGGAAGGCGCCGAAATGCGGGTGCAGCTCTACCTGGTCCTGGCCGACCCGGACTTCGCCGGCCCCGGGGTGCGCCGCCTGGCGGAGATCATTCGGGAAGAGACCGGGAAGGAATGCCCGACGCGAAGCGGTACACCAACCCCGCCGCCAGGGTGAGGAGCCCGCAGACGACCAGGGTATAGCGGATGCCGAAGGCGTGGGCCACGCTGCCGATGGTGAAGCTGCCCAGGGGCGCGATGCCCAGGAAGGCCATGGAGAAAATGGCCATGACCCGGCCCCGGAATTCGTTTTCCACCCAGGTCTGGATCAGGGTATTGCAGCCGGCGATGGTGATGATGACGCAGAAGCCCACCCCCATGAGCACCGGATAGGCCATCCACGCCTGGGGCGTGACCGCGAACAGGGCCAGGGCCGCCCCCACCGTCGGCGCCGCCAGGGCGACCCGTAGGGCCAGGCCATCGGTGTCGGCCCGGGAAGCGAGGTAGAGGCTCGCCAGGAGCGACCCGCCCCCGGCACTGGCAATGAGGAAGCCGTAGGTACGGGCGTCCCCGTGGAAAATTTCCCGGGCAAAGAGGGGCATCATCACCGCATAGGGGGTGGCGAAGAAGCTGACGCAGGCCACCAGCAGCAGGGTACGGCGGATGCGCCGGTGGCCGACCACGTAGCGGTAGCCTTCCTTGAGGGCATCCCAGGCCCGGCTCTCCCGCCGGGTTTCGCTCGGGATATGCATGAGGCCCAGGGCGACCAGCACCGCCAGGTAGGAGGCGGCGTTGAGCACGAAGCACACCGCCTCCCCCACCAGGGCCACCACGAAGCCCGCCAGGGCGGGGCCGACGAAGCGGGCCGAGTTCATCAGGAAGGAATTGAGGGCGATGGCATTGGGCAGGTCTTCCCGGTCATCCACTAGCTGGACGACGACGGCCTGGCGGGCCGGCACGTCTACCGCATTGACGCAACCCAGGAAGAAGGCCAGCAGGATGAGGAGCCCCGGCGTCGCCTGGTCCAGCCAGGCCAGGGCCGCCAGCATCAGGGCCTGGACCATGGACAGGGCCTGGGTGCCCATGAGCAGCCGGCGGCGGTCGAAGCGATCCACCAGCACGCCGCTGAAGGAAGCGAAGATGAGGATGGGAATCTGGCTGGCGAAGCCCACGCTTCCCAGCACGAAGGCGGAATTGGACAGCCGGTAGGCGAGCCAGACCATGGCGATCTGCTGCATCCAGGTACCGGCCATGGACACCAGCTGGCCGATGAAATAAAGCCGGTAATTGCGGGATTTGAGGGCGCGGAGGATGGGGGGCACGGGATGGGACCTCGGAATCGGCAGCCAGTATAGCGGCAGGATTCCGCCCAAAGCGCCGCCAAGCAGGCATTGCCGGCCTTCCCTACGCCAAAAAGTCATATATCATTGGTTATAGAAGCAAGAAAAACGAGACGGTGCCAGCCCGACCGCCAACGAGGGATTCGGGCTTGCGCACCGCCGATCATCATGGGAAGGGCACCGATATGGTTACGGGACCGACTTGGCTGGGCAAGGCATCGCCAAGCCACCTGCGAGCGCTGATGGTGGCGTTCCTGGCGGCGGCCAATGTCTTCGTCCTGGTGTATTCCGGCTACACCCTCCAGCAGAGCCGTGAGCACCATGAGCAACAGGCCCGCCTATTCACCCAGAATCTGTCCCAGGCGGTCGACTACAGCCTTTCCAACAGCATCGAGAAGATCGATCTGGCCCTCAAGACCGTCGCCGACGAGTTGCAGCAGGAAATGGCCCGGGGCGGCGTCGATGCCCGCAAGATCAACGGGATGCTGGAGAGATTCCAGAAGCGGCTGCCCGAGGTGGAAGGCCTCCGCGTCTCCGACGCCGAGGGCACAGTCATCCTGGGCACCGGGGTCGATCCCCAGCAGAAGGCGAGTTGGGCCGACCGGGAATACTTTCCCCTCCTCCGGGACGATGCGAACGCCGGCCTGCATGTCTCACCGCCCAGGATCGGCAAGGTAGCCAAGAAGCCCATCATCGGCTTCGAGCGGCGCTATAGCCGCCCGGACGGCTCCTTCGGGGGAATCGTGGCCGCGCCGGTGTCGCTGGAGCACTTCAACACCCTGCTCTCCCAGTTCGACATCCACGGCAAGTCCCTCCTGGTCCTGCGGGACCTCAACCTGGGCCTGATCGCCCGTTATTCGCTGGCGACCAGCCAAGCCAATGCAATCGGCAGCGCGACCGTGTCGGAGAAGCTGCGGGAACTGGTCCGCTCAGGAGCGCAGGCCGCCACCTACGATGCGGTCCTGCCGGTGGACGGGCGGGAATGGACCCTAACCTTCCGCCGCATCAAGTCGGCCCCGATGATCATCGTCGTCGGCTCGGCCAAGGAGGACTACCTGGCCGATTGGCGGGACGAAGTGCTGAAAGCCGCCCTGATCGCCGGCGGCTTCCTTCTCCTCTCACTGCTTTCCGGCTGGCTCGTCCTCCACCTGCAGGCCCGCATGGCCCGGGAAAGCGCCCGCAACCGGCTCTATCTGCACCATGCCAGCGACGGTATCCAAATCCTGGACGACCAGGGCAACCTCCTCCAGGCCAGCGATGAATTCTGCGCCATGCTGGGCTACGGCCGGGACGAGGTCATCGGCATGAACATCGCCCGCTGGGAGGCGGGTTGGTCCGAGGCCACCTTGCGGGACGAGGTCTTCCCGGGCTGGCTGCGCCTGGATGCCGCGACCGCCTTCGAAACCTATCACCGCTGCAAGGACGGCACCCTGATCGACGTGGAGGTCAATGTCGCCGGTTTCGAGATGGATGGAAAGCGCTGCCTCTTCGCCTCCTCCCGCGACATCGGCGACAAGAAGCGCCAGCAGCAGGCCCTCATCAGCAGCGAAGTCCAGCTGCGCCAGAGCGAGGAGCGTTACCGGCTCCTGCTCCAGAACTCCCCGGTGGGCATCCTCCACTACGATGCGAACCTGGTGGTGACCTACGCCAACGACCGTTTCGCGGAAATCATGCATGTGCCGCCGGGATACATGGTCGGGCTGGATTGCAGCAAGCTGGAGGACCAATCGGTCGTCGCTCCCATGCGCCAGGCCCTGGCCGGCCAGACAACCCACTACGAGGGGCCCTACGTCACCACCTACGGCCATACCCGGCTATCCATCTCCCAGAACTGTGCCCCGATCATGACCCCCAAGGGGGAAATCCTGGGCGGCATCGTGATCCTGGAGGACGCCACCGAGCGCAAGCGCATCGAGGAGAACGAGCGCCGCCAGCGGGAAGGCCTGGCCCGCCTGAACGAGGTCGCCGCCTTTTCCCACCTGCCCCTGGCCGAACAGCTGCAGCGCGCCCTGGCCATCGGCAATGCCCACCTGGGGCTGGAGTTCGGCATCGTCAGCCATGTCTGCGGCCAGGACTACAAGGTCGTCGCCCACGTCTCGCCCCCGTGCACCATCGAAGACGGCCAGGTCTTCCTCGTGGCCAACACCTATTGCCAGATCACCCTGGAGCATGAGGAGTGCGTGGCCATCGCCGACATGGGCCATTCCTCCTTCCGCCGCCATCCCTGCTACCAGAATTTCCAGCTTGAAGCCTACATCGGCGCGCCGGTCCAGGTGGGCGGCAGGATTTTCGGCACGGTCAATTTCAGTTCCCCCAAGCCCTACCACCGGGATTTCGACGACGGTGACCGGGAGTTCGTCAGCCTCCTGGCCCGCTGGGTCGGTTCCGCCATCGAGCGGGACCAGGCCGAATCCCAATTGCGCCTGGCCGCCAGCGTCTTCGCCCACGCCCACGAAGGCATCATGATCTGCGATGCCGGACGGAAAATCCTGGACGTAAATCCCACTTTCACGGAAATCACCGGCTACGGCCGGGACGAGGTGCTCGGCCAGACACCCCTGATCCTGAACTCCGGACGCCAGGACGCCGAGTTCTACCGGATGATGTGGGCTACCATCCAGGAACAGGGCCATTGGCACGGCGAAGTCTGGAACCGGCGCAAGGACGGCGCCAGCTACGCCGAGCGCCTCACCATCTCCAGCGTGACCGACGACAAGGGACAGGTCACCCGCTACATCGGCACCTTCTCGGACATCAGCCTCCTCAAGCGCCACCAGGCGGAACTGGAACGCCTCGCCCACTACGACGCCCTGACCCACCTGCCCAACCGCGCCCTGCTCTCTGACCGCATGACCCAGGCCCTGGCCCAGTCCAAGCGCAACGGCGCCGCGGTGGCGGTCTGCTACCTGGACCTGGATGGCTTCAAGGCCATCAACGACGAACTGGGCCACGACGCCGGCGACATCCTCCTCATCGAGGTGGGGCAGCGGCTCGCCGACACCGTCCGGGCCGGCGACACCGTGGCACGCCTGGGGGGCGACGAGTTCGCCATCCTCCTCATCGACGTGGCCAACCGGGATGAGTGCGAGCGGGCCGCCATCCGCATCCTGCGGGCCATCGCCGCTCCGGTGCATATCAAGGGCCAGGAGCGCACCGTCTCCGGCAGCCTGGGCATCACCCTCTTCCCGGACGACGGCGCCGATCCGGACACCCTGTTGCGCCACGCCGACCAGACCATGTACCTGGCCAAGCAGGCGGGCAAGAACCGCTACCTGCTCTTCGACTCCAGTTCCAGCCTGCGGGCCCGGGATCGCCAGGAAGCCATCGCCCGGCTCCAGCTGGCCGTGGAAAGAGGCGAGCTGCGGCTCCATTACCAGCCCGTCGTCGATATGAGCCAGGGCAAGGTACTGGGTTTCGAGGGGCTCATCCGCTGGCAGCACCCGGAACGGGGCCTGCTGCTGCCAGCGGACTTCCTGCCCTCCACCGAGGGTACGGAGCTGGAAGAGGAGTTGGGACGCTGGGTGCTGGCGACCGGCCTGCACCAACTGTCGGAATGGCGTCGCGAGGGAATCCTCCAGCGCCTCAGTCTCAACATCTCCTCCGGCCATCTGCTGTCCCCGGGCTTCGCCGACGAGTTGGCGGCCTTCCTCGCCAGCCACCCCGACCTGGAAACCCGCGCCCTGGAGCTGGAAATCCTGGAATCCGCCGCCATGACCGATCTGGAGGCGGCCATCGCCGTCTTCCGCCGCTGCCATGACATGGGGGTGGATATCGCCCTGGACGATTTCGGCACCGGCCATTCGTCCCTCGCCTGCTTCCGGCGGCTGCCGGTGGATACCCTGAAGGTCGATCAGGTTTTCGTCCAATCGGTGCTGGGGGACAGCGAGGATCTGGCCATCGTGGAAAGCGTCGTGGCCCTCACCCGGGCCTTCAACCGCAAGCTGGTGGCGGAAGGCGTGGAAAGCGTCGAGATCGGCATGCTCCTTCTCCACCTGGGCTGTAGCGTCGGCCAGGGCTACGGCATCGCCCGCCCCATGCCGGCCGACGAAGTGCCGGGCTGGCTGGCGTCCTTCGCGCCGAATCCCAACTGGTCCCTCCCGGTGAGCCGGATTCCCCGGGAAGACATTCCCCTCTTCATGGCCGAACTGGAACACCGGGCCTGGATCCGGCGGATGGGAGACTGGCTCCGCGACGAGCAGGGAAACGCTGCGCTGCCCCCCCAGGATATCCACCAATGCCGCTTCGGCAAGTGGTACGACGGCCCCGGGAAGAAGCGCCTCGCCCAGTTCGACTCCTTCCGGACGGTCGGCAACCTCCACGACGCCATCCACGGGCTCGCTCACCAGATGGTCGATCTGTGCGGCGAAGGACGGCGGGACGAGGCCAGCCAGTGTTATGAGGAGATGACCCGGCAGCGGGATCTGCTGGTGGAGCAACTCGCCTCCCTGCAGGCGGAAGTCATCCTGGAAGGCATGTAGCGGACCAAACCTTCCTGCCCGTCGAGTTGTCGAACACGCCAAATCCAACTCGAAAGGCAGGTGCCCCGTGGGCGAAACCGTCAAGCCTCCCGTTGCCCGATCCGCCGGCGACTTTCCCCAGATCCGCACCGTTTCGATCCAGGCCCCGTGGCGCTGGCTCGCCGCAGGCTTGGCCGACCTGCGGCAGGCGGGAGGCGTCAGCTTCTTCTACGGCACCTGCTTCGCCGCCGCCGGCTGGCTGATGGAAGCGGTATTCCAACATGCCTATGCCCTCTTCGCCGGCCTGACCACCGGCTTCCTGCTCCTCGGCCCCTTCCTCGCCATGGGCATCTACGACACCAGCCGCCGCCTGGAACGGGGAGAAGCCGCCCACCTGGGCCCGACCCTGGCCGCCTGGCGGCCGAACCTCGCCAACGTCAGCGTCTTCGCCGCCGTCCTGGCGGTGGTGCTGCTCCTGTGGGCCCGGGCTTCGATGGTCATCTTCGCCCTCTTTTTCGACGCGGCGGAGCTACCCACCTTCGCCGGCATCGTCCATTCCGTGCTGGCCTTCGAGCAACCCGAATTCGCCCTGGCCTATTTCGCGGTGGGAGGCTTCTTCGCCGCCTTCGTCTTCGCCATCGGCGTCGTTGCCGTGCCCCTCATGCTGGACCGGAACACCGATGCGATCACCGCCGCCCTGGCCAGCCTGATCGCCTGCGGCCGCAATACCGGCCCCATGATCCTTTGGGCGGCTTGCATCGCGGTACTGGTCTCCCTGGGCTTCGCCACCCTGTTCGTCGGGCTGATCGTGGCCATGCCCCTCATCGGACATGCCACCTGGCATGCCTATCGGGACCTGGTCGCGGATGCCCGCAGCCCGAGGCCAGCGGGTCCGCGACGGGGACTTATCGGGGAGTGACCTGCTCCCAGCCTTCCGGGCATTCCCTGACGTAGGGGTAATAGGCCTGGCTGTTGCGGCAGTAATACCAGTAGTTGTCGGCCTTGGGCGCCGGCGGGTTCGACTGGCTCTCCGCCAGGGGAGGCGGCGGCGGGGGCGGAGGCGTCGGGGAAGCCGACGGCGCGACGGCCGGCGGGACACCGGGACTACCCTGCTCGATATAAACGGTGGGCGGCGCGGCCGGCACCACGACCACCTGGGGCTGATAGTAGTAGGGGGGATAGTAATAGTAGGGGCGCGGCGCGTAGTACCAGGGCGGGACGGGCGAGCCGAAATACATGCCAACGCCGATCCGGGTACGTCCGTGATCCGCCCAGGCGCTGGCTGCCGAGGCAAGAAGGAGCGCAAGAAGGGACAGCAGTTTCAGTGATTTCATGGATGGTTTCTCCCAGCAGCGCGCATCATAAGGGATGCCGGCTTTCCAAGGGCTGTCGGGACGTGAATCCTCACGCTGGAGAACCCATGCGCCGGAACAGGAAATCGGCCTGCAGCGTCCGTTCGCCGTCGGTGATCGGATTGCACATCCGCTCAAGCTCGAAACCGCGCTGGGCCAGCCAGGCGATCACGTCGTCGGCGAGTTTTTGTCCGGTATAGAACTCCACGAAGGAGCACTCGCAATACACCCGGTCGAAACAATGCAGCAGCGATTCGCAGCCCTGGAGCGCTTCGAATTCATAGCCTTGCACGTCCAGCTTCAGCAACGCTGGAGAAGGCAAGTCCTCCGGGCGCAGGAATTCTTCCAGGGCCGCCACGCGAACCTGGGCAGTCCCGATTTCCTGGGTGCCGGGAAAAGTCGTGGCTTGCGCATCCGATATCGGCAGCAAGGAAGACGAGTCCTCCCGCGCCGAGCGGTGCATGGTCTGTATCGCCGCCACAGGCCCTATCGCCACCGGATGCAGGATCACGCGCCCGTCACCGGCGAAGATGCGGCAAAACACGTCCGCAGGTCCGGGCAAGGGCTCGAACGCCACGACTCGCGCCCCCGGCGCCCAGCGGCGCGCCGCCAGGGAGAACTGCCCCTTGTTGGCGCCGATGTCCACCACCGTCTTCAATTCGTGTTTGAGCACGCGGCGATGCTCGGCACCGGCCAGGACCCCGTGCGCAAGCAGAGCCCGCAGCAGTCGCGCAGAACCCATGACCCAGGCGAGCCGCTCGAACCGGTTAAGCAGTAGCCGGATATTCATGTCGCCGACCCGGAATCACTCATGGCAACACGCGCCAGGAGACGTTTCGCCGCAAGATAAACCACGCACCCGATAACCGCTCCAAGCGCATTGGCCAGGGCATCGTCGAGGGAGCCCGTACGATTCCGGGTAAAGAGCGCCTGGGCCACTTCGATCAGTCCCCCGACCGACGCCGCCATCGCCACGGCGACGCCCCACGTCCGGCCGGTCCGGCGCCCGAAGTCTTCGCGGGACTTGGTGAGGCAGATGAACGTGAGAATCGCCAACCCTCCGTAGGCGATCGCGTGCGCGATTTTGTCGGGCGACAGGAATCCGCTTGTCGTCGCTGGACGAATCGACGGGTTGAGGCTCAAGAAGAGCAGCACGGCCAGATAACACGCCAGAACCGCATACCAGAATGCGGCCTTGCCGGCTGCCCGTCGCCATGGCCTGATTTCCACGCCGGGCATGCTTCATTCCCCTCCCTCGCCCTGCTCTTGCCGCTCGTGCAGTTTCGCATCGACGAGGAAACGGAACCAGAAAGTCTGCAGCACGAAAAAAATGAGGCCCCATTTGCCGTCCAGGAAGCCCAAGCGAATGACATAGCGGTAGATGAAGAGTCCGAAAGCCCGCCAGAAGAGCGGGGCGTCGTAATAGCGCCGACGCAGTTCCCGCTGGCGTGCGATGGGATTCGACTTGCCCGGGGCGATGACGGCATCGGATGGGCACAGGATTTCGTCGACTTCCGCATCCGCCCAGCGATTGTGCCGCGCCGTCCATTCCCCGAGCGGCAAGCGGATGTCGTCGATCATCGGACCTTTGAGCTGGGCACTCTGGCCACGCACGACGAAATGCTGGTCGTATTTCCGGTTTTCGCAATGTCCGCACCCGCGCCTGAACAGGCGCATGTGGAAGATGGGCCACATGCCGCCATGCCGGATGGGCTGCCGATGGAAATGGACGAGGCGAGGAATGTGATAGCCGGCGATTGACGACGGCGGGCCGTCTCCGGAAAACAATGCGCGCAGTTCCGCCGCCAGTTCGTCGCTGACGCGCTCATCCGCATCCAGGTGCAGTTGCCACTGGTGGCGCAGGGGCAGCGTATCGATGGCCCAGTTGCGTTGGGCGCCGTAATTCTCGAAGGGGTGAGAAGCAATGCGGGCACCGGCGTCGCGGGCAATGTCCAGCGTCGCGTCGGTGGAACCGGAATCGACCACATGCACATCGTCGCTCAACGCAACGGCCGAGGCCAGCGTGGCTCCGATGGTTTCGGCCGCATTAAAGGTAAGGACCACCACCGATATCGGCAGTCTGGTCCCGGCCGCGTGATTCATTTCCGTCATCATTGAGTACCCAGCCCATCTTCATTGGGCAGCTTGCCTGCAAGGATCGAGCGATAGACCGACATCATATCCGCGGCCACCGCATCCCAAGAGAATTCCCGCTGCATCCATGCCCGGCCTCGGGCCCCCATGGCCGCCAAATCCATTTGGCCGGCCCGCTCGATGGCCCTCGCCAGTTCTTGCGGGCTGTTGTCCACCCATAGCCCGCACTCCTTCGCCTCCACGGCTTCCCAGGGCGTGCCACGGCTGGCGATCACCGGGATGCCGTGGGCCAATGCCTCGGCCGCCACCATGCAGAAATTTTCCGTATGGGAAGGCACGACGCACAGGTCGGCTTCGGCAAACGCCGCCTCCTTGGCCGCGCCATCGACATGGCCGGCGAACCTCACCCTGCCATCGGCAAAGTTCTGTCGCTCAGCCAGGGCGTTAAGCTCAGCCACGTATTCCGGTTCCCCTGTGCCATAGATCGTCAACCCGAGGTCTTCACGGTCCAGCAATGCGACGGCCTCCAACAGGTTCTCCAGCCCTTTCTTGGGTGCGATCCGGCCGAGGTACATCAGGCGCAGACGGCCCTGCGGCAGCCACTCCCGTACCGGCACGGTTTCTGGCACATGCACGCCATTGGGAATGATCACGGCTCGCGCATGAGGTATGCGCAATTGGGTTGCAACCCGCTCGCGCTCGGAAGTGGTATGCGCCACCGCCCCCCTCTTCCAAAGCAGTGCATTGCAGACCCGCTCCCACCACCGCTTCAATCGCCTGCGGCGAACGCCCTCCCACTCGTGGGCGTCTTGTATGGCACCTCTGGGCGACCAGACCAGCGGCTTGTCGAAGAGCCGGCAGAGCAGCATGGTCGGCAAGGTCGGGAAGGAATAGGTCGCGGTCAGATGCACGATGTCCGCGCGCCGCAGCAGGCCCGGCAATTTCCACAGCAGTTGGAAGGAAATGCTGGAGCCCGCCAGGCGCCGTGTCATGGCCACTTCCTGATTCGGATACAGGCCGGCGACTCCTTCCGGATTGACGCGTTGGCTCGGCCGCGGTCCCGCCGAATCCGTGGTCAGGACAGTCAACTCGACCCCCGGCAGGCAAGCGAGCGCATTGTTCAGCGCATAGACCGAGAAGATCGGGCCGCCCCAATAGGTTGCCGGGTAATAGGAGGGAACGACGTGGAGTACTTTCACGCGGAGCCAGCCGTCCCGGCATAGGATTCGCCGACAGCATCGTCCTCCAGCTCTGAATCCTGCAAATCCAGATACTCCAGCTTGAGCAGGAACCCGACGAACATCCAGAAATAGACGTTGACCGGATCGAGGTCGAGTTGCCAGCCCTTGAAGCTGTTGAGGGCCATCATCACGACAAATGCCAGGAAAGCCGAGGCGCAGCTCCTCAATCCGCTGTCCCTCAGTTGGGAATGAACCCGATAGCCCTCCTTGGCAATCAGGAAGAACAACCCGACAACGACCAGCAAGCCGGGGATACCCAGTTCCACCACTGCTTTGGCGTAGTAGTTCTCGATGCCGATGAAATTCTCCGGATCATCGACGCCGTAGCGGGCCGGACCCGTGTTCATGCCGGTCCCGACCCCAAGGGGCGACATCTGGATGGCATCGGCCAAACCCTGCCGGGCAATCTCGTCGGCATACTTGAAGAAGAGTTCTTGAACCAGCTCATACAGAGCAAACATGTCAATGCCGCCCACATAAAGCGCCAACGACATGGCCATCGTAACGACGACTGCGACCTTCAACGAGCCCTTGAATTTGCCTTCCAGCCCAAAGACCAGCACCAGCAGCAACGGAACGAACACGTAAGACGCCCGCGCACCGCTCATGAACGCAGCGAGCATGGCCAGACAGAAGGTCGCGGCCGAAAAGACCCGCCATCCAATTGACTCGTCCAATTTTGTCAGCACGTAGGCGGGAACCAGCATGGACAACGTGAAGCCGAAGTATTGGGTGCTGAAGGAAAAAGTCGATGGAATCCGGAAGAATTCACCGCCTATTTCGAAAGACGCGAAATTCTGCGTCGCTCCCTCGGCTGCCAGGCCGTAGATTGCAGACATGGTTTCGACGTAGCCGAAGGCCTTGCAGGCTAACCATTCGAGAATGCCGATGGTGCACGGAATCCAGGCGATGACCACCAGCAACCGCAACACCCCGATCAGGTCGTCCCGGGATTCGATCATCTCGAAGGCCAGAAACACCAGCGGCAAATAGAACAACCAGACCTTGGCCCCGATGGCAGCCACCAGCCAGGAAGCCAAGCCCGGATTGAATGACTGGATGGCAACCATGAAAGCAAGCGCCACCATCGCGACCCAAATCGACTTCGGCACGTAAGCCACGCGAACGGCGTTTTTCTGGCTCAGCCAGAAGGCGCAATAGGCCGGGATGACAAAGAAGAAATCCTTGAACAAAGCCGGCAGTGGAGACGGATGGAGCCACAGGGCAACCGCGCCGGCAAAGGGCAGGTAGCACAACAACAGCACGATCCCATACCGCCAACTGGAAAAGGTCGCGTGCCAGGACACGACCATGAACAAAATTCCTAAAGCGACCAATATCAAGAGTTTTCCCCCATAACCCAACCTTCCACTAGGCTGCACAGCCCTTTGCCATAGGCGTCCCAGGTGAATGATTCGGCTCTCAGCCTGGCCTGCCGCCCCATTTGCTCCCGAAGTCCCCTGTCGAGGTACAGCGCTCTTATCTTATCCTTCAGCGTTTCCACGTCCCGGATCGGAACAACGTATCCGTCGATGCCGTCCCTCACGACGCTGGCGGCATTTTCCGTGGTGATCACCGGCAGGCCAGTCGCCATGGCTTCTAGCACCACGAGTGGCATTCCTTCGAGCAAGGAAGGAAAGACGAAGATGTCCGCCGTCTGGAACCATGCCTGAATCTCGCGACTCGGCACCTGCGATACGTGCCGGAAGACTCCGCGATACCGCTCCAGAATATCCTCAGCATCGGTAACGGTACCCACCATCAACAGCTCAGCGTTGTCCAAAGCGAGTTCAGAAAAGGCTTGCAGCAAATAGCGCACGCCTTTCGGACGGGAAAGACGGCCCACGTAAAGCACACGGAACGGCCCCTCCTTGCGGCGGCCGACGGAGGGATGGAAGCGCTCGACATCGACGCCATAATGAAGCATGGCGATACGCTCCATCGGAACACCATTCGCTATCAATCCGTCCCGAACCAATTTCGACGGCGCGAGGACCCAGTCGGCGGCCAAGGCTTCCTGCCGGCATAGCTCCGCCAGCCATTCCGGAACATTCATCGCATCGATCGCTTCCCCGTGCAACCGGACCTCTTCCCGCAGGATGTCCGCCCCATGGGAGGGTAGGCAGGCGGTCTGGTCCAGCACGGCCACGCTGCCCGCCTCCCGACAAGCGCCAAAAGTATGCAGCGCGCAGCTGTCATAGCAGATGACCACGTCCGGCTTGG
>DASRUX010000187.1:0-7611 GCA_035655235.1 Rhodocyclaceae bacterium | reverse complement strand
GACATCGCCTACGTCCTGCCTTTCGAGAACCGGGGCACGGAGGTGGGCGCCACCCTCCATCATCCCCACGGCCAGACCTATGCCTACCCGGTGGTGCCGCCGGTCCCGGCCCGCATGCTGGAGCAGGGGATCGCTTACCTGGAATTGCACGGCACCGGCGTCCTGGAGGACCTGATTGCCCGGGAGCGCGAGGACGGCCAGCGCCTCCTCTACGCCGGCCCCCATGCGGTGGCCTTCGTGCCCCCCTGCGCCCGCTACCCCTACGAGGTGTGGCTGGCGCCCATCGCCCCGGTGGCGCGCTTCGCCGACTTGAGCGACGAGCAGCGGGCCGACCTCGCCCGGGCCTTGAAGACCCTGCTCCTCAAATACGACGGCCTGTGGCAGCGCCCCATGCCCTACGTGATGGCCTGGTACCAGGCGCCGACCGACGGCCAGCCTCATCCTGAGGCCCATCTCCACGCCCAGTTCTATCCCCCCTACCGGACCCGGGACCGGCTGAAATTCCTGGCCGGCACCGAGCTGGCGGCCAGCTTCTTCGCGGTGGACGCCCTGCCCGAGGAGAAAGCCAGGGAACTCCAGCAGGTGCCGGTGGAAATCGACTGACCATGGCGGACAAGAGCTTCCAGGAAGTTTTCGGCCAGGCCCCCGAGGTGGTGGCCAGCGCCCCCGGCCGGGTGAATCTCCTGGGCGAGCACACCGATTACAACGACGGCTACGTGCTGCCCATCGCCATCACCCAGAGCACCACTGTCTCCCTGCGCCGCCGCCAGGCGGAAGGCTTCGCCCTCTACGCCGACAGCTTCGGCCGCCGCCTGGAATTCACCCTGTCCCGGCCGCCCACCGAGCATTTCGCCCAGTACGTCTATGGCTGTCTGGTGGAAGCCGGTGTGCCGGTGCCGCCCCTGGAAATCCACGTCCATTCCGAGGTGCCCATGGGGGTGGGGCTGTCCTCCAGTGCCGCCCTGGAAGTCGCCACCCTGCGGGCTCTGCGCCAGCTCCTCGGGCTGAATCTGGACGACATCCGCATCGCCCAACTGGCCCAGGCGGCGGAGGTGAAGCACGCCGGGGTGGCCTGCGGCATCATGGACCAGATGGCGTCCAGCCTGTGCGACACCACCCACGCCCTGTTCCTCGACACCCGTTCCCTGGAAAGCCGCCTGGTGTCGCTGCCCCCGGACAGCGCCGTGCTGGTGCTGGATTCCGGCGTCTCCCGCTCCTTGGCCAAGAGCGGCTACAACGACCGCCGGGCCGAGTGCGAGGCGGCGGCCCGCCTCCTGGGGGTGCCCGCCCTGCGGGACGTGGCCGATCCCACCGCCGTCGAGGCTCTGCCGGAACCGATACGCCGCCGGGCCCGCCATGTGGTCAGCGAAAACGCCCGGGTCCTGGAAGCCCTGGACTGCGCCGACGCCGCCGCCTTCGGCCGCCTCATGAACGCCTCCCACGCCAGCCTGCGGGATGACTACGAGGTGTCGGTGCCCGAGCTGGACATCCTGGTGGGCCTCCTCCAGGCCCAGCCGGCAGTCTATGGCGCCCGCCTCACCGGGGCCGGCTTCGGCGGCGCCTGTGTCGCCCTCTGCCGGCCCGACGGCTTGGCCGAGGCCGCGGCTGCGGTGTTGGACGCCTACGCCCGGCAGGGTTTTTCCGGCCAACGCCTGGTGCCCTGACCGATGGCCGGCGGAGGTTTTCTCTTAGCCGGCTCCCCTCAACAGCCATCCCGCCCCCCGTGGCGGCGGGCAATTCTTACACGCCAAACCCCGTTTTTCGGGCCGCCGGCGCCGGGCACGGCGAATGCTGCGTACCGTTTCGGCATTCAGTGCCGTCGGGGAACAAAGCAGGTCGGCAAAACCTCCGATCAACAACCCCGCCCCCTGGCTGCGCCAGATTCTTCCATCTTCAACAGCAAAGCGGTGATCCCATGAACGATGATCCCAGGGTGTCTTTCGGCGCGTGTCAGGACTTCTGCGACGCCGTGATCTGCCTCTCCCATCTGCGCTGGGCCTTCGTCTTCCAGCGCCCTCAGCACCTCATGAGCCGGTTCGCCGACTCCGTTCCCGTCTATTTCTTCGAAGAGCCCATGGTCGATCCGGAAGCCGAGGCGCCCCGCCTCGACCTCAAGCGGGAGGGCAACGTCACCGTCGCCGTTCCCCGTCTGCCGCCCGCCATGCCGGAAGGGGCGGCCATCGATGCCCAGCGGGTCCTGCTCGATTGCCTCATCGCCGGCCATAACGTGGAGCGGCCTCTGCTCTGGTACTACACGCCCATGAGCCTGGCCTTTTCCGATCACCTGGCCCCCGCCGCCACCGTCTATGACTGCATGGACGACCTGACCGGCTTCCTGGGGGCGCCCCGGCAACTGAAGACCATGGAGAAGCGCCTCCTGGAGCGGGCCGACGTGGTGTTCACCGGCGGGCGCAGCCTGTACGAGGCCAAGAAGAAGCTCCATCCCAATGTCCACGCCTTCCCCAGCAGCGTCGATGCCGAGCATTTCCGCACCGCCCGGGGCCGGCAGGCCGATCCGTCGGACCAGCGGGCCATCCCCCATCCCCGACTGGGCTTCTACGGGGTCATCGACGAGCGCATGGACCTGGAACTGGTGGGGGAGCTGGCCCGCCTGCGTCCCGACTGGCATATCGTCCTGCTGGGGCCGGTGGTGAAGATCGACCCGGCGACCCTGCCCCAGGCCCCCAACATCCATTACCTGGGAGGAAAGAAATACGACGAGCTGCCCGTCTATGTGGCGAGCTGGGACGTGGCCCTCATGCCCTTCGCCATCAACCGGGCGACCCGCTTCATCAGCCCCACCAAGACGCCGGAATACCTGGCCGCAGGCCGTCCCGTGGTGTCCAGCCCCATCGTGGACGTGGTCCGGGACTACGGCGAGCAGGGCCTCGGGCTGGTGGCCATCGCCGAGGGGGCGGCCGGCTTCGTCGAGGAGATCGGCAAAATTCTCGGGCGCCGGGAGCGGGACGACTGGCTGGCCGAGGTGGATGCGGCCCTGGCCGACCTTTCCTGGGACAGCACCTGGGGCCGCATGGTGGCCCGTATCGGCGAGGCGGTGCAGGCCAAGGACGAGGCCAAGGAACACCGCTCCGCCTCCCGCCTGGCGCCCTTGAATCCCAAGCCCTTCGACTACCTCATCGTCGGGGCGGGCTTTGCCGGTTCCGTCCTGGCCGAGCGGCTGGCGGCGGGGGCGGGGAAGCGGGTGCTGATCGTGGACCGGCGGCCCCACATTGGCGGCAATGCCTACGACTGCTACAACGATGCCGGCATCCTCATCCACCGCTACGGCCCCCACATCTTCCACACCAACTCGGAGCGGATTTTCGAATACCTTTCCCGCTTCACCGCCTGGCGGCCCTACGAGCACCGGGTGCTGGCCTATGTGAATGGCAAGCAACTCCCCATCCCCATCAACCTCACCACCATCAACCGGCTCTACGGCCTCGACCTTTCCCCGGCGGACATGGAAGCCTTCCTGGCCGAGCGGGCGGAAGTGCCGCCGGACATGATCCGCACCTCCAAGGACGTGGTGATGTCCACGGTGGGCCGGGACCTCTACGAGAAATTCTTCGAGGGCTATACCCGTAAGCAGTGGGGCGTCGATCCTTCCGAGCTGGACAAGTCGGTGACCTCCCGCATCCCCACCCGCACCAATACGGACGACCGCTATTTCGGCGATACCTACCAGGCCATGCCGAAACACGGCTACACCCGGCTCTTCGAGAACATGCTGGACCACCCGAACATCAAGGTGATGCTCAACACCGACTACCGGGAGATCGTGAAGGGCGTCCGCTACGAGCAGATGATCTACACCGGCCCGGTAGACGAGTTTTTCGACTACCGCTTCGGGCCCTTGCCCTACCGGTCGCTGCAATTCCGCCACGTCACCCTGGACCGGCCCCGCTTCCAGCCGGTGGCGGTGGTCAATTACCCGAACCCGGCAGTGCCCTACACCCGCATCACCGAGTACAAGCACCTGACCGGCCAGTCCCACGGCCAGACCAGCATTTCCTACGAATACCCCTGCGACGACGGCGATCCCTACTACCCGGTGCCCAACCCGGAGAACGCCGTCCTCTTCAAGAAATACCAGACTCTCTCCGAGAACATCCCGGGGGTCTGGTTCGTCGGCCGGCTGGCCACCTACCGCTACTACAACATGGACCAGGTCGTCGGCCAGGCCTTGGCCCTCTACCAGCGACTATGCCAGCTCGACGGCGCGGGAGACCCGGATGAACAAGTCAAGAAACTGGCCCTCGGTTGAACTCTGGGGCGGGGTCGAATGCACCGTGGCCCGGGTGGGCGACCGCTATATCGACCAGGTGGTGGCCACCGGCCACCAGGATCGGATTTCCGACCTGGACCGCTTCGCCGCCCTGGGGCTGAAGGCCATGCGCTACCCGGTCCTTTGGGAGCGCATCGCCCCGGACCGCCCGGACCGCTGCGACTGGTCCTGGACCGACGAGCGCCTGGCCCGGCTCCGGGACCTGGGCATCCGGCCCATCCTGGGCCTGGTGCACCACGGCAGCGGCCCCCGCTACACCAGCCTGGCCGACCCGGGATTCGCCCGGGGCCTGGCGGAATTCGCCGCCCGGGTGGCGGAACGCTACCCCTGGGCGGAGGACTGGACGCCGGTGAACGAGCCCCTGACCACGGCCCGCTTCAGCGGCCTCTACGGCCACTGGTATCCCCACGGCCGGGATGCCCGGACCTTCTTCCGCCTCCTGATGAACGAGCTGGAAGGCACCCGGCTGGCCATGGATGCCATCCGGGCCGTCAATCCCCTGGCCCGCCTCATTCAGACCGACGACCTGGGCCGCACCTGGGCCACGCCGCCCCTCCAGTACCAGGCGGATTTCGAGAACGAGCGCCGCTGGCTGGGCTGGGACCTGCTGACCGGCGGGGTCGGCGCCGACCATCCCCTGCTGGACTACCTCCTGGGCAACGGCATCACGGAAGAAGAACTGGCCGACTGGCAGGCGAACCCGTGCCCGCCGGACATCATCGGCATCAACCACTACCTCTCCAGTGAACGCTTCCTGGACCACCGAATGGACAGCTACGAGGAAGGCAAGCGGGGCGGCAACGGCCGGGACCGCTACGCCGACGTGGAGGCCCACCGGGTGGTGGTGGATGGCTGCGCCGGCCCCGAAGGGCTGTTGCGGGAAGCCTGGGAGCGCTACGGCCTGCCGATTGCCGTGACCGAGGCCCACAACGGTTGCACCCGGGACGAGCAGATGCGCTGGTTCGCCGAGGTGTGGGCCGCCGCGGTGCGCCTCAAGGCCGAGGGCATGGACATCCGGGCGGTGACCGCCTGGTCCCTCCTGGGCGCCACCGACTGGAACTCCATGCTCACCCGCCAGGACGGCTTCTACGAACCCGGGGTGTTCGACATCCGCGGTCCCGAGCCGCGCCCCACCGCCATGGTCGGGCTGCTGCAGGAACTGGGCCGGACCGGGGATTCCGACCATCCCATCCTGGACTCCCCCGGCTGGTGGATTCGCCACGACCGGCTCCAGTATCCGCCGGTGCGTTGCCGGCCCCTGGTCCATCCCCTGCCGCCCCCCAGCTTCACCGGCAAGCGCCGCTCCCTGGTCATCGTCGGCGCCCGGGGCACCCTGGGCCAGGCCCTGGCCCGGGCCTGCGTCATCCGGGCCTTGCCCCATCACCTCCTGGGGCGGGAGACCGTGGATATCGCCGATCCCCATCTGGTCGCCCGGGTACTGGCCGAACTGCGGCCCTGGGCGGTCATCAACGCCGCCGGCTGCGTGAACGTGGATCTGGCGGAAAAGGAAACCGAGCGCTGTTGGCGGGACAACTGCACCGGCCCCCGCACCCTGGCCGCCGCCTGTGCCGAGGTGGGCATCCCCATGGTCACCTTCTCCAGCGACCTGGTATTCGACGGCGGCAAGGACGGTCCCTATCTCGAAAGCGACGAGGTGGCGCCGCTGAACGTCTACGGCCACAGCAAGGCGGCGGCGGAAGCCGCCGTGCTGGGCCGCCACCGGGATGCCCTGGTGATCCGCACCAGCGCCTTCTTCGGCCCCTGGGACCGCTACAACTTCGCCGTCCACACCCTGGCCCGGCTCAAGGCCGGGGAAGAGGTGCCGGCAGTGGAAGGTTTCGCGGTCTCCCCCACCTACGTCCCCGACCTGGTGGACCACACCCTCGACCTCCTCATCGACGGGGAGGCCGGGGTCTGGCACCTGGCCAACCGGGGCGGCATCACCTGGCACGACTTCGCCCGGGCCCTGGCGGAAGCCTGGAAGCTGGATCACGGCCTCATCCTTCCCGCCACGCCGGCCGAGGCCGGCTGGATCGCCGCAAGACCGGCCAACAGCGTCCTGGCCAGCGGCCGGGGCGACATCATGCCCGGTTTCGATTCGGCCTTCGCCCGCTTCGTGGATGCCCTGCGCGGCCAGGGCGAATTGCCTTCGCTTGCCACCGGTATACTGGCGGACCCCAGGCCGACCCGCCTGGCATGGCGGAGATCGGGGTAGGGCAGGGCACCCGCTCCGGTCTTCGCTGTCGAAACCAACCTCTCGGATACCCAGGGCACATTCATGATCCTAATCACCGGCGGCACCGGCTACATCGGCTCCCACACTGTTGTCGAACTCCTGGCGGCGGGTGCCGAACTGCTCATCATCGACAACCTCTCCAACAGCAAGCCGGCCGTGCTGGAGCGCATTGAGCGCATCGCCGGCCGCCGCCCCGCCTTCGCCAACGTGGACATCCGGGACCGGGAAGGCCTCGGGCGGGTGTTCAAGGACCATCCCATCGACTCGGTGATCCACTTCGCCGGCCTCAAGGCGGTGGGGGAATCGGTGGCCCAGCCCCTGCGTTACTACGACAACAACGTCCATGGCAGCGCGGTCCTGTTCGAGACCATGGCCGCCCACGGGGTGAAGAAGCTGGTGTTCAGCTCCTCCGCCACCGTCTATGGCGACCCCCACACGGTGCCCATCCAGGAGCACTTCCCCCTCCAGGCCACCAATCCCTACGGCCGCTCCAAGCTCATGGTGGAGGAAATCCTGCGGGACGTGGCCGTGGCCGATCCGGACTGGCGCATCGCCCTGTTGCGCTACTTCAACCCGGTGGGCGCCCACCGGAGCGGCCTCATCGGCGAGGACCCCAATGGCATCCCCAACAACCTCATGCCCTTCGTCGCCCAGGTGGCGGTGGGCAAGCGGGAAAAGCTGTCGGTGTTCGGCAATGACTATCCCACCCCGGACGGCACCGGGGTACGGGACTACATCCATGTGGTGGACCTGGCCCTGGGCCACCTGGCGGCCCTGAACTACCTGGACCGCAACGCCGGCGTCCTCACCGTGAACCTGGGCACCGGCCAGGGCTACAGCGTCCTCGACATGATCAAGGCCTTCCAGGAGGCCAGCGGCCGGCCGGTGCCCTACCAGATCGTCGGCCGCCGTCCCGGCGACATCGCCACCTGCTACGCCGACCCGGCCGTCGCCCGGGACAAGCTGGGCTGGCAAGCCCAGCGGGGCATCCGGGAGATGTGCGAGGACGCCTGGCGCTGGCAGTCCGACAACCCCAACGGTTTCGAGACATGAGCCTGCACTGGGACACCGTCGCCCTCCTGCCGGA
>DASRUX010000186.1:0-18771 GCA_035655235.1 Rhodocyclaceae bacterium | reverse complement strand
CGGGAGGCAGCGCAAGGCGCGGCGGCGTAGCCGTAGTGATCTACGGCAAGCCGGCGCAACGCGGCGATGCGCCCGGGCAACCCCAAACCCGAAGGGCAGCCCCTTGGCCGGGCCGGCTGCTGCGTTGCGGCTTCGCTTATTTGGCCCGCCAAACCGCGCTCGCCGCGCCTTGCCCCCGGCCCGGCCAAGGGGCTGCGCGCCCATGTCATAGTCCCTAACAAGCTCTAGCCCGTACTAATCACCTCCTCCCGGCCAGCTTGGCGTCGCCGCCGCCCTCCCCCGCCACCACGAAGGGCGCCCAGAACATGGGGTGGGCGAATTCGGGGGTCTTGTCGTTAGCCATGACCGCCAGCGCCGCCTGGCGCAGGGCTTCGGCCTTGCCGGCCCCGGGATTGCGGATGTATTCGCTCAAGAGGGTGGTCTGGAGCTCCTTGGTGGCTTCGGAATCGACGGGCCAATGGGATACCAGGAGGCTGCGGGCGCCGGCGTAGAAGAAGGCCTTGGCGAGGCCGGACAGGCCTTCCGCCCCCGGCGTCCCGTCCGGCGCGGCCGTGTTGCAGGCGGAGAGGATCACCCAGTCCGCATTGAGCTTCAATTGGGCGATTTCGCTGGCCGACAGGTAGCCGTCGTCCTCTTCGCTGCCGGTCTTCGGGGGAGTCAGAACCAGGCCCGGCTCATTGACGCCCTTCAGTTCCCCGGCCATGACGCCGTGGGTGGAAAACGCCACCAACCTGAACTGGGAGAGGTCGGTCTTCTTGACCTTCGTTTCCGTGGCGCGCTCCGCCAGGAAGATATTGCCCTCCCCTGCCTTCAGGGTCTTGGCCATGGACTTCAATTCGTCCGCCGTTTCGGGCAGGCGCTCGGCCTTGCGCAGGAGGTCCACATTGGCGACATTGCGCGCCCCGAACACATTGGTCACCTTGAGGCTGCGGTCCTTGCCGGTGCCGCCCTCCAGGACCGGGTCGCCGAACCCGACCAGCGGCTGGTTGCCCACCGGACGCTTGGCGAAGGTCCGCAGGGCCCGCAGGGCGGACACGGAAGGCAAAGTGGTGAAGGCATAGCGCTTGGCGAGCCAGGCCACTTGGCGATGGTCCGCGGGCGTAGCGATGGGGCCAGCCACCGGTTCGCTGACCAGCACGCTGAAGGGCAGGCTCTGGAGGGCACCGGCCGGGACCAGCATGAGGTGCTTTGCCCCGGCCAGATAGGACTCGACCGGCCCCAGGACCTTCTTGTACAACTCGTGGGCAGCGGTGGCATCGAAGGCGGCGAGGTCCGGGTTCTTGCCCGGCTCAAGTCCCTGGCGCAGCTTCTGGACGGCGTCGGCCAGCTCCTTTCCGCCGATGGGCAACTCGACAAGATCGGATTGATCCGACCTGATGACGAAGACGAGGGAATACTTGCTGCCCACCGCGTAGGCCAGCAGCACCTCCTGGGACGCCAGGAGCTTCTGGATATCCCGGATGGGCATGGGATGGGGCGAGGTGAGCTCGGCATATTCCGGAAAATTGGCGGCCAGCTCCTTGTCCAGGCGGGCCAGTTGCCCAGAAACCGTGGCCAGGCCTTCCCGCAATTCCTGCTCGGCGGCCGGATCCCGGTCGCCCGGCTCCAGGCTCGACGTCTTGACCAAGGCGCCATCCAGTTCCTGCAACCGAGCCACCTTGTCCTGCCGTTCCCGCACCTTGGCCGCCAGGGCATCGGTCGAAGCGGCGAAACGCGCCGCCATCTTGGCGACGACTTCGCCGGTGCCGGAAGTCTGGGCCAACTGGCTGGCCAGGAAGGCTTCGTCCACCAGTTCGGCTTTCTGGCCGGGGTTTTGCAGACGCAGCTTGGCCAGCAAGGCAACCTGGGAAAGGATTCTGGCCTTGTCGGCACGCTTCTCGGCCTGCTGGCCGCCGGAGTCGTTGTCGGCGTCGCCAAAGCGGGTCTGGAAGAACTGGAGAGCCCGGCGCGACAAGGGCAGCGCTTCGGCCAACCGCCCCTGTTCCCGGTAGGCGGTCGCCAGGTCCATGAGCGTCCTGGCCGTCCAGGGATGCTGTGGCCCCAGGGTCTTTTCGCGGATGGAGAGCGTTCGCTTCAATAACGGCTCGGCATCGCCCCAACGCTCCTGGGCCCGATACACGTTGGCCAGGTTATTGACGGATGTCGCCACATCGGCGTGGTCGGGCCCGAGCATTTTCTCTGCGATGGCAAGGGAGCGCTTGTAGGTCGCCTCGGCCTCGGCATAGCGCTTCTGGGATTGATACTGCAGGGCGAGATTATTCAGGGACAGCCCGATCAGCAGATGCTCGGAACCGAGGGACCTTTCCCTGATGGCAAAAGCGCGCTTGAGGAGTTCTTCCGCCTCGGCAAACCGGGACTGCCGTCCGTACAGCAGGGCAAGCGTATCCAGGGTCCCGGCCACCAAGAGGTGGTTGGGGCCAAGCCTTTTTTCCCGGACCGCCAAAGCCCGCTTCAACAGCGCCTCGGCGTCCTGGAAACGGGCTTCTTCGAAATAGAGCCGGCCCAGGTCGTTCAAGGTCTGGGCAACGTCGGGATGGTCCGCAGGCAGACGTTGCTCCCGGATGGCCAAGGCGCGTTTGAGTAGCGGTTCCGCCTCTCCATGACGGCCAAGGAGCCGGTACAGCCCCGCCAGATTGTTGAGGCTGGCGGCGACCGCAGGATGGTCCGCTCCGAACTGTCGCTCACGACTCTCCAGGACACGCTTTAAAAGGGATTCGGCATCGGCATAGCGGCTTTGGGCCTGGTAGAGGCCAGCCAGGTTGTTGAGGCTGGCGACGACCTCCAGATGCTCGGGATCGAGCAGCTTCTCCCGGATGGCCAAGACCCGCTTCAACAATGCCTCGGCGTCGGCGTAGCGGTACTGGTTTCGGTAGATCACGGCAAGGTTGTCCAGGCTGTTGGCCACGGTCCGGTTTTCCGGTCCATAGATTTTTTCCTGGATGGCGATGGCCCGTTTGAAAGGGGCTTCCGCGTCGGCGAAGCGGGACTGAACTCCATAGAGTTTGCCCAGATCGATCAGGCTCACGGCCACGGCCGGATGGTCGGCGCCCAACACCTTCTGGCGGCTGGCCAGGACCCGCTTGTAAAGCGCCTCGGCCTTGTCGTATTGGCGCTGCATCCGGTAGACGCCGGCGAGATCGTTGACGCTCTTGACCACCTCGGAGTGATCCGGGTCGAGGCCGGCTTCCCGGATGGCCAGGGCG
The DNA here is from genome assembly GCA_035655235.1 of Rhodocyclaceae bacterium. Classification (GTDB taxonomy): domain Bacteria; phylum Pseudomonadota; class Gammaproteobacteria; order Burkholderiales; family Rhodocyclaceae; genus JAGTRP01. Next base: position 15,568 of record DASRUX010000186.1, on the reverse strand, counting down.
CGCACCCGCAGCGGCTCCGCCTCGGCAAAGCGCCCCTGTTTTTCGTAAAGCCCCGCCAGATTGCCGAGAGCAAAAGCCAACGGCAGCTTGTCCGGGCCGCTGCCCCCCTCCCGGATGGCCAGCGCCCGCTTGTAGGCCGACTCGGCATCGCCATAGCGGGCCTGGGCAAGATAGAGATTGCCGAGATCGCCCAGCGTGTTGGCGACAGCCCCATGCTCCGGGCCGAAACGTTTTTCCCGCCCGGCCAGCACCCGTTGGTAGAGCACCTCGGCTTGGCCATACCGCCTCTGGTTCTTGTAGACCTCCGCCAAATTGCCCAGGGTGGCCGCCACATCCCCGTGGTCGGGATCGAGGGCCTTTTCCCGGATGGCCAGGGCGCGGGCCAGAAGCGGCTCGGCATCGGTCTGGCGCCCAATGGCATTGTAGAAGGCGCCGAAGTGGTCAAGGGTGGCAGCCACGGCAAGATGCTCTGCCCCCAGCGCCTTTTCCTGGTCGGCGAGAATGCGCTTGAACAGCCCTTCGGCATCCCCATACCGCCCCATGCTCTTATACAGGGCAGCCAAGTCCCTGACGCTCGTTGCGATGGCCGGCGCTTCCGGTCCCAGGCGCTTCTCCCGGATTGCCAGGCAACGCTGGAACAGGGGCTCGACTTCGGCATGGCGGCCCAGGATTCGATTGAGGTTCCCCAGATCGCACAGGCTGGTGGCGACCGCGAGATGGTCGGGACCGTAGCGTTTCTCCCGGTCGGCGAGGACACGCTTGTAGAGCGATTCGGCGTCGGCATAGCGCCCCAGGCCCTTGTACAGTCCGGCCAGGGTGTTGAGGGTCATGGCGATATCCGGGTGCTCGGGGTCCAGCAGCCGTTCCCGGATGGCCAGGGAGCGCTTGATCAAGGGCTCCGCCTCGGCGTAGCGGCTTCTCCCGCTATAGAAGGCGCCGAGTTCGTTCAGGCAGGTCGCCACCTCCAGACTGTCAGCCCCGGACAATTTCTCCCGGATTGCCAGGGCCCGCTTCAAGGACGCTTCCGCCTCGGGACTCTTGCCCTGGAGCGCATAGACCGGGGCCAACCGGGCGACGATCAAGGCCACATCGGCATGGTCGGGGCCGGACTGTTTTTCCTTGATGGCCAGGGCTCGCTTGAAGAGGGCCTCCGCCTCCGGGTAGCGCTTCTGCCCGTAGTAGACGATGCCCAGCCGGAAAGCCGTCGGCCCGAGGCTCGCATGATCGGGGCCGAGTTGCTTTTCCTGTTGGGCCAGCTTGGCCTCCAGCTCGGCAGCATTGTCGGCCCCGATGGCGGGCAGCGAAGAGGACAGGAGGGCAGAAAAGATTAGGGCAAGGTGCAGCTTCCTGAAACGCCGGGTATCCAAGAGTCTCTCCTGGTCAGGTTGTCTGGGGAGCAAAACGGGATATGCGCCCCGACTGCCGCAGGGAGCGAAACGGCATATTAGCTTCGAATCCCACCGCCGGGGGAAGTGACGTATGCCCCTACCTCGGATTCCGACGCCCTAGCGTCGCGCCATCGCCTTCCCTGCCAGCCGCCGCACTGCCTCCAATGCCTTGGCTACATTGGCCGTCGGAGAACCGCCGGCCAGGGTCGCCGCAATCCGGCCATCCGGCGCCACCACGAAGATGTATTGCTCCACCAGCCCGTGCTGGATGGGGACGCCCTGGGTATCCGTGCTCCCCGGCGGCGGATCGACCACGGCCAGACCGTAGGACTTGGCGACGCTGCCGTCGGCATCCGAAGCCACCACAACCTTGCCGCCGCAGTAATTCGGGTCGGCCGAGTAGCGCTTGAGGCGGTCGATGCTATCCAGGGAAACGCCCACCACCGTGGCCCCGGCGGCCACGAACTGCTCGTAGTTGGCCGCAAACTGGTGGGCCTGGATATCGCAGGACTCGGTAAAGGCGGCGGGGTAGAAGTAGAGGACCACCGGCCCCTTCCTGAGCCCATCCTTCAAGGAATAGGTGAAGGCCTTGCCGGCCACGGATGCCGGCGCGGTAAAGTCCGGCGCCCGCTTTCCCTCTTCCAGGGCCGCAACGGCAGGAACGGCAATCGCCAGAAACAGCAGGCAGCCGGCCAACAGACGTGTCATTTCCATTTCCCGATCAGGCGATAGTCTAAAGACCCCCTTTTGCCGGAATGGTTTCTCAAGGGTTGGCCGTCTTGGGTGACGCAAATCTGCAACACTCGAGAATTCCATCTTCCCGATGTCCGCCTAATCCATTGACATAGGCCAGCCGTCCCAGAAAAATGGCGCCTCACCCGTTCGGGACCAACTCTTCCACAAGGAGAACGCGATGCCTGCCACTGTCGAACTCAAGGAAACAATGCGCTGAGACCGTAGGCATGCTGTTGCCCGGAACTCGCGCAAAGCGAATCCGGGCTGGGAGAGAGAAGACCCCTGGCCAATTGCCGGGGGTTTTTGTTTTTGGCACCGCCAATCGAGCGTCCCCGCTCACCGGCCGAAGTCGGCCCATCCCGGATTCCACCCATCGCGGCTTAGCCGCAAGCATTTTATGGAATCACCATGGGCATTCAAATTGAATTGAACAAGGGGCGCGTACCGGTCAAGGTCTGGACGCGCGATATCGATCCGGACGCCATCCGGCAACTGCTGAACACCGCCTCACTCCCCATCGTGCATGGCCACGTCGCGGCCATGCCGGATGTGCACGCCGGCATCGGGGCCACGGTCGGCAGCGTCATTCCGACGTTGCGGGCCATCATCCCCGCCGCCGTCGGCGTGGACATCGGTTGCGGCATGAACGCCGTGCGGACCTCGCTCCGGGCCGGCGATCTGCCGGATAGCCTGCGCGGACTGCGCCTGGCCATCGAGGAAGCCGTCCCGGTGGGCTTCAACCAGCACGCCGCCAGCCGCATGCGGGGCAGCGCCCTGCAACGGGCTGGCCGGGCGTTGAACGACCGGCTGGACGTGGTGGTCGGCAAGCATCCGGGGCTGATGAAGATGCAGCGCCGCTTCAACGAAACCTGGCTGTGCCAGATCGGCACCCTGGGGGGCGGCAACCACTTCATCGAACTCTGCCTCGACGAGGCGGACCGGGTGTGGGTCATGCTGCACTCCGGCTCCCGGGGCATCGGCAACGTGCTGGGGCGGTACTTCATCGCAGCCGCCCAGAAGGATATGCGACGGCACCAGATCCGCCTGCCGGATCAGGACCTCGCCTATTTTTCGGAGGGTTCGGCGCTGTTCGAGGACTACGTCGAAGCGGTGGAATGGGCCCAGGACTACGCCTTCCTCAATCGCAGCCGCATGATGGCGGCGGTGGTGGAGGCACTGAAGCCCCATCTGCCGGCCTTCAAGCTGGAAGACGAGGCCATCAACTGCCACCACAACTACGTGGCCCGGGAAGAGCATTTCGGGGAGCGGCTGTTCATCACCCGCAAGGGCGCCATCTCCGCCCATCTGGGCGAATTGGGCATCATCCCCGGCAGCATGGGGGCGAGGTCGTACATCGTGAGGGGGCTGGGCAATCCCCAGTCCTTCTGCTCGTGCTCCCACGGGGCCGGCCGGCGGATGAGCCGCAGCGCCGCCAAGCGCCGCTTCACCCGTTTCGACCTGGAGGCCCAGACCGCCGGGATCGAGTGCCGCAAGGACGGGGGCGTCGTGGACGAGATTCCGTCGGCCTACAAGGACATCGATCAGGTGATGGAAAACCAGCGCGATCTGGTGGAAGCCGTCCACACCCTGAAGCAAGTCCTGTGCGTGAAGGGGTGAACGATGGCGACCAAGAAGACCTCCACCACACTGGTCCTGCCCCAGTCCAAGCCCCGTAACCCCCTGATGGTGCCCGGCCTGACGCGCCGCGCCGGCCCCCACGGCAAGACGCGCAAGGCCGTTCGCCAGCAGATGCGGCAACGGACCCGGCAGTGCATGGACGAACTGATGAACGGCGATGTCGCCGAATTCGAAATCGACTGACCGACCACGCCCGCCCCATCCGGGGCGGGCCCATGATATAAGGAGCCTCGCCATCCAGCCTTACCCCATTTGCCGATGCCCCCGATCCTCCTCCGGATCAAGCAATTCTCCGCCGACCTGCTTTGCCGCCTGATTCGCCGCCTGCGGCGCCCGACGCGCCGCGAACTGGCCATCGCCCTGGCCGTGCCGCCGGCGGTCATGGTGGCCTATGTCCTGATCCTGATTCCCTTCACCCCGGGCATCCGCGACATCCGCAAGGCCAAGGCCGAGCGGCCGGCCCAGGTGCTTTCCGCCGACGGCAAGGAACTGGCGGTATTCAAGCGCTCCAACCGGGAGTGGGTGACCCTGGGCGAAATCTCGCCCTACGTCATCGACGCCCTGATCGCCACGGAAGACCACCGCTTCTACCAGCACCACGGCATCGATTGGCGCCGCACCGCCGGGGCAGCCCTCAATACCTTCGCCGGCGACCGCCAGGGCGGCTCCACCCTCACCCAGCAGCTGGCCCGCAACCTCTATCCGGAGGAAATCGGCCGGGCGCCCACCCTCACCCGCAAGCTCAAGGAAGCCATCACCGCCCTCAAGATCGAGGCCCTCTATACCAAGAACGAGATCCTGGAGACCTACCTCAACACGGTGCCCTTTCTCTACAACGCCTACGGCATCGAGATGGCGGCGCGGACCTATTTCGACAAGACCGCCGACACCCTGGACCTGGCCGAAAGCGCCACCCTGGTGGGCATGTTGAAGGGCAACAGCTATTACAACCCAGTCATCAACCCGGACCGGGCCCTGCAGCGCCGCAACACGGTCCTGGCCCAGATGGTGAAACGGGACAAGCTCAGTCCGGCCAAACTCGAAGCCCTGAAGAAGCGCCCCTTGCGCCTGGACTTCGAGCGCCAGCCCGAGCCTTTGGGCCCCGCACCCCACTTCGCCCAGCAACTGCGCAAATGGCTGATCGCCTGGGCCGACCGCAACGATTTCAATATCTACGCCGACGGCCTGGTGGTGCGCACCACCATCGACTCCCGCCTGCAGGCCATGGCCAACCAGGCGGTCGCCCGCCAGATGAACCAGCTCCAAGCCATCGCCGACGGGGCGTGGATGGGCAACAAGGAGTTGATCCGGCGCCTCCTCCAGGACACGCCGGAATATCGGGATGCCCTCGCCTCCGGCCAGCCCCCGGAAAAGGTGATGAAGAAGCTGATGGCCGACCGCGTCCTGTTACGGCGGCTCCTGGACCAGAAGGCGCGCATCGAGGCGGGCTTCCTGGCCATCGACCCGCGCACCGGCCAGGTCCGGGCCTGGGTGGGCAGCCGGGATTACGAAAAGGATGCCTTCGACCACGTCCAGCAGGCCCGCCGGCAGCCCGGCTCCACGTTCAAGCCCTTTGTCTACGCCGCCGCCCTGCAGCAGGGCATGAGCCCCGACGACAGCTTCGTGGACCAGGCGGTGGAGATCAAGCTGGCCGGCGGCGAAGTGTGGCGCCCCACCGACAGCCATGAACCTTCCGGCCGGGCCATGACCCTGCGGGACGCCCTCGCCTATTCCAAGAACACCATCACCGCCCAGGTCATGGAAAAGGTAGGGCCGGCCCGGGTCGCCAAGCTGGCCCGCTCCCTGGGCGTGCGCCAGAGCAAGCTGGAACCGGTGCCCTCCCTGGCCCTGGGCACCAGCCCGGTGACCCTGCTGGAGATGGTGTCGGCCTACGGCACCATCGCCGACCGGGGCGGCTATATCCCGCCGGTGTTCGTCACCCGCATCGAGGACCGGGACGGCAAGGTCCTGGCCGACTTCGCCCCGGCCGAACCGGAAGCGGTCCTCACGCCCGAAGTCGCCTATGACCTGGTGGACCTGATGCGCGGCGTGGTGGACAAGGGCACCGGGACCGCCATCCGCAACCGCTTCGGCATCCGGGGCGACGTGGCGGGCAAGACGGGCACCACCCAGGACAACGCCGACGGCTGGTTCATCCTCATGCATCCCCAACTGGTGGCCGGCGCCTGGGTGGGCTTCAACGACAGCCGGGTCACCCTGCAGAGCGATTACTGGGGCCAGGGCGCCCACAGCGCCCTGCCCATTGTCGGGGAGTTCTTCAGGCAGGCCGCGCGCTCCCGGGTGATCGATACCCGCGCCCGCTTCGAGCCGGTGGACAAGTCCGGCATCCTGAGCCGGATCGGCGGGTGGATTGCCGACCGCTTCCGCAGTCTCTTCGGTGCCTCCCCGGCGCCTGCGCCTGCCCCCCGTTCCGCCCCGAGGCCGCCCGAGCGGATCGAAGCTCAGGCCACGCCGCCAAACCCGGAAACCTCGCCAGCGGCATCGCCCGCTGAACCGCTCCCCCGGCAAGTGCTATCCGAGCCTAACGGAATGCCAACGGTCGTCCTGCCCGCCCCGCCCTCGCCTTAACCCCGGATCGCGCTACGCAGGAATTCGAAAAGCCGCGGGTCCTGGGTGTGGGCCGTGTTGAACCGGAGGAAACGGCCGGCGGTATTGGAAACGCTGAAAACGTTCCCCGGTGCCAGAAGGATTCCCTCCCGCAGCGCCGCCTGGGCGATGGCCGAAGTATCGTTGCCCTCCGGCGCCTCCATCCACAGGAAGGGACTGGCGCCAGGCAGGCCCCAGGGCGCGAGGCCGCACGCCTCCAGCCGGGCCTTCACCGGCTCGCGGAGGCGCCGCAGGCGCTGCCGGATGGATTCCATGTGCTTGCGGTAGCTGCCGTCGGCCAACAGCCGGTAGATCAGGCGGGCGGACAGCTCGTTGTTCCCATAGGTGGTCGCCAGCTTGAGGTCGGTCATGGCCTCGATCCATTCCGGCTTGGCGGCCACGAAGCCGCAACGGATGGCCCCGGATAGCGTCTTGGAGAAGCTGCCCACGTAGATCACCCGCCCGAGCGGGTCCAGGGACGCCAGCCGGGTCGCCTTGCCCTCGTCGAAATCGGCAAAGGTGTCGTCCTCGATGACGGAAAAATCGTATTTCTCGGTGAGGACCAGGATCTGGTGGACCACCGACGGCGAGAAGCTGATCCCCGTCGGGTTCTGGAGCACCGAGTTGGTGATGTAGAGCCGGGGCCGATGCCGGGCCACGATCTTCTCGAAGGCCTCCATGTCCGGCCCGGCCGGCGTCAGGGGAACGCCCAGGACATCGACCCGATGAGCCTTGAGGCTCGCCCGGAAGTTGAAGTAGCAGGGATCGTCCACCACCACCGCATCCCCGGGTTGCACCAGGAGCCGGATGCCCAGGTCCAGCCCCTGACTGCCGCTATCGGTAAGGAGGATGCGGTCCGCACCGGCTTCAATCTCGCGCTCCGCCAGATGCCGCTGAAGTTGCACCCGCAGCTCCCGGCAACCGGCCGGATGGCCGTATTCCGTCAGGCTCTCCGCCCGGTCACTCTTCAAGGCACCCAGGACGCGGCGAATCTGGGATTCGTCCAGGTAGGCGGAAGGCAGCCAGCCGCAGCCGGGACGCAGGGCATCCGCCGGCAAGTTCAGGGAATTGCGCAGCATCCAGAATTCATCCACCGGGCGGTCGGCGCTGGCTTCAGATTTGGCGATTTCCAGCACCGGCCGCCGCGCCGCGGCGTAGAAACCCGACTTCGACCGGGCCGTGACCAGTCCCCGGGCCACCAGCCGGTCATAGGCTTCGACCACCGTCGATTTGGAGATGCCGTTGGTCCCGGCAAAATCCCGGATGGACGGCAGCTTCGCCCCGGGCGCCAGTTGGCCGGATTCGACGGCCTTGGCGAGGTGCGACACCACCTTCTCAACGAGGGTCTGGCCGGGGAAGGCCGATAGTTCGAAAGGTTTCATCTGTCCTGCCCGTGGAAGCGGTACAGCATGGGCTACCGCACTTCATCTGTCCCTATCTGTACCCGGCCGCCAATCATACAATCTCCCCGTCGTCATGCACCAATCAGGAAAGGGAAATCCCATGAGCAAGATCGCGAACACCCCCAAGCCACCGTACTACGCGGTGATCTTCACCTCCGTCCGGACCGAAGGGGACAACGGCTACGCCGAAACGGCGAAGCGCATCCTAGACATCGCCCGCCAGCAGCCCGGCTTCCTGGGCTACGAAGCGGCGCGGCAGGAGGTGGGCATTTCCGTGTCCTATTGGGAATCACTGGACGCCATCCGGGCCTGGAAGGAGCATCCGGAACATCGCAAGGTGCAGGCCATGGAATCGGTCTGGTATGGCGAGAACCGGATTCGCGTCTGCAAGGTGGAAAGGGACTACTAAGTCTCCATTTCGGGACGACTCCAAGACCTTCCAACGAAATTGCCACCATCGTGGCAAGAGATCTTGGAGATTACCTTTGCTGCAAGGGATTCCTCGGTTCCAGTAACTTGCATGGCTACTGCACCCTGTAGGCTGCATGGCAGGCCGAGCACTGCTGGGTCACCTTGGAAAGTGCAGCCAATGCAGGCTTTGGATTACCGGACTTTCCTGTTCTTGCGGCTTCGGTCGCGAAGTCGCTCGCCGCCTGGTGCATCGAGAGGCCGATGATGCGCATGGCTTCCGGCATGAATTGGGCCATCTGGTGATCCATGTTGCCGGGTCTGGACTGCTGCGCGGCGCCTGCGGCTGCCTCGGCTTTGCAGCCTGCCGCCGATGGAGAATCCATTCCCAGCCTGGCGCTGGCGATCTGGGATGCTTTCCCATATTGGGCCGCAGATATGGCGCCCAGTATTTCGGATAAGGCTTCCAGGTGATCCCGCATATTGGCCAGGGTGTGCTGCCGCATCTCCGGTGGGAAGTTCACCAACTGTCGGCCATCATTCCCTGCCATCGGCTGCTGGTGGCCCATATGGCCCATTGAGTTTCCCGGCATCTCGGCATGGGCCGCAATGCTCGCCACCAGGGCACCTGCGACCAATGAAAGCGCCAATTTCTTGCCCATGCTTCCTCTCCTCCGATAAGTGTTGGAGGAAATATTAGGAGACCCTGACGGTCGTTGCGTATGATCGTGATCATACGACCCATCCCTTAACTCAGCATGGACTGGCAACTCCTCTCGAAAAGCCAATCGGCCTTTGCCCTGATTCCGGATCAACTGCGCTTAACTGCAGAGCCGTGGGCGTTGGAGGCGGGGGAAACGCTCTTTCGGGTTGGCGACGGAGTTGCTGCGATGTTTTCTGTGATACGTGGCGAAGTCCGTCTGATGCGTCGGGATCGGAATGGGATGGAAGTAATCCTGCAGCGGGCCAAGAACGGCTTTTTCGCGGAAGCCAGCCTGAGCAGCCTGGTCTATCACTGCGATGCCGTCGCGGCGGAGAAGACCACTCTGATTCGGTTTCCCGCCCAGAGATTTCGTGACGCGCTCAGCGAGGATGGGAAATTCAGAGAGGCCTGGATGGCCCATTTGGCCCGAGAACTGCGGAAGGCACGAACTCAGTGCGAACGATTGAGCCTGCATGGTGCCGCCGATCGGATCGTTCATTATCTCGAGTCGGAAGGCGCAGACGGTTGCGTTGATCTGACCCAGACTCGTAAAGCGTGGGCGGCCGAATTGGGATTGACCCATGAGGCGTTGTACCGGACCCTGAAACGACTGGAAGACGAGGGCACGATTACGGTTGATGGGGCCCAAATAAGTCTGGTTCGAATCGTCTAGCTGGATTTCCAATACGCTCCAAGCGTGGGCATCCATAACTTCCGGATGGGAAAATGGCTTTAAGAGCTACCGCCCGCGCCATTCCGACGGTGCGCATCCCATCGCCTGCCGGAACATGTAGGTAAAGGCCGAAGTCGAGCCGTAGCCGAGTTCCAGGGCCACATCGGTGACGCTGCGCCCCGCGCACAGCCACTCCAGGGCCAGGAACAGGCGCAGCCGGTGGCGCCATTCCCGTAGGCTGATCCCCACCTCTTTCTCGAAGCGGCGGGCCAGGGTCCTGGCGGAAGCTCCCAGTTCCCTGCCCCACTCCTCCACGCTGCGGGTGTCGGCAGGATTGGCGTAGAGGGCCTCGCACATCCGGCGCAGCATCGGGCTCTGGGGCCAGGGCAAGTGGAAGTCCTGGACCGGCAGCCGCCGGATCTGTTCGAGCATCAGGGCGTTCAGCTTGTCGATGTAGCCGTCCTCCTCCCCCCGCTGGCTGGCGGCCTCCAGTTCCACGATCAGCGCCCGTAGCAGCGGGGTGACCGAGAACACCGTGCAGGCGGCCGGCATGCCCAGGTCCGGGGCATCGGCGACGTAGAGGTTGCGGAATTCGGCGCCGTTGAGGGCTCCGGTGGTATGCAGCACCCCGGTCGGGACCCAGATGGCCTGCTCCGGCGTGATCACGTACCAGGAGCCTTCCACGGTCACGATCATGGTCCCCGAGGTGGCGTAGACGAACTGGTTCCAGCGGTGGGAATGGAGGGGAAAAATCTCCTTGGGCGCCAGATTCTGGGAGCGCGGGAAGATGGCCTTGGGCAGCGTATCCATTTCGGGCACCTCGACGGTGACCCAATCGTCGGTCTGGAACATGGCGTCCTGCGAATTGTCCGTTCATCGATACATATCGTCATTGTATCGAAAGACGCGCATCGGGCCCGTCGTTAGGATGGCGAGCATCGTCTCTCCAGAAAGCGCAGCATGCACACCACCGCCATCACCACCCCAACAACCAGCCACGCAGAACGCTACCGAGTCATGCTGGCGGGCGTCTGTGCGCTGATCCTCACCGTCGGCCTGGCCCGCTTCGCCTACACCCCCTTGCTGCCCATCATGCGGGACGAAGCCGGGCTCTCCTACCTGGCGGGGGGATGGCTGGCCACCTTCAACTACGTGGGCTACATCTCCGGCGCCCTGCTGGCGGCGTCCATCAGCGACCTGGGGCGGAAATTCCATCTCTACCGCATCGGCCTGGTGGTGGCGGTGGCCAGCACGGCGGCCATGGGCATGACCCAGGACGTGGCGCTGTGGGCCGTGCTGCGCTTCGTCTCCGGGCTCTCCAGCACGGCAGGCCTGCTGCTGGCGTCGGGCCTGGTCCTCAACTGGCTGATGCGCCACGGCCATCGGCCGGAACTGGGGCTCCACTTCACCGGACTGGGATTGGGAATCGTCGTATCGGGCTTGGCAGTAGCCGCCATGGTCGGCAGGTTTGCCTGGGATCAGCAATGGATCGGGCTGGGGCTCCTGGGAATCGCCTTCTTCCTGCCTGCCTGGTGGTGGCTGCCGGCGCCCGCCTCTTTCAAGGCCGGCCCGGCCAGGATCACGGCGCAACCGCCGTCCCGGCGCTGGATGTGGCTGCTGATCGGCGCCTATTTCTGCGCGGGATTCGGATACGTCATCAGCGCCACCTTCATCGTGGCCATCCTGGAAAAACTGCCCATGTTGTCCGGCAAGGGCGGATGGGTCTGGGTCATGGTGGGCTTGGCGGCTGCCCCGTCCTGCTTCCTTTGGGACCGGATCGCCAGCGCCATCGGGCAAGTGCCGGCGCTGCTGCTTGGCTACGGCTTGCAGACGGTTTCCATCCTCCTGCCCGCCGTCACCGATACGCCGTCCCTGAACCTGTTCAGCGCCGTGCTCTACGGCGGCACCTTCGTCGGCATCGTCAGCCTGACCCTATCCCTGATCGGCCGCTGCTTCCCGGAGAATCCGGCCAAGGCCATGGCCCGCTTGACCCTGAGTTACGGCGTGGCCCAGATCGCCGCGCCGGCCATGGCTGGATACATCGCCGCCGCCACGGGGAGCTACCGGGGTGCCCTCATCGTGGCGGCCGGCGTCATGGGAATCGGAATGCTGCTGCTCCAGGCCCTCAGGAAGCAGCCGAAATAGCCGGGTCAAGGCTGGAGGATGGTTTCGATGCGCCGATCGGGAATCAGCCACATGCCCGCCACCAGCACATAGATCGCCCCCGCGATCCAGGGCGCCCACAGGGCGGCAGGGATGGCGGCGAGATAGAGGACCATGGAGGACTTCCCCTTGATGTCCGCCCCGACCGCCCGCCGGAGGATGGAATCCTCCCCCTGGCTGGCGATGATCGTTCCCTGGAGTACCCAATAGGCCACCGCCGCCATGAACAGCACGAATCCGTACAGGGCCGTGGGTGCCGGCCCGAAGTGGTTCTCGCCCATCCAGGCCGTCGATATGGGAAACAGGGATAGCCAGAAGAGCAGATGCAGGTTGGCCCATAGGATGCCGCCATTCACCCGGTGGACCGCATGCAGCATGTGGTGATGGTTGTTCCAATAGATGCCGATGTAGATGAAGCTCAGCACATAGCTCAGGAAGGCCGGCGCCAGGGGAGCCAGGCTGGAAAGACCGTCGCCGTGGGGCGCCTTCAATTCCAGGACCATGATGGTGATGATGATGGCGAGCACGCCGTCGCTGAACGCCTCAAGGCGGTTCGTTTTCATCTTGCCCTCCCAGCCGGTTTGCCACGGGGCATCCGCCCCTGATGGCTATGACGCCGGGCCGGCAGGCCGGTTCGCTTGGAAAAGCACAGACTCAAGCATTGAAATGTAATAGCCCGTCTGCATAGAGAGGATCAACCCGTACTACAATCCCGCAGACCACCGGACACCGAGGAGACCACCGTGACTTCCAGCACCGAAATGAACCCCTTCGTACCGCCCCAGGCCGCCCTGGTAGATGCCAGGACCGAGGCCGATACGGAATTCAAACTCAACCTCTTCTCCCCCAGCGGACGGATCGGGCGCATCCGCTACCTGGGCTATTCCTTTGGGCTTTCCATCCTGATCATGGCCGTGGCGGGCATCCTCTCGGCCGTCATCTCGCCGATGCTGGTATTCCTGGGCTGGATCGTCATGATCTATGTGCAGGTGATGCTGGCCATCAAGCGCAGCCACGACTTCAACGTCACCGGCTGGATATCCCCCCTGGCCTTCGTGCCCCTGGTCGGGCTCGTCTTCCTGTTCGTGCCGGGCACCGACGGCCCCAATCGCTTCGGCAACAAGACCGCTCCCAACGGCAGCGCCGGCATTATCGCGATCCTGGCCCTGGTCGGCGTCATGGTGATCGGCATCCTCGCCGCCATCGCCATCCCGGCCTACCAGCAGAAGGCCAAGGCCGCCCAGATGGGGGTGGCCCCGGCCGTAAGGCAGTAAGACGGTTCAGCCGGCCTCGCGCCGGCCCCGCTCTTCCAGCAGCCTGCTCAACCGATCCGCTTATAATCGGATCATGCTGAATACATCCCCCCTCATCCGCCGCAGCCCCCAGGAGCAGGCTCGCCTCGAAGCCACGCTGCGGGACATGTTCGAACACCATATCCACTTCAACGAGCTGATCGGCCTCAAGGTCGCCTCCCTCGACCCGGCGGCCCCCCAACTCACCTTCGCCATGCGCAACGAGCTGGTGGGAAGCTACGTCCATGGCCGTCTCCACGGCGGCATGATCTCCGCCGCCCTGGATACTGTCGGCGGCCTGGCGGTGACCGTGGGCATCGCCGAGAAGCACGCCGACGAAACTGCCGAACAGGTGGCCCACCGCTTCGGCCGGGTCGGCACCATCGACCTGCGGGTGGATTACCTGCGCCCCGGCATCGGCCACAGCTTCACCGCCACCGGCCGCATCACCCGCCTGGGCGGCCGCATCGCTTCCGTGCAGATGACCCTGGAGAACGACGCGGGCGTCCTCGTCGCCACCGGTTCCGCCGCCTACGTCATCAGCTGAACCAGTCGCCGGCGCCGGACTCCATCCGAGGATTGCCCGACAACCCGGAGGAAAAAACCATGGCCGATCAAACCATCACCGTCGTCACCGGCGCCAGCCGCGGCCTCGGGCGGGAAGCCGCCCGCCATCTGGCCCTGGTGGAAGGCCATACGGTAGTCGCCACCGCCCGGCGGCTGGAGGACCTGGAATCCCTGCAGGCCGAAGTGCGCCAAGCCGGCCGGCAGATGGAATGCCATCCGCTGGACGTGACCAGCGACGAATCGGCGGCAGCCCTGGGCCAGTGGTTGGGGGTCCGCTTCGGCCGGGTCGATGTGCTCATCAACAACGCCGGGATCGGCATCGACCACTACGACACCAGCCTCCTGGACCTGCCCCTGGACACCCTGCGCACCACCCTGGAAACCAACCTGTTCGGGGTACTGCGGGTCACCCAGGCGGTGGTTCCGCTCATGCGGAGCGGCGGCGCCGGGCGGGTGGTCAATCTATCCTCCGGCCTGGGCCAGCTTTCCGACATGGCCTCCGGCGTTCCCGCCTATCGCATTTCCAAGACGGCACTCAACGCCGTCACCCGCATCCTCGCCACGGAAACGGCTGGATCGGGGATCAAAGTGAATTCGGTCTGCCCGGGCTGGTGCCGCACCGACATGGGCGGCGCCAACGCTCCCCGTTCGGCGGCGGAAGGCATCGGCACCGTCGTCTGGCTGGCCACCCTGCCGGACGACGGCCCGACCGGCGGCTTCTTCCGGGACCGCCGCCCCATTCCCTGGTGATTCAGAAATATTGCTTGAGGTAGCGCAGGGAGCGGGAGTAGCTGTGGCGGAGCTGCTCGTCCGAATAGCGATGGCTGCTGCCCACGGGGCAGCCGATCCGGGCCAGGCATTTGTCCCGGCAGGCTGATTCGGGTTGGAGGCGGTAGGCGGCGCATTTTTCCAAACCGAAGCCGTCACCCTCAAGGGCCTGGGCAGGACAAGCAGCCACGCACGGCCGGCCATCGCAACTCAGGCAGGGAGACGGCCGCTCCACCGGCCGGGTGGGTTCGAACCGGGTATCGGCCAGCACCACGGCGCGATAGGCATACCAGGAGCCCCATTCTCCATCGACGCCCACCCGGAAAGGCGATGAACTGTGCCATCCGGCCAATTGGCCGAGGCGCTGCAGCCCGACTGCCTGGCTGCCCGGATAAATAATCCGGAAGCGGTTATTGGGCTGAGAATCGGAAAACCAGCGTTTCACCATTTGGACGGTGAAATCGTCGATGGGGTCTTCCGAAATAATCCCCGATTGTTTGACGCATTCCCAAAGCCGGGTGCCGCCGTGGCCGATCAGGATCAATTGACCATAATCCTCCGGCAGGCAAAATGAGCGAATGGATTCGGCCACGTCGGCAGGCAGTTCCGGGATATTGAATACCGCCTGGCGATTCAGCCCGACGCCATCCAGGAGGGAAGGATCGAAAGTCTGGAATTGGCTCATATATCGGTTTCGACAACCTGCAAAAGAAAAAAGCCGCCGAAGCGGCTTTCAAGTCCGGGCGTATTCCCTTAGACCTGCAATTGGGTCAGGCTGCCGCCCTTCTGCAGGAACTCGACAACCCAGCGGGGCTGGCGGCCACGGCCGGTCCAGGTCTGTTGGGGGTTGGAAGGATCGCGGTACTTGGCGGCAACGGGAGCCCGTGCCTTCTTGGGACGCTCGCCACCGATCAGCTCGTCCAGGGCGAAACCGCGTTCGGCAGCAAAGGACTCGATTTCCTTCAGAGCCTTGGCTCGTTCTTCCTTCTGGCGACGCTCAATCTCTTTCGGAATCTGGGCCAGAAGGCGCTTGAGTTCATCAGCAGACAGGTTGGAAATATCCATCGGGATCACCATAAAAAATGAGTTGAGCCGCGATTATGTCCTATTGCCAGAATAAAGAAAATATTCAATTCGAAGGCGGGAATTTGAATAGCATTCCGGCATAGGGTATTCACTGTAGTTTTGGTCGCGGCGATGGATTGAATATAGCCATCGGCGAC
>DASRUX010000185.1:0-7332 GCA_035655235.1 Rhodocyclaceae bacterium | reverse complement strand
AAGACGTAGGCGGAAGCAGGCCGCCATGCAGATGGTCATCAGGCCATAACGACGTTTTCGAGTTTGAACTCGATCGGACGGGAATCAGGGCCCGTGCCCCCGCCGGTCATGACGATGTCGGCACTGGCGATGCCCTGCAGGTCTATTTCGGTGTTGATGCTGCTGACGATGGCCGAATTCATCAGCTCGCCCTCATCGACCTGCGAGACAGCGCCGATCCAGATTGATGGCTCGAATTGGAAAGTCCCCGTTTGTTGCGGCTCGATCGAGGTCTTGATCGCCAGCAATTTGCCATTCTTGTAGATGGAAGCGTTGATTGCTCCGTTTGGCAGGCCATTAAGTACCTGGACTCCAGTGGGGAGCGTGCTGGGACCGGAAGGGCTCAGAGCATCGCCGGAGGGGGTCTGTTGCAGGGCAAGCAGTTGGCCATTTTCGGTGCTCAACTGCGGCGTGTAGTTGCCCCAACTATCGCTCGCTCCCACATACATGCTCACCGGGAAAGTGAATGGGTGGTTGTCGCCTTGCCCGCAGTTCTCGATTACCTTCCAGGCGATAGCCCGTTCGTCGAAATCAGTGGCGACATTTTTCTGGAAAATCACGACCTTTGAATTGTTGCTGTTGTTCGACGCATTGATGAAATTTAGCTGGATGTCCACTACCGTTCTCCTCCGTTGATTGTCGATGCCATTTGGATGGCGGCTGAAGCCAAGGTATATGACGGGGGAATCGGCTGTCAATGGCTCGGCAAGGGGCGGGAATGCGGGCGGAGGCTTGCGTAGCATCTTCCCTGCGATGGAAGGTTCCCCGAACCGAACCCGTTTTCCCTCCGTCCAAATACAACAGGGACTGCCGTCCAGCCTTTAGGCGGCTTGTCCGGCATTCGTTTTGGAAGGAGAGCATCATGCGTGGAACTCGGATTGCGACGACCCTGGCTGCGGTCCTGCTGGCCGCTTCGGTGGGCGGTTGCTCCACCTGGGACC
This sequence comes from Rhodocyclaceae bacterium, assembly GCA_035655235.1. Taxonomy (GTDB): domain Bacteria; phylum Pseudomonadota; class Gammaproteobacteria; order Burkholderiales; family Rhodocyclaceae; genus JAGTRP01. The sequence goes on along the minus strand of DASRUX010000185.1, from coordinate 6,352 downwards.
GGATGTCTTCAGCGGACAAAGGGGCGGTGATCGGCGCCGGCGTCGGCGGCGTTGCCGGATCGGCGGTCAGCAATGGCGGCGTCCTGGGGACGGTGGGCGGTGCTGCCGTGGGCGGCGTGGTCGGCCACGAGGTCGGCAAGAAGCGCTAACCGGCCTTCACCAGCCTGATCCGGCGGAACCAGCCGCCGGCCAGGGCTGGGCAATCCTCCGCCACGGCCAGTCCCGGCACCGTGGCGAGGACATCCTCCCACACCACATCCAGGCGGGTCGCCACCCGTCGGAACAGCACATTAGCCAGGCGCCGCATGGGTGCCTTCTGGCCGGGGCGTAGGAACTTGTCCAGGATCAGCATCGAACCGCCGGGCCTCAGCACCCGTTCTGCTTCCGCCAGGCAGGCGGCGGGATTCGGCACCACTGCCAGGATCAGGTGCAGGACCACGGCATCGAAGGCATCGTCGGCGAAGGGCAGGCGTTGCACGTCGCCCAGAATGGGCAGGAAAGCCCGCCGATCGCGCCGCCGGACGGCCTTCTCCAGCATGGCCTGGGTCAGGTCGATTCCCACGTATTCGTGTTGGGGCGGCAGATGGGGCAGGTCGAGCCCCGTACCGATGCCGTTGATCAGGATGCGCCCAGGTTCGGCGGGCAGTGCTGCGAGGCTCCGTTGCCGGACGCTCCGGGTGGCCGCCTCGATGGCGGCGTCGTAAAAGGGGGCGATGAAGCGGTAGGTGTGCTTCAGGCTCAATGGAGAACCCGAGGCACGGCCAGGGTGAATTCCGGGATGATCGCTTCGAACGGGGTGCCGTCCTCCGCCACCATCTGGTAGGTGCCCTTCATGGTGCCCACCGGCGTGGTCAGGGAACAGCCGCTGGTGTATTCGAATTTTTCGCCCGGTTTCAGGAGCGGCTGGTGGCCCACCACCCCCAGGCCACGCACCTCCTGGATGCCCTCGTTGGCGTCGGTGATGATCCAGTGCCGGGAAATGAGCTGGGCCGTGACGCTGCCGATGTTGCGGACGGTGATGGTGTAGGCGAAGACGTAGCGCTCATTTTCCGGGTCCGATTGATCGGGCATGAACTCCGGGGCGGCTTCCACTTCAACCAGGTATTTTTTCTCTTCTGCCATGTCGTGGGATTTGGTCTTCCGTAGGGCTATTGGACAGCAATTCGCCTCCTGTGACAATGCTTGCCCTATCCGGGTTCACCGGTAAAATCGGCGGGGTCTTTTTTAGGGAGTCAGGCATGTCCAGCAGTGAATTCGTGATCGCACCGAGCATTCTTTCGGCCAATTTCGCCAAGCTCGGCGAGGAAGTATCCAACGTCATCGCCGCCGGTGCCGACTGGATTCACTTCGACGTGATGGACAACCATTACGTTCCCAACCTGACCATCGGCCCCCTGGTCTGCGAGGCCATCCGCCCCTGCACCACCGCTCCCATCGACGTGCATCTCATGGTCAAGCCGGTGGACCGCATCATCCCCGACTTCGCCAAGGCCGGTGCCAACATCATCACCTTCCACCCGGAAGCCTCCGAGCATGTGGATCGCAGCCTGGGCCTCATCCGGGACCAGGGCTGCCAGGCCGGTCTGGTCTTCAACCCGGCTACCCCCCTGGATTACATGGACTACGTCATGGACAAGCTGGATGTGGTCCTGCTGATGAGCGTGAACCCGGGCTTCGGCGGCCAGAAATTCATCCCCGCCACCCTGGCCAAGGCCCGTCAGGCCCGGGCCAAGCTGGACGCCTACGAGAAGGAAACCGGCCGCCATATCCGCCTGGAAATCGACGGCGGGGTCAATGTGTCCAATATCGCCGAGATCGCCCGGGCGGGTGTGGATGCCTTCGTGGCCGGCTCCGCCGTCTACGGTGCCGGCAAGGCCGAGGATCCCCATCGCTACGATTCCATCATCGGGGCGCTGCGCTCGGAACTCGCCAAGGTATGAAATTCAAGTCGGTTACCTTCGACCTGGACGGGACGCTCCTCGACACCATCGCCGACCTGGCCGAAGGTTGCCGGCGTATGCTGGAAGACCTCGGCGAGCCGTCCCGCACCCAGGAGGAAATCCACAGCTTCGTCGGCAAGGGCATGGCGGTTCTGGTGGAGCGCTGCCTGACCCGGGACCATCCCCCGAGCGCCGAGCGGCTCCATGCCGGCATCGAGTCCTTCAAGCGCCATTACGCCGAGGTGAATGGCCTCTACACCCAGATCTATCCGGGGGTGATGGAAGGGCTCCATGCCTGGCAGGCTGCCGGAGTCAAAATGGGCGTCGTGACCAACAAGCCCGGGATGTTCACCGAAGTCCTTCTGGATCGCATGGGGATGGCCGACTTCTTCGATGTCGTCGTCTCCGGCGACACCACCCCCAACAAGAAGCCCCATCCGGAGCCCATCCTCCATGCCTGCGTGGTCCTGGGCACCCGGCCCGTCGAAAATCTCCACATCGGCGACTCCAAAAACGACATCCTGGCCGCCCGGGGGGCGGGTTGCCCGGTATTCTGCGTGCCCTACGGCTACAACGAGGGAGTGCCGGTGGACAGTGCCGATTGCGATGCGCTAGTATCCGACTTCCTCGTCGCCCTGGAACGGGCGAAGTCATTCTGAATACCCACAAAAACATGTCGAACCTGCGTAGTTGGGAAAACCGGTCCCGCAAGGGGATCAAGGACTGCTGGCGTTGGCGCCGCTGACCATTCATTCCCATCCGCATTCCCCCGTTCGTCCCCTGTTTTTGTGAGGCTTCCATGACCGAAACCGAATTCAACTCGCTCGCCGCGCAAGGCTACAACCGCATCCCCGTCACCCTCGAGACCTTTGCCGATCTCGACACCCCGCTCTCCGTTTACCTGAAGCTGGCCGGCCAGCCGTATTCCTACCTGCTGGAGTCCGTCCAGGGCGGCGAGCGTTTCGGGCGCTACTCCTTCATCGGCCTGTCGGCCCCCACCCGTATCGCCGTCTATGGCCACCAGGTGCTGGTGCTCACCGGCAACCGTATCGCCGAGCGGGAAGACGACACCAATCCCCTGGAGTTCATCGGCAAGTTCATGAAGCGCTTCCGGGCTGCGCCCCTGGCCGGCCTGCCCCGCTTCTGCGGCGGCCTGGTGGGCTGCTTCGGCTACGACACCGTGCGCTATGTGGAAACCCGGCTGACCCGGACGCAAAAGCCCGGCGACCTCGGTACCCCCGACATCATCCTGCTGCTGTCCGAAGAGATCGCCGTGGTGGACAACCTCTCCGGCAAGCTGACCCTGGTGGTCTACGCGGAGCCCGGTGTTCCCGGCGCCTATCAGAAGGCCCAGGCTCGCCTCAAGGAACTGCTGGCCAAGCTGCGTTCCCCGGTGGCCATTCCGGAAGAGAAGCCGGCCCAGTCTGCGGCGGCGGTGTCCGTCTTCGGCGAGGCGGCCTTCAAGCAGGCGGTGCAGAAGGCCAAGCGCTACATCACCGAAGGCGACATCATGCAGGTGGTGCTGTCCCAGCGCATGACCAAGCCCCTGGCGGCGAGCCCCATGGCCCTGTACCGGAGCCTGCGGAGCCTCAATCCGTCGCCCTACATGTTCTATTTCGACTTCGAGGACTTCCATGTCGTTGGCGCCTCGCCGGAAATCCTGGTGCGCCTCGAAGGGGATACGGTCACCGTCCGTCCCATCGCCGGTACCCGCAAGCGCGGCGCCTCGGTGGAGGAGGATGCCGCCCTGGCCGCCGACCTGCTGGCCGACGAGAAGGAGCGGGCCGAGCACGTTCAGCTCCTCGACCTGGGACGCAACGATTGCGGCCGGGTGTCCAAGGTAGGCAGTGTCAAGCTCACCGAGAACATGATGATCGAGCGCTATTCCCATGTGATGCATATCGTCTCCAACGTGGAAGGCAAGCTGCAACAAGGCCTCAACGCCCTCGACGTGCTCAAGGCCACCTTCCCGGCGGGCACCGTCTCCGGCGCCCCCAAGGTGCGGGCCATGGAGATCATCGACGAACTGGAGCCGGTGAAGCGCGGCATCTACGCCGGCGCTGTCGGCTATCTGGGCTTCTATGGGGACATGGACCTGGCTATCGCCATCCGTACCGCCGTGGTGAAGGATAAGCAGCTCCACGTCCAGGCGGGCGCCGGCATCGTCGCCGACTCCGACCCCAGCTCCGAATGGCAGGAAACCCAGAACAAGGCCCGGGCCATCCTGCGGGCCGCCGAGCTGGCCGAGCACGGGCTGGATACCCGGGTGGACTGAGTCCCCCGATCCCGGTCACGAGCCGCCTGCGGGCGGCTTTTTTGTTTTTCAAAGGCAGGGTGTCGGAATTCCGAAAGGGGGCGCCGGGGGAAATCCGGTATTCCGACTACACGGTTTGCTGTATATGCAATAAATCACATAGGATTCAATGGCATAGGCTGCGGTAGCCACTTGGCACACGGCTTGCGATAGGAAAAGTGACGGCTGGAATCGGCCGATCACCCAATTAGAACCTATCGCAGGAGGAGTCAAGAACCATGATCCAACAACGTGTGAAGCGCGTGCTTGCCGGCCTGGTGGCGAGTTTCTGCCTTGCCGCGTCGGTCTTCGCAGCCGATAAGCCCAATGTGGTCATTCTGGCGACCGGCGGCACCATCGCCGGCGCCGGGGCGGCGGCCACCAACAGCGCCACCTACCAGGCGGCCAAGGTGCCGGTGGACAAGCTGATCGCCGGCGTGCCGGAACTGGCTGCCGTCGCCAATGTGCGCGGCGAACAGGTCTTCCAGATCGCTTCGGAAAGTTTCACCAACGCCCACCTGCTGCAACTGGGCAAGCGGGTTTCCGCCCTGGCCAAGCAGCCCGACGTGCAAGGCATCGTGGTCACCCACGGCACCGATACCCTGGAAGAGACCGCCTACTTCCTCAACCTGGTGGTTCACACCGACAAGCCCATCGTGGTGGTGGGCGCCATGCGGCCGGGCACCGCCATGTCCGCCGACGGCATGCTCAACCTGTATAACGCCGTCTCCGTGGCGGCCAGCGCCGATGCCAAGGGCCGGGGCGTCCTGGTGACCATGAACGACGAAATCAACAGCGGCCGCGATGTGACCAAGGCGGTCAATATCCGTACCGAGGCCTTCAAGAGCCAGTGGGGCGCCCTGGGCATGGTGGTGGAGGGCAAGAACTACTGGTTCCGCGCCCCGGTCAAGCGCCACACCGTCAATTCCGAGTTCGACATCGACAGGATCGACGCCCTGGCTCCGGTGGAAATCGCCTACGGCTACGGCAACGTCAGCGACACGGCACTGCGCGCCATCGGCCAGCACGGGGCCAAGGCCGTCATTCACGCCGGTACCGGCAACGGCTCCGTGGCCGACCGTATCGTTCCCGTCCTCAAGGACATCCGCGCCACGGGCATCCAAGTCATCCGCTCCTCCCGCATCGCCGGCGGCTTCGTCCTGCGCAATGCCGAGCAGCCCGACGACAAGTACGACTGGGTCGTGGCCCACGACCTGAATCCGCAAAAGGCCCGCATCCTGGCCGCGGTGGCCCTGGCCAGCCCTCAGGATGCCAAGTCCCTGCAGCGGATTTTCTGGGAATACTGATCCCAGCGACTGATTTCAGCCGGCGCTACCGGCTCACTCTCCCTCTCCGGTCTCTTTCTCGGTAGCGCCCCTTTTTATTCCCGAAACCTCCCACCACCGGCCCTTTGACGGGCCGGGGGGAGGGCTCATCTTCAAATTTGGAGCTAGACCCGTGAAACTCAAGCAAATCGCATTCGCCCTGGCCTCTGTCGGCACCCTCCTGACCACCGTTCCCGGCGTCGCCCAGGCGGGCGAGCTGGAGGAAATGAAGGCCATGCTGCAGAAGCTGCAGTCCCGCATCGATCAACTGGAATCCCAGAAAGCAGCGGCTCCGGCCGCGCCTGCGGCGACCCCGGCCGTGGTGGCGGGCAAGCCCTCCCTGCTCAACAATTCCAACGTCACCCTCTACGGCAAGATCGACGTGTTTACCGAGTACGACACCCGGGGTAGCCAGGGGACCCGCCTGGCCCTCGAATCGGGCGGCATGAACGGCAGCCGCTGGGGCGTCAAGGGCGGCGCCGACATCTCCCAGGAGCTGCGCGGCATCTTCCAGGTGGAAGGCGGCGTCTTCATCAACAAGGGCAGCTCCGCCCAGGGCGGCCTGCTTTTCGGCCGCCAGGCCTACGCCGGCGTGGAGAGCAAGTTCGGCACCTTCACCGCCGGCCGCCAATACTCGCCCTTCTATAACATGGTGCTGAGCTTCGATCCCTTCGAGCAGGGCTACGGCTCTCCCACCAATTCCGGCCAGTTCTCCGCCGGCACCACCCGCTACGACAGCTCCCTGGTCTACCAGAGCCCCGTCCTGAAGGGCTTCAAGGCTACCGCCATGGCTG
>DASRUX010000184.1:0-8108 GCA_035655235.1 Rhodocyclaceae bacterium | reverse complement strand
CCATGATCTTCTTCTTGTCGGTCGGGCTGGCCTCGCACTCGCCCTCGTAGGTAGAGTACATGTAGGCAGTACCGGTGGCGAATTCGGCGGCGCAAGTATCAACCCGTTTGTACACCGGACGCACGCCCAGGTTGTGGCGGCGCTCGCGCACTGCGGACTCGGCGGTCTTGGTGAGGTAAGCCAGGCGGCGGTCGGAGAAACCCTTGCGCTTCAGGTAACGCAGCTCGTCGGCGCTGATGTCGGAGAGGGCACGCTTCTCGATGGCCAGCTCCAGATCGACGATTTCCTTGATCTGGACCAGGAACCAGGGATCGATCTTGGTCAGTTCGAAAACCTTTTCGACGGACATGCCGACGCCGAAGGCGTCAGCCACATACCAGAGGCGGTCGGGAGAAGGACGGGCCAGTTGCTCGTCGATGGCTTCCGGATCGACGGACTTCAGGTTGAATCCATCCACGCCCACTTCCAGGCCGCGCAGAGCCTTTTGCAGGGATTCCTGGAAGGTGCGGCCGATGGCCATGACCTCGCCCACGGACTTCATCTGGGTGGTCAGAGTGGAGTCGGCCTGGGGGAACTTCTCGAAGGCGAAACGGGGCACCTTGGTAACCACGTAGTCGATGGAAGGCTCGAAGGAGGCCGGGGTCTTGCCGCCGGTGATCTCGTTGGCCAGTTCGTCCAGGGTATAGCCGATCGCCAGCTTGGCCGCCACCTTGGCGATAGGGAAGCCGGTGGCCTTGGAGGCCAGGGCGGAAGAACGGGACACCCGAGGGTTCATCTCGATGACGATCATGCGACCGTCCTTCGGATTGATGGAGAACTGGACGTTGGAACCGCCGGTATCGACGCCGATCTCGCGCAGCACCGCGATGGAGGCGTTGCGCATGATCTGGTATTCCTTGTCCGTCAGGGTCTGGGCCGGCGCCACGGTGATGGAGTCGCCGGTATGGACGCCCATGGGATCCAGGTTCTCGATGGAACAGATGATGATGCAGTTGTCCGCCTTGTCGCGGACCACTTCCATCTCGTATTCCTTCCAGCCCAGGAGGGATTCCTCAATGAGAAGCTCATGGGTGGGGGAAGCTTCGAGGCCGCGCTTGCAGATGGTCTCGAACTCTTCCATGTTGTAGGCGATGCCGCCGCCGGTACCGCCCAGGGTGAAAGACGGACGGATGATGGTCGGGAAGCCGATCATGGCCTGGACCTGGTAGGCCTCTTCCATGCTGTGAGCCACGGCGGACCGGGCGGAACCCAGGCCGATCTTGGTCATGGCAGCCTTGAACTTCTCCCGGTCCTCGGCCTTGTCGATGGCCTCCTGGGAGGCGCCGATGAGCTCGACGCCGAACTTGTCCAGCACGCCTTCCCGGGCCAAGTCGAGGGCGCAGTTCAGCGCCGTCTGGCCGCCCATGGTGGGCAGCAGGGCGTCAGGACGCTCCTTCTCGATGATCTTGGCGACCACCTGCCAGGTGATGGGCTCAATGTAGGTCACATCGGCCATCTCCGGGTCGGTCATGATGGTGGCCGGGTTGGAGTTCACCAGGATGACCTTGTACCCTTCTTCCCGTAGGGCCTTGCAGGCCTGGGCGCCGGAGTAGTCGAATTCGCAGGCCTGGCCGATGATGATCGGGCCGGCGCCGATGATGAGAACGCTCTTTATGTCTGTACGCTTGGGCATAGCTTGCCTCTGAGTCTTGCGACGGCCTTACTTGGCCGGCTGCAGCGCGACCATGCCGCGCTCCATGGTGTCGATGAAACGGTCGAACAGGTAGGCCACGTCGTGGGGACCGGGGCTCGCTTCCGGGTGCCCCTGGAAGGAGAAGGCCGGCACGTCGGTACGGGCAATGCCCTGGAGGGAACCGTCGAACAGGGAAACGTGGGTTGCCCGCAGATTGGCCGGCAGCGTCGAGGCATCCACCGCAAAACCGTGGTTCTGGCTGGTGATCAGCACCTGGCCGGTATCCATATCCTTGACCGGATGATTGGCACCGTGGTGACCGAACTTCATCTTGGCGGTCTTGGCGCCGGAGGCCAGGCCCAGCAGCTGGTGGCCCAGACAGATGCCGAAAGTCGGAATGCCCTTGGCCAGGAATTCGCGGATGGCGGCGATGGCGTAGTCGCAGGGCTCCGGATCGCCGGGACCGTTGGACAGAAAGACGCCGTCCGGATTCATGGCCAGCACGTCGGCAGCCGGGGTTTGGGCCGGCACCACGGTCAGCTTGCAGCCGCGAGCCGCCAGCATGCGCAGGATGTTCTTCTTGACGCCGAAATCGTAGGCCACCACGTTGAAACGGGGCTCGGCGCCGGGCACGTAGCCTTCCAGAGTCCATTCCCCTTCATTCCAGGGATAGGATTCCTTGGCGCTGACCACCTTGGCCAGATCCATGCCGGACAGCCCGGGGAAGGCGCGAGCCATGGCTAGCGCCTTGGATTCGTCGATTTCGCCGGCCAGGATGCAACCTGCCTGGGCGCCCTTTTCCCGCAGGATGCGGGTAAGCTTGCGGGTATCGATACCGGAAATGGCGACGATGCCGTGCTTCTTGAGGTAATCGGGCAGGGTGTCCTGCTGACGCCAGCTGGAAGCCCGGGGCGGCAGGTCACGGATGACCAGGCCGGCGGCGTAGTTGGCAACCGATTCGAAATCCTCGGCATTGCAGCCGACGTTGCCGATATGGGGATAGGTCAGCGTGACGACCTGACGACAGTAGGACGGATCCGTCAGGATCTCCTGGTAACCGGACATGGCGGTATTGAAAACCACCTCGCCACTGGTCACCCCGTCTGCCCCGATGGATTGCCCTTTAAAAATGGTTCCGTCGGCGAGGGCTAGTATGGCGGGTGAAAATGCGGGCAGTAACGACACGACCTGCTCTCCTGGATATTGTCTTTTAGATACGCCAAGCGGGGAGGCACAAAGCTCCCCGCTCGCATGGTTCAAACTTTCAGATTATACCCGAAACCCCCCACCCCCAGCAAACCAGCGAGGCACACACACCCCGCAAACCCTGCTGGAATGGAGTCTTTCCGGGCGCCCTAGCGCAGCCCCAACACATCCTGCATATCGAACAGGCCATTCGCCCTTCCGGCCAGGAACCGGGCCGCCCGCAGGCTGCCGAGGGCATAGGGCATGCGGCTGCTGGCCTTGTGGCTGACCTCCACCCGCTCGCCGATCCCGCAGAACATGACCGTATGGTCGCCCACAATGTCGCCGCCCCGCACCGTCGCGAAGCCGATGGTGGAGGGGTCCCGCTCTCCCGTCACACCCTCGCGGCCATAGACCGCGCAATCCTTCAGGTCGCGCCCCAGCGCCTCGGCCACCACTTCGCCCATGCGCAACGCGGTTCCGGAGGGAGCATCGATCTTCATGCGGTGATGGGCCTCGACCACTTCGATGTCGTACCCCTGATTGAGAATGCGGGCCGCAGTATCCAAGAGCTTGAACACCAGATTGACGCCCACCGCCATGTTCGGCGCGAACACGATGGGAATATCCCTCGCCGCCTCGGCAATCTTGGCCTTGCCATCCGCCTCGAAACCGGTGGTGCCGATCACCATCGCCACCTTTTTCTGCCTGCACAGCTCCAGATGGCCCAGGGTGCCCTGAGGCCGGGTGAAATCAATGAGGCAATCGCACTGCCCCAGCCCCGCTGCCAGATCGTCGGTCACCCGGACATCGCTGGGAAGCCCAACCAGCTCCCCAGCGGTCTTGCCGACGGCCGGGCTGCCCGGCAGGTCGAACACTGCGGCCAACTGGGCACGCTCGTCCTTGAGAGTCGCTTCGATCAGCATGCGGCCCATGCGGCCGCCCGCTCCCACGATGCCGATACGCACCGGCTTCTGCAATTGGGTCATCTTAAAGTCCTATTTTTTCGAGTACGGTGCCGAAGAAGCCCTTCTCTTCCTGCGGCGGCAGCTTGCCATCCGCATCCGGCGGCAGGCTGCCCAGATCGATCACCTGGGTCTTGGCTACCGGACCGGTCAGGTCGGCGACCTGCCCCGCGTCCACGTTGCCTGCCACACGCTCAAGCCGACCGTCCTTATCGAAGAAGACCGACAGTTTGCGGGTATCGACGGCATTGGTGCGGCCGTTCTGGAGACGGTAAACGTAGTCCCAGCGCTGGGAATGGAAGACATCGGCCAGCATCGGCGTACCGAGAATGAAACGAACCTGATCCTTGGTCTGCCCAGGCTTGAGCTGGGCGACCATATCCTGGGTCAGGACATTGCCCTGCTGTACGTCGATCCGGTACTCCGTGACGATGCGCGGCACGTAGGAACAGGCGGAGAAAACAACACACGCCGAAACGGCCAGAAAAGTTCTGTGAAAAGACATGCAGGAATACCAGGAATTTCGCAAACAGGTGTAGAGCGTTATATCATAACCCGAAAACACCACCGGCTCTGCCGGTACTACCGTCGGAAGCATACAGAGATGAGCGACCCCCAGAGTCTGAAGAACATGGGTCTCAAGGCGACGTTCCCTCGCCTGAAAATCCTCGACCTGTTCGAGAAAAGCGATGTCCGCCACCTGACCGCGGAAGATGTCTACCGCGCCCTCCTCACCGAAGGCATGGACATCGGCTTGGCCACCGTTTACCGGGTATTGACCCAATTCGAGCAGGCTGGGCTGCTGGAGCGCCACTTTTTCGAATCGGGCAAGGCCGTTTTCGAGATCAACCGGGGCAAGCACCACGACCACTTGGTATGCGTGGATTGCGGCCGGGTGGAGGAGTTCTACGATCCGGAAATCGAACGCCGCCAGAACCAGATCGCGGCCGAGCGCGGATTCACCATCCAGGACCACGCCCTTTATCTGTACGCCGGCTGCAACAAGCCCAACTGCCCAAATCGGCATGCGGACGACAGGAAATCCGACGAGGAAATCTGAACGCTTGAAGGCTCAGGCTATCGCTGCGAAACCAGCCGACTTTTCGACACCGGCCGCCGCCTGATAGGCTCCGATCGCCCGGCTGGCCTGATCACTTCCCGCCCGCCCCCGCTCTTCTGCGGCCTGCATGGCAACCTCCTGGCGGGCCTGCATTTCCATCTGCGCCGCCACGGCAGCTACCTGTCGATCCTGGGCCGACGGGTCGGAAGGTGCCAGGGCAGTCTGCCTAATGTGCTCGGCTTTGGGGATAGTGGCTTCCGCCGTCCGCTCTTTTGAGGTGTCGATGGAAACCTCACCGGCGACGGCATAGCGCTTCTTATCCGGACCGGTTTGGTAGCTGAAACTGGCACCGCCGCGAACCAGATCGCCGCCTACGGCGATATGGGCCTGCTCGTGGGCACGCACCTTGAGGTCCGTCGCCTTCAGTTGGTCGATCTGACGCTGAGCCTCGGGCGAGACCGCATTGGCGCCACCCGCATTCGCCTTGGCGCCGGAATCCCGGGCCTTTCCCTCCCGTAGCGCAGCCGCCCCATCCTCAAGCTGCTTCCTGAAACCAGGCAGCATCAGGTTCTCGAAACCCAGGCTTTTTGATCCGCTAACGCTAGTGACCATTTTGATGACATGGAAACCGACTACCCCATGTCATCAATATAGCGCCTAAGGGAATGTTTTCCCAGGGGGAATTCAGCTTGCGCCGAGCAGCTCCCGGGCATGCTGACGGGTCAGCTCGGTAATCTCGACGCCGCCGAGCATGCGGGCGATCTCCCCGACCCGTCCTTCGCCGTCGAGCGCCTCGATCCGGCTCAGGGTGGAGCCGGCCACAGTGGCCTTGCTCACCCGCCATTGCCAGTCGGCCCGGGCCGCCACCTGGGGCAGATGGGTGACGCACAGCACCTGCCGTTCCTGCCCAAGTTCGTGGAGCAGGCGACCGACAATCTCCGCCACACCACCGCCGATGCCCACGTCCACCTCGTCGAAGATCAGAGTCGGCACGCTGGCGGAACGGGAGGTCACCACCTGGATCGCCAGACTGATCCGCGACAGTTCGCCCCCGGAAACCACTTTGGCCAAAGGCCTGGCCTCGCTGCCGGCCAGCCCGGCGACGCGGAATTCCACCTGTTCGAGGCCATAGGCCGCACCACCTTCGACCGGCACCAGCGCTACCTCGAAGCGGCCGGTAGCCAGGGCGAGTTGGCGCATCAGTTCGGTCACCTTTTTGCCCAAGGCGCCGCTAGCCTTCTTCCGCCCATCGGACAAGGCCTTCGCCTTGCCCATGAATTCCTTCTGGGCAGCCTGTACCTTCGCCTCCAGGGCGGCAAGGTCGGCGGTCTCGTTCAGCTCCGTCAGGCGGGCCTGCCAGCCAGCCAGGAGCTCCGGCAATTCCTCGGGACGGGTGCGATACTTGCGGGCGCTGGCGTGGATGGCGTCGAGGCGCCCTTCCACCTCGGACAGCCGGGCCGGATCCAGGTCCACCCGATCGGTGTAGCGACGCAGGCTCGATACGGCCTCGGACAACTCGGCCTGGACGGATTCCAGCAACTGAGCCACCTCCTGCAAGGCAGGATCGTAGGCGACCAGGGCGTCGAGACGTGTGGTCACGGTATCCACCTGGGTGGCGCAGGCGGCATCGCCGTCGGCCAGGGCCGCCAAGGCGAACTGGGCGCCTTCGATCAGGCTGGCGGCATGGGCGAGGCGCCGGTGCTCGGCCTCCAGCTCACTCCATTCGTCGGGAGAGAAAGCCAGGCTCTCGATATCCTTCACCTGCCATTCAAGCTGTTCCCGCTCCCGGGCCAGGGCTTCGCCGCCTGCAGTCGCCGCCGCCAGGGCATGCTCGGCATCCCGCCATTGGCGGAAGGCCGTAGCCACGTCCCGAGCCTGTTCCGACAGGCCGGCATGACCATCGAGGAGAGCCCTCTGGGCATCCGCCCGCAGGAGAGACTGATGGGCATGCTGGCCATGGATATCCACCAGGCTCTCGGCCACCTCCCGCAATTGCTGGACGGTGGCCAGGGAGCCGTTGATATAGGCACGGGAACGCCCGCCGGCATCGATCACCCGGCGCAGGAGAAGCTCGTCATCCACCGCCAGGTCGGAAGCCTCCAGCCACGCCCGGATGGCGGGCCGATCGGCGATGTCGAAGGTGGCGGCCACCTCGGCCTTGTCGCAGCCAGCCCGAACCACGCCGGCATCCGCCCGCTCCCCGAGCGCCAGGGCGAGGGCATCCACCAGGATGGACTTGCCGGCGCCGGTTTCCCCGGTGAGGGCGCCGAAACCGGCGTCGAAGTCGAGCTCGAGCCGGTCGACGATGACAAAATCGCGAATGGTGAGGTGGCGCAGCATCGTTGTTATGGATGTCCCTTGGGCCGCTCGCTCCACTGCAGCTTCTGGCGGAGCATGGCGAAATAGCTGTAACCCGGCGGATGCAGGAAACAGATGGAGTAATCGGAGCGTTTGAGGCGAACGCAGTCGTGCAGTTGCAGGCTCTCGGTCACCTGCCCGTCGAAGTGGGCACGGGAATCGTCGGCATGGGTGATGCGCAACTCGATCTCGGCCCGGTCATTGACCAGGATGGGACGGTTGGTCAGGGCATGGGGGCAGAGGGGCACCAGGGCGATGCCGTTCAAGGTCGGGTGCAGGATGGGGCCGCCGGCCGACATCGCATAGGCAGTGGAACCGGTGGGCGTGGAGACGATGAGCCCGTCGGAACGCAGGTTGTAGATGAATTCGCCGTCGATGAAGAGCTCGAATTCAATCATCCGCCCGATCGGCCCCTTGTCGATCACCACGTCGTTCAAGGCCATGTTGGCTGAAATCTCGCGACCGTCCCGGATGATTTCCGCATCCAGAAGCATACGGTTCTCAGGGGTGAAGCGGCCGTCCAGGAGGTCGTCCATGCAGGTCAGCATGTCGCTTCGGGCGATGTCGGTCATGAAGCCCAGGCGCCCCTGGTTCACACCCACCAGGGGCACGCCGTAGCGGGCGAGGCGCCGGGCGGCGTTGAGCATGGTGCCGTCGCCCCCCAGGACGATGGCGATGTCGGCGTGGGCGCCAATATCGTTGAAGCCGCAAGTCACCCAGCGGGAAAGGTCCAGGTGGCGTCCGATGTGTTCGGAGGTTTCCCGCTCGATGAAGACCGCCACACCGCGCTGGTGGAGATACTCCGCCAGCCGGTACAGGGATTCGGCGATTTCCAGGCTATGGTATTTGCCGATCAGGGCGATCGTGC
>DASRUX010000183.1:0-5803 GCA_035655235.1 Rhodocyclaceae bacterium | reverse complement strand
GCCACCCAGGTCGTAGACCGCGTAGATGCCCTCGGCAGCATTGTCGAGGCCGTAGGCGATGGCCGCAGCCGTGGGCTCGTTGAGGAGGCGCAGCACATTGAGGCCGGCCAGTTTGGCGGCGTCCTTGGTGGCCTGGCGCTGGGCATCGTCGAAATAAGCTGGGACGGTGATGACCGCGCCGACCAGCTCGCCCCCCAGGGCGGTCTCGGCCCGGGCCTTCAGGCATTTGAGGATTTCTCCCGAAACCTCCACCGGGCTCTTCACGCCGGCACAGGTCTTCAGCTTGACCATGCCCGGGGCGTCGGCGAAGTCGTAGGGCATGGACTCGACGTGGGAAATATCCTTGAGGCCCCGGCCCATGAAGCGCTTGACGGAGCTGATGGTGTTCTTGGGATCGGCGGCCTGGCGCATCTGGGCCTCGTAGCCGATTTCCGTGCTGCCATCCGGCCGGTAGCGCACCACCGAAGGCAGCAGAGGCCGGCCGTGCTCGTCGTTGAGGACGACGGACATGCCGCTGCGCACCGTGGCGACCAGGGAATTGGTGGTACCCAGGTCGATGCCGATGGCTAGTTTGTGTTCGTGGGGTGCCGCCGACTCGCCCGGCTCGGCAATCTGAAATAGGGCCATATTTTCTTATTCGTCCAGAGACGCCAGGGCGTCATCGATCTCAAACAACAATTTTTCGAGGAACATGAGGCGGCGTACCCGGTCGGCAGCCGTCTCGATATCCTTCGCTTCGTCCAGTAGCCGGGCGAGCTCATCGTAGCGATGGGCGATATCCGCCTTCAGCCGGTGAAAGAGGCGCTCCAACTCGTGGTGATCCCTGCCGCCGCGAGCCTCCGCCACCGCTTCCCGCCATTCCATCTGCTCCCCGAGGAAGTCCGCCGGCATGGCGACATTGCTTTCGGCCTGGATATCGTGGCCGGCCAGGTGGAGCAGGTATTTCGCCCGCTCCAGGGGCTTCTTCAGGGTCTGGTAGGCCTCGTTGGCCCGGGTCGCCCACTGCATGGACAGGCGCCGCTCCGATTCGCCGGCATGGGCGAATCGGTCGGGATGGACCTGGGCCTGGACTTCCCGGTAACGGGCGTCCAGTTCGGACAGATCCAGCCGGAAGGTCCGGGGCAGCTCAAATAGCGAGAAAAAATCGGCGGTGAAATCCACCATCCACCTCAAAGCGAAGGCGGGGCTAGGCGCCCCGCGTGCAGACAGTACGATCAGTACGGCAAGTGCGGGGCAACAACGCCCCGCCGAGCCGGCGATCAAACGTTAAAGGATTCGCCGCAGCCGCACTGGTCTTTCACGTTCGGGTTGTTGAACTTGAAGCCCTCGTTCAACCCCTCCCGGGCAAAGTCCAGCTCGGTCCCGTCCAGGTACGGCAAGCTCTTGGGATCGACGAACACCTTGATGCCGTGGCTCTCGAACATCACGTCCTCGGGCGTCACTTCGTCCACGAACTCCAGCTTGTAGGCCATGCCGGAACAGCCGCTGGTCCGTACCCCGAGGCGCAGGCCGACGCCCTTGCCCCGCCGGGTCAGGTAGTTGGAAACGTGCTTTGCCGCCTTTTCACTCAGGGTTACAGCCATGGGTCACTCCCCGTGCTTTTTCTTGTAGTCGGCCACGGCCGCCTTGATGGCGTCCTCAGCCAGGATGGAACAGTGGATTTTAACCGGCGGCAGGGCCAGCTCCTCGGCGATCTCGGTGTTCTTGATCTCCAGGGCCTGGTCCACAGTCTTGCCCTTCACCCACTCGGTCACCAGGGACGAGGAGGCGATGGCGGAACCGCAGCCATAGGTCTTGAACTTGGCATCCTCGATGACGCCGGACTTGTTCACCTTGATCTGCAGCTTCATCACGTCGCCGCAGGCCGGGGCGCCAACCATGCCGGTGCCCACGCCTTCGTCTTCCTTGTTGAAGGAGCCGACGTTGCGCGGATTCTCGTAATGGTCGATGACTTTGACGCTGTAGCTCATATCGTTCTCCTTAAATGCTTAATGCGCCGCCCACTGGACGGTGCTCAAATCGATGCCTTCCTGGACCATTTCCCACAGGGGCGACAGCTCCCGCAACTTGCCGATCTTCTTGTGGAGCAGGTCCACTGCGTAGTCGATCTCTTCCTCGGTGGTGAAGCGGCCGAGGGTGAAGCGGATGGAGCTGTGGGCCAGCTCGTCGTCCCGGCCCAGGGCACGGAGCACGTAGGACGGCTCCAGGCTGGCCGAGGTGCAGGCGGAACCGGAGGAAACCGCCAGGTCTTTGATGGCCATGATCATGGACTCGCCTTCCACATAGGCGAAGCTCATGTTCAGATTGTGGGGTACCCGGTGCTCTAGGTCGCCGTTCACATAGACGTGCTGAATATCCTTCAGGCCGTGGAGCAGGCGGTCCCGCAGCTTGCCGATGCGCTTGTTCTCCTCGGCCATCTCTTCCCTGGCGATGCGGAAGGCTTCGCCCATGCCGACGATCTGGTGGGTGGCAAGCGTGCCGGAGCGGAAGCCCCGCTCATGGCCGCCGCCGTGCATCTGGGCTTCCAGGCGGATACGGGGCTTGCGACGCACGTAGAGAGCGCCGATACCCTTGGGGCCGTAGGTCTTGTGGGCGGAAAAGCTCATCAGGTCCACTTTCAGCTTGGACAGATCGATGTCCACCTTGCCGGTGGCCTGGGCGGCGTCCACATGGAAGATGACGCCCTTTTCCCGGCAGATTTCGCCCAGTTGTTCGATGGACTGGACGACGCCGATTTCGTTATTCACGAACATGACCGAGGCCAGCACGGTGTCGGGGCGGATGGCGGCCTTGAAGGCTTCCAGGTCCACCAGGCCGTTGTCCTGGACATCCAGGTAAGTGGCTTCGAACCCCTGGCGCTCCATCTCGCGGACCGTATCCAGGACCGCCTTGTGCTCGGTCTTGACGGTGATGATGTGCTTGCCCTTGGTGCCGCCGTAGAAATTGGCGGCCCCCTTGATGGCCAGGTTGTTGGATTCGGTCGCCCCGGAGGTCCAGATGATTTCCTTGGAGTCGGCGTTCACCAGGGCAGCCACCTGCTCCCGAGCCTCTTCCACCGCCGCATCCGCCTCCCAGCCGAAGCTGTGGGAGCGGGAAGCCGGATTGCCGAACTTTTCCACCAGGTAAGGGATCATCTTTTCGGCCACTCGGGGATCGACCGGAGTCGTTGCCGAGTAATCCAGGTAAATGGGTAGTTTCATTATTTCCCTCGTTCTCCAAATCAGACGGCGATGGCCGTCAGTCCCTGCAAGTGCTCAAGAGTCTTCTGCAGGGCATAAATGAATTCGTCGATCTGCCGCTCGGTATTGCCGGCTCCCAGGCTGACCCGTACTGCCCCCCGCGCCACTTCCGGCGCGACGCCCATGGCCTGGAGCACATGGGACGGCTCCGGGTTGGCGCTGGAGCAGGCCGCCCCGCTCGCCACCGCAAAACCGGCGCGATCCAGCTTGCCCACCAGGGTTTCGCCATCCACATTGGCAAAGGCGAAGTAGCTGGTGTTGGGCAGGCGCTCGGCCTCGGCGCTGAAAATAGTCGCCCCGAGGCGGGCCAAGCCGGCTTCCAGACGACCACGCAATGCCGCCAGATGCCGGGGCAGCGACTCCAGCCGGGACGCCGCCAATTCGCAGGCAGCCCCGAATCCGACAATGGCCGCCACGTTTTCGGTGCCGGAGCGCAGACCACGCTCATGACCACCACCGGCGATGAGGGGCTGCAACTCCACCCGCTTGTCCACCACCAGGGCCGCCGCTCCCTTGGGGCCGTAGGCCTTGTGGGCGGAAACGGTCATGGCATGGACGCCGGCCGCGTTGAGGCGGCGGAAGTCGATGGTCTGCTTGCCCAGGGCCTGCACCGCATCGGTATGGAACCAAGCACCGGTGGCACGGGCTTCAGAGGCAATTGCCGCCACATCCTGGACCACGCCGGTCTCGTTGTTGGCGGTCATCACCGACAGAAGGCGCGGCTTGTGGGCCAACACCTCGGCATAGTCGGCCGGAGCGATCCGCCCTGCCCCGTCCACGGCAATCTTCCGCAGTTGCCAGCCCTGGCGGGCCAGTTGCTCTGCCGGCTTGATCACGCAGGGATGCTCCACCGCGCTGACGGCCACCAGGCCGGGCTTGAAGGAAGCCGCAGCCCCCTTCAGGAAAAGATTGTTGGCCTCGCTGCCGCCGCTGGTGAACACCACCTCGGTGGGATGGGCACCGACTGCCGCCGCCACCTGCTGCCGAGCCTCGTCAATGGCGCGGCGCGCCGCCCGCCCGTACTCGTGACGGCTGGAGGCATTGCCATACTGCTCCCGAAGCCAGGGCAGCATGGTCTCCAGCACCGCCGGATCGAGGGGCGTGGTGGCGTTGTGGTCGAGGTAGGCCGGGGCGAACATACTTGATTAAGCGACGGCTGCGGTCCGGTCGCGGCGGGGCTTGGGATGGGGACCGGCGCTGCGTTGGTCCTCCAACACGGAGACGCCGCCGTTCTTCTGGCGCTGCTTGATTACCAGGTCGCCCAGGGAAACCGAAGCCAGGTATTCGTACATCTTGTTGTTCAGGGTGGCCCACAGGTCGTGGGTCATGCAACGGTGCTCTTCCTGGCAGTTTTCCTTGCCGCCGCATTGGGTGGCGTCCAGGGGCTCATCCACGGCGCGGATGATGTCGGCCACGGAAACCTGGTTCAGGGGCCGGGCGATGCAGTAGCCGCCGCCGGGGCCGCGCACGCTATCCACCAACCGATGGCGGCGCAGTTTGCCGAAAAGCTGTTCCAGGTAAGACAGGGAAATCTGCTGCCGCTCGCTGATGCCGGCCAGGGCTACGGGGCCTTCTTCACCGCGCAGGGCGAGGTCCACCATCGCAGTCACGGCGAAACGGCCTTTGGTTGTCAGTCGCATTGGTCTCCTCCTGGGTAATATCCGACTATTTCAGTCAACTATAACCAACCCAGTAGAAATTAGTCAACTATTTTGCTCAGGTATTGCGGATCGAAATGATCGGCCGCCAACACCTTCTCGTCGCACTTCACCCCTTGGGCTTCCAGTTCCTTCAACAGGGAAGCAAGCCGCCGGTCGGTTTCGGCCGCGTGGTCCAGCAGGCCGTGGATAGCCTTGGTGAGGGGATCGTCCTGGTCGTTGGCCAGGGCATAGGCGGAAAAACCCATCTTCTCGGCCTGAGCCTGGCGCTGCCGAGCCCGTTCGGACTCGTCGATGATGCGGGCCGGATTGCCCACCGCCGTGGCCCCCGCCGGGACAGCCTTGGTCACCACTGCATTGGAACCTACCTTGGCTCCTTTGCCGATGGTGATGGGCCCCAGGATTTTCGCACCGGCCCCGATCACCACCCCGTCCTCCAGGGTGGGATGGCGTTTCCCCTTGTTCCAGGAGGTGCCGCCCAAGGTGACCCCGTGGTAGAGGGTCACGTCGTTGCCGATCAGGGCCGTCTCGCCAATCACCACGCCCATGCCGTGGTCGATGAAGAAACGCCGGCCGATGGTGGCGCCCGGGTGGATTTCGATGCCGGTGAAAAAGCGGGAGACATGGGCCGTGAAACGGGCCAGCCAGCGCAGCCGGTGCCCCCATAGCCAATGGGCCAAGCGGTGCATCACCAGGGCGTGGATGCCCGGATAACAGGTAAGCACCTCCCAGAACGAGCGCGCCGCGGGGTCGCGGTCGAATACCGAACGAATGTCTTCGCGCAGGTGCCGGAACATGGCCTAGTCAATCCCCTTATAAATTTTGGGCGAATTGTAAAATACTCGACTTATTTTGTCAGCTATTGTTCAAAATCTTATGACTTTCGGCCATAGCTGGTCTTCTCCT
>DASRUX010000182.1:0-2037 GCA_035655235.1 Rhodocyclaceae bacterium | reverse complement strand
CCAGGTGGTGGACGCCACCACCCTGGAACGGGACCTGGAACTCGCCCAGGAGCTGAGCCTCCTCGGCCGCCCGCTGGTCATCGCCTTGAACCGCCTGGACGAAGCCCGGGCCAAGGGCCTCTACATCAATGTCCGCGCTTTGAGCGACCAGCTCGGAGTGCTGGTGGTGCCCACCGTGGCCCACATGGGCAAGGGCATCGCCGCCCTGTTCGCCGCCGCCCTCAAGGCCGCCCACGACAAGGCCTGCCCCCTGCCCCAGCCACCCAGCCCCCATATCATCGCCAGCCTGCGGGACCTCAACGCCGTCCTGGCGGACCCGGCCATCGAAAACGCCTTCCGGGTGCCCCGCTCCCTCCTGCTCCTGCAACTGGCCGCCGACAGCGACTATTTCCGCCGGGAAATGGCCGCCCATTTCCCCGAGGCCCTGGCCCGCATCGACGCCGCCCGCGCCGCGGCCGCCGGCCAACTGCCCCGCCCCCTGGCCGACGAACTCCATGCCGACCGCCACCACCGGGCGGCAATGCTCTTCGAAACCGTCTCCCGCCTCGGGGGCCGGGACGACAAGGAACGCTGGAAGCTGTGGCTGGACGACCTCTTCCTCCATCCCCGCTGGGGCCTCCTGGGCAGCCTCACGGTCTTCGCCCTGGTGCTCTTCGTGGTCTTCGAGGTGAGCAGCTTCCTCGACAGCGTTTCCGCCGCTCCCCTGGCCGCCTGGGTCGGGCAATGGGAGCCCACCTCCACCCTGGGCGTCGCCGGGCGGGCGGTGGCCGACGGTCTGGTAGGCCTGGTGGGCATCGTCATTCCCTACATGCTTCCCCTGGTCATGCTCCTGGTGGCCTTGGAGGAGTCCGGCATCATGCACCGGGTCGCCTTCGTGGTGGATCGGGGCTTCCACCACATCGGCCTGCACGGGGGCGTCGCCGTGCCCTTCCTCCTGGGCCTGGGCTGCAACGTCCCGGCCATCTCCGCCACCGCCAGCGCCGCCAGCGGCCGGGAGCGCATCGTGGCCTCGCTGCTCATCACCTTCGTCCCCTGCTCGGCCCGCTCCGCCATCGTCCTCGCCCTGGGGGGCAAGTACCTGGGCGGCATCGGCGTCTTCGGACTGTTCATGCTCACCCTGCTGGTCATCGGTGTGATGGGCAAACTGCTCACCCACCGCTACCCGGTTGCCGGCCCCGGCCTCATCCAGGACATCCCCGCCTACGCCCTGCCCCAGTGGCGGAAGCTGCTTGCCACCACCTGGGAACGCACCAGCGACATCCTGACCATCGTCACGCCACTGCTGGTGGCCGGCAGCGTCGTCCTCGCCCTGCTTTCCCACTGGGGGGCGGACGAGGTCATCAACCACCTGCTCCAGCCCATCACCCACTGGTGGCTGGGCCTGCCGACCGAGCTGGGGGTACCCATCCTGTTCGGGGTGCTGCGGAAGGAGCTGTCCCTGGTCATGGTCTACCAGGCCCTGGGGACCCCGGAAATCGTGCCCCTCCTGGACCGCATCCAGATCGCCACCTTCCTGGTCTTCCTGACGTTCTACGTCCCCTGCCTGTCCACCTTCGCCGTCATGCTGAAGCTCCTGGGCCGGCGGGAGGCGCTGTTCTCGGTCGCCCTATCGGTCGGGCTGGCACTCGTAATCTCGGGCGCCGTGCGAGGCATATTGACACTCTTGGCCTAGCGCGGATTCCCCCTGGCCGGCCAGGGGGAACGTGAATCTTGGTTACTCCACCCCCTCCGGCAACCGAACGCCTCCGCCGACAACGGCAATGAAGAGGTCGTCGCTGCCATGGGTGTCGGGCGCGTTGTTGATAGGCTGCCGGACGACTTCCTGGGCTCTGGCAACCGTCGCCCCGTACGCTTCGTTGGACAAAATGGCGGGGCGTGAAATGTCCAGTTGCCCGCCCATGAAGCGGATGTCGTAATTTCCCGACGTCACGCCGCTTGCCGTCAAGGTATAGCTGCCCGGCAGCACGGCGCCCTGGGCGCTGCCGCCATAGGTCAAATGCCCGGACAGCGCAGTCGGGTCATCCCCCGCGACCAAAC
>DASRUX010000181.1:0-6484 GCA_035655235.1 Rhodocyclaceae bacterium | reverse complement strand
GGCATCGGCTACCAGCTGGCCATGGCCTTTACCGTGATCGTCGGCCTGTTCGTGGTCGTCGCCGGCTGGACCGTCTTCAGCCTGGGGCGGGTCAATGCCGCGGCGGAGCGCATCGCCACCGTGTCCCTGGCCAAGGACCGGCAGATCGCCATCCTCACCTACGCCTACGGGGCGATGCGGGAGAGCGTGCGCAACAACATCATCTTCACCGACCCCGAGGTGATGAAAGGGGAGGCGGCCCGCTACGACCGGGAAAAGGCCAATTTCTTCGAGGCCCTATCGGCCCTTGAGAAGATCGCCGCCGACCATGCCGCCCCGGGCGAGGTGGAGCTCCTCAAGCGCCTCCGGCAGCAGGCCACGGGCGCCATTGCCATCCAGGACAAGGCCATGGCGGAGGCTATGCAATTCCTGTCGGCCGTCGCCATGGGCATTCTCCAGCAGCAGGCCGCCGCCCCCATGAAGGTGCTGGAAGACAGCCTCGGCGAGGCGCGGGGGCTGGTGCAGGCCCAGAATCGCGAGCGGGCCGGGGATATCGTGGACGAATCGGCACGCACCAGCCGCCTGGCCATGCTGCTCGCCGCCGCTGCCGCGCTGGCGGCCTGCGTCCTGGGCTTCCTGTTCGCGGCCGGGGTGCGCAAGCCCCTGGAAGCCACTGCCCGGCTCATGGAAAGCGTCGCCGCCGGGGATCTCACCCAGCGCATCGAGCCGGAAGGCTGCGCCGAGATTCAGCGGGTCCAGAACGCCGCCATGAAGACCACCCAGACCCTGGCCGGCATCCTCGGCGCCATCCGCAAGGATGCCGGGGACCTGAAAGGCGCGGCGACGGCCCTGGCCGGATCGGCCGACGGGGTGCGGGGAGGATCGGAGAACCAGTCTCAGGCAGCCGCCACCATGGCGGGCATCCTCCAGGACATGGCGTCCCGCATGAACCACATCGCCGCCCTGGGGCAGCAGGCCCAGGACCTGTCCTGCAAGGCCGGGCAACAGGCGGCCGGCGGCTGCGACACCATCCAGACCATGGTGGACGAAATCCGCAAGATGGCCGATCTGGTCACCGATTCCGCCGCCACGGCGATCAGCCTGGGGCGCGAATCGGAACGCATTTCCGCCATCACCGCGGTGATCCACGACCTGGCCGACCAGACCAACCTCCTGGCCCTCAACGCCGCCATCGAGGCGGCCCGGGCGGGGGAGAGCGGGCGAGGCTTCGCGGTGGTGGCCGACGAGGTCCGCAAGCTGGCCGAGAAGACCACCGCGTCGGCCAGCGAGATCGCCGCCATGGTCAGCGCCATCCAGAACGGGGCCCGCGACCTGGCCGACCAGATGCAACGCTCGGTCGGCCGGGTGGACGAGGGCTTGCGCATGGCCTGCGCCGCCGGCGAATCCATGGGGGTCATCGAAAGCAGCAGCCGGCAGGTGGCGAAGGTCATCGACGAGGTTTCCCAGGCGCTACGGGAACAGTCCTCCGGCGGCGAGGAAATCGCGACCAGCGTCGAGCACATCGTCCACATGATCGACGAGAACAACCGCTCCACCATCTCCATGGCCGCCACGGCGCAGCAACTGGACCGGCTGGCTACGGTGCTGGATTCCAACATCGCCCGCTTCCGGACGGCTTAGGACGACGATGCTCGACGACAACCTGAACCGCGTACTGGTCAGCTTCTTCCTGGGGGGCTTGGTCAGCTTGGCGACCATCACCAACCCGCTCTCCAAGATTCCGGTATTCCTCACCCTGGCTGCCGACCTGGAAGCCGGCGCCGCTTCCCAGGAGGCGCGGCGGGCCTGCTTCTACGGCTTCCTGCTGCTGACCGTCGGCCTGTTTGCCGGCGTCTTCATCCTCGAAGCCTTCGGCATCTCCTTCGGCGCCCTGCGCATCGCCGGCGGGCTGACCGTGGCGCTGATCGGCTACCGTCTGCTGTTCGGCAGCGCCGATACCGCCCAGGTCGGCGGCGGCAGCAGTTTTGCCTTCTTCCCCCTGGCCATGCCCGGCATCGCCGGGCCGGGGGCCCTCGCCACGGTGATCGGCATCTCCACCGAGATTGCCGAATTGTCCTCCGGCATGCGCCGCTTCCTGGCCTACGGGGCGACGGTGGCCAGCATCGCCGTGACCTGTCTGCTAATCTGGCTGGTACTGCGTTCCGCCCGCTGGGTATCGCGGCGCCTGGGCGGCGAAGGCATCAACGTCGTCGCCCGCCTCACCGGCTTCCTGCTGGTCTGTATCGGCGTGCAGTTCGTCGGCTCGGGCATCCGCAGTTTCATGGCCGGGGTCTGAGGCCCCGGGCCATAATGACCAAGCCACATATGGAGACAGCCTCATGAGCAGCCATCGCCTCGAACACGACCTCCTCGGCGACGCCGAAGTGCCCGCCGGCGCCTACTGGGGCGTCCACACCCTGCGGGCCATCGAGAACTACCCGATCACCGGCAAGGCCATCGGCACCTATTCCGAGCTGGTACGGGCCCTGGCCCTGACCAAGCAGGCGGCGGCCATGGCCAATGCCGAGCTGGGCCAGCTCGACCGCACCCGGGCCGACGCCATCATCGCCGCCTGCCAGGAAATCGCCGGCGGCAAGCTGCACGACCAGTTCGTGGTGGATGTGATCCAGGGTGGCGCCGGCACCTCCACCAACATGAATACCAACGAAGTGGTCGCCAACCGGGCCCTGGAGCTCCTGGGACACCAGAAGGGGGAGTACGCCCATCTCCATCCCCTGAACCATGTGAACATGTCCCAGAGCACCAACGACGTTTACCCGACGGCCTTGCGGGTGGCCGCCTGCTTCGCCATCCGCGGCCTGCTGTCGGCCATGGCCGGGCTGCGGGAGGCTTTCGCCGCCAAGGCCGAGGAGTTCAAGGACATCCTCAAGATCGGCCGAACCCAGCTGCAGGATGCCGTGCCCATGACCCTGGGCCAGGAATTTTCCACCTACGCGGTCATGCTCCAGGAGGACGAGCTGCGCCTCGGTGAAGCCATCGCCCTCATCCGGGAAATCAACCTGGGGGCGACGGCCATCGGCACCGGCATCAACACCGACATGCGCTATTCGAAGCTTGCCATCCAGCACCTGTCCCGCCTGTCGGGGCTGGAACTGGAGGCGGCCCCCAACCTGGTGGAGGCGACCCAGGACTGCGGCGCCTTCGTCCAGCTTTCCGGCGTCCTGAAGCGGGTGGCCTGCAAGCTTTCCAAGACCTGCAACGACCTTCGCCTGCTGTCCAGCGGCCCCCAGGCGGGGCTCAACGAAATCCGCCTGCCGCCCCGGGCCGCCGGCTCTTCCATCATGCCGGGCAAGGTCAATCCGGTCATCCCGGAGGTGGTGAACCAGATCGCCTTCGAGGTCATCGGCAACGATGTCACCATCACCATGGCGGCGGAAGGCGGCCAGCTCCAGCTCAACGCCTTCGAACCCATCATCGCCCACAGCCTGTTCAAGAGCATCGAACACCTGGCCGCCGGCTGCCGCACCCTCACCGCCCACTGCGTGGTGGGCATCAGCGCCAACCGGGAGCTGCTGGCCGAGCGGGTGCGTACCTCCGCCGGCCTGGCGACGGCCCTCAATCCCCTCATCGGCTACGAGAATGCCACCCGGGTTGCCCAGGAGGCCCTGCGCACCGGTCGCGGCGTTGCCGAACTGGTGGAGGAAATGGGGCTCATGGGCAAGGAGGAGCTGGCCGCCGTCCTCGCCCCCGAAGTGCTGACCGCGCCCCGGCGCCAGCCCTGAGCCGCCGCCTGAAACGATGTCGCAAGCGCCCCGTCCCGTCCCGGTCCATCTGCCCCAGCCTCATCACGCCCTCGGCGTGGCGGCCATGCTCATCGTCATCCTGGTGGTCGGGCTGGCGACCTTCAAGATTTCGGAGCGCCAGGGTTTCAGCCAGATGCGGGCGGAGGCCAACCATCAGCTGGATATCCTGGCTTCCGCCATCGACAGCGAAGTCACCCGCCACGCCTCCATCCCCAGCGCCGTCGAACTCAACCCCGATGTGCAGGCGCTGCTGCGGGCCAAGGGCGACCGCCAGGACGTGCTGCAGGTGTCGGCCAACCGCTTCCTGCAAAAGCTGAGCGACCATCTGGGCGGGCCGGCTATTTTCGTGCTCGATACGAAGGGGAAGGTGATCGCGTCGAGCGACTGGATTTTCTCCAACAACCTGCTGGGGGCCGATCTTTCCTACATGCCGGTGCTGCGGGAGGCGGTCGCCGGCATCCCGGGGCGGCACTACGCCATCGACAACGCCAGCCAGGAGCCGGGTTACTTCTTCGCCCTGCCCATCCGGGACGAGAAGCAGGATTGGAAGGTGGTGGGGGTGGCCGTGGTCAAGTCCGGACTGCGGGAGCTGGAGCGGCGCTGGCTGACCCAGGAGGCGCCGGCCCTCATTGTCGACGCCAATCGCATCGTCCTTTTCGCCTCGCCCCCCGAATGGCGCTACGCCTCCCTGGGATTCCAGGACAAGGAAGCGCTGGATCGCATCAGCCGCGAGCAGTTCGCCGGCCTGCCCGTGGGGGCCAGCGCCTTGGATATTCCCGTGGACGAGGCGGAGGAGGGGGCCGAGGTGCGCCTTTCCCGCCAGTTGAAAAGGGAGGCGAGCCCCCTGCGGGTGGGCAAGCCCTACCTGGCCCTGAGCCGCCTCCTGCCCGGCACTGCTTGGCGCATCGTCGTCTTTTCCGACCTGCGGCCGGTGACCGTGCAGGCTTCGACCCATGCCGCCCTGGCGGCGGCGGCCACCGGCTGCCTCCTGCTCTGGCTCATCTTCCTCAGCCAGCGCCGGCGCCTGGCCCGTAGCCGGGAGGAGGCCCGGACCATGCTCGAACGGGCCAACCAGGAGCTGGAAAAGAGCTTTGCCGAGCGTACCGCCGACCTGTCGGAGGCGGTCACCCGCCTGCAGCGGGAAGTCGCCGAGCGCCAGCGCGCCGAGCAGACCCTGCGGGCCGCCCAGGATGAGCTGGTGCAGGCGGCCAAGCTGGCGGTCCTCGGCCAGATGGCCACCGGCATCACCCACGAACTGTCCCAACCCCTGGGAGCCCTGCGCACCCTCTCCGAAAACGCCGTGGAATTCATGCGCCGGGGCGACCAGGGGACGGTGGAAAAGAATCTCGGCATCATCGGCAAGCTGGTGGACCGCATGGGGGCCATCATCGACCCCCTCAAGTCCTTCGCCCGCAAATCGCCGGCCCGGCCCCAGTCGGTGGATATCGGCCAGGCCGTCGCCAATGCCCTGTTCCTCCTCGACCAGCGCCTGTCCCGCTCCAAGGTGGCGGTGGCGAACAACTGCCTGCCGGGGGAAGTGAGCGCCTGGTGCGATGCCATCCGGCTCGAACAGGTTCTGGTGAACCTGGTGGGCAACGCCATCGACGCCATGGCCGACCAGGAGGACAAGCAACTGTTCTTGGACATGGAGGCGGCTCCCGCCGGCCGGGTGCTGATCCGGGTGGCCGACAACGGCAGCGGCCTGGCGGCGGATACCATGGAACGCATCTTCGAACCCTTCTTCACCACCAAGCCGGCCGGCGACGGTCTCGGCCTGGGCCTGGCCATTTCCCGCGACATCGTGCGCGATTTCGGCGGCGAGCTCACGGTCAGCAATCGGACGACCGGTGGTGCCGAGTTTGTGATCGATCTGCCGGCAGAGCCGGCCAAAGGATAAATCGATGGACCTTCAGATCCTCATCGTCGAGGACGACCCCGACGTTCTCCTCGGCTGCGAGCAGGCCATGCAGCTGGCCGGCCTGACCGTGCTCACCGCCGCTTCCGCCGAGGCGGCCAAGTCCATGATCGAGCCGGGCTTCATCGGGGTGGTGGTGACCGACATGCGCCTGCCGGGCATGGACGGCCTGGAATTCCTGCGCTGGGTGCGGACGGTCGATCCGGATATCCCGGTGACCATGATCACCGGCCACGGCGACGTGACCCTGGCCGTGGAAGCCATGCGCAGCGGCGCCTACGACTTCATCCAGAAGCCCTTCTCCCCCACCCATCTGGTGGAGGTCGTGCGGCGTTCCATGGAAAAGCGGGCCCTCACTCTGGAAGTGGAAACACTGCGCCGGCGCCTGGAGAACCGGGACGACATCGAATCCCGCCTGATCGGACGTTCGCCGCAGATGGAAAAGGTGCGCCGCCTGATCCTGGAGGTGGCCGACGCCGACATCGATGTCCTGGTCCTGGGGGAAACCGGCACGGGCAAGGAGATGGTGGCCCGTTGCCTGCACGACCTGGGACGGCGCCGGAAGCACAACTTCGTCGCCCTGAACTGCGGCGGCATGCCCGACAACCTGCTGGACAGCGAACTTTTCGGCCACGAGCCCGGGGCCTTCACCGGCGCCCAGAAGCGCCGGGTGGGCAAGATCGAATTCGCCAACGACGGCACCCTCTTCCTGGACGAGGTGGAGAGTATGCCCATGACCATGCAGATCAAGCTTTTGCGGGTGCTCCAGGAGCGGGTGGTGGAGCGCCTGGGCTCCAATCAGCTGATCCCGGTCGCCTGCCGGGTG
>DASRUX010000180.1:0-17758 GCA_035655235.1 Rhodocyclaceae bacterium | reverse complement strand
ACCCGGAATTCGCCTTCCTGCCCCGCAAGTTCAAGATCGCCATTTCCGGCACCAAAGAGGACCGGGCCGTGACCTGGTTCCACGATATCGGCCTGCATCTGGTGGAAGGTGAAGGCGGTGAAGTCGGCTTCCGCGTCATCGTCGGCGGCGGCCTCGGCCGTACCCCGATCCGCGGCCAGGTGGTCCGGGAATACCTGCCCTGGCAGCACATCCTGACCTACTGCGAGGCCGTTCTGCGGGTCTACAACCGCAACGGCCGCCGGGACAATCCCTTCAAGGCCCGCATCAAGATCCTGGTGCAGTCCCTGGGTATCGAGGAATTCGCCCGCCAGGTGGAAGCCGAATGGGTCCATCTCAAGGACGGCCCCTCCACCCTGACCCAGGCCGAATTCGACCGCATCGCCGCCCACTTCGCCCCGCCGGCCTACGAAACCCTGCCGGCCGACGATCTGGGCTTCGAGCAGCATAAGCACGACGAGACTGCCTTCGCCAAGTGGGCGGCCCGTTGCGTCCATGCCCACAAGGTGCCCGGCTACGCCGCCGTCACCCTGTCCCTCAAGAAGCACGGTCAGAACCCGGGCGACATCACCGCCGACCAGATGGACGTGGTCGCCGACCTGGCCGACCGTTTCAGCTTCGGCGAGCTCCGCGTCTCCCACGAGCAGAACGTCATCCTGGCCGACGTGAAGAAGGCCGACCTCCACACCGTCTGGCAGATTGCCCGGGCCGCCGGCCTCGCCACCGCCAACATCGGCCTCCTGACCGACATGATCTGCTGCCCCGGCGGCGACCTGTGCGACCTGGCCAACGCCAAGTCCGTGCCCATCGCCAAGGCCATCCAGGCCCGCTTCGACGACCTGGACTATCTCTTCGACCTGGGGGAGATCGACCTCAACATCTCCGGCTGCATGAATGCCTGCGGCCACCACCACGTCGGCCACATCGGCATCCTCGGGGTGGACAAGAACGAGGCCGAGTTCTACCAGGTGACCCTGGGCGGCCGCCAAGGCAACAACGCCCAACTGGGCAA
Organism: Rhodocyclaceae bacterium; assembly: GCA_035655235.1. Taxonomy (GTDB): domain Bacteria; phylum Pseudomonadota; class Gammaproteobacteria; order Burkholderiales; family Rhodocyclaceae; genus JAGTRP01. The sequence goes on along the minus strand of DASRUX010000180.1, from coordinate 16,728 downwards.
GGTGATCGGCCCCTCCTTCGCCGCCGAGGAAATGCCGGACGTGGTGGAGAAGATCATCCAGGTGTTCGTGGCCAACCGCCACGCCGATGAGTCCTTCCTGGACACCCTGGACCGCGTCGGTGTCGATCCCTTCAAGGACAAGGTTTATGAAGGCCGTGCCCACGGCGCTTCCAAGAAAGCAGAAAGGATGGTGGCGTAATGGCCCAAATCATCAAGAACGGCAGCATCGTCAGCGATGACTGGACCACCCTGCAGCTGGCCGAAGGGGAAACCCCGGAAGCCGTCGCCCTGCCCGCCGGCAAGGTGATCTTCCCCGTGGCCGTGTGGAAGGCGCGCAAGGCCGACATCCTGGGCCGCGGGGAACCCGTCGGCCTCCTGCTGCAGCCTAACGAGAAGGTGGAAGACGTTGCCGGCGATCTGGCCCATTTCGCCGTCATCGCCGTCGATTTCCCCAAATTCGTCAATGGCTACGGCTTCACCACCGCCGCCCTCCTGCGCCAGCGCTACGGCTACCAGGGCGAAGTCCGGGCGGTGGGCGACGTGGTCCATGACACTCTGTTCTACATGAAGCGGGTAGGCTTTGACGCCTTCGCGCTCAAGGAAGGCAAGAGCGCCGAGTACGCCGTCGAGAAGGGCTTCACCGCCTTCAGCCAGGGCTACCAGGCCTCCACCGACCAGCCGGAGCCCCTGTTCCGCCGCCGCACCGCCTGAGGAAAGCCATGATCCCGAGCATGCTCAACATCACCCCGGAACTGGCCGCCAGCACCGCCGCCAAGACCGACCTAGCCCACGCCCTGCTGGCCGACATCGCCGCCAACTGGTCGCCGGCCACCTTCGCCAACAGCCTGGGCGCCGAGGACATGGTGCTGACCGACCTCATCGTCAAGTCCAAGCTGCCCATCGAGATTTTCAGCCTGGACACCGGCCGTCTGCCCCTGGAAACCTACGACCTCATGGCCAAGGTCCAGGAGCACTACGGCCTCAAGCTCAAGGTCTATTTCCCCCAGAGCCAGGGCGTCGAGAATTTCGTCCGGGAGAACGGCATCAACGCCTTCTACGATTCCGTCGAACTCCGGAAGGGCTGCTGCTACGTCCGCAAGGTGGAGCCCCTGAAGCGGGCGCTGGCCAGCAAGAAGGCCTGGATCACCGGTCTGCGGGCCCAGCAGGCGGCTACCCGGGTCGGCCTACCGGTACGGGAATTCGACGAAGGCAACGGCCTGGAGAAGTTCAACCCCCTGGCCGACTGGACCGAGAAGGAAGTCTGGACCTACATCAAACAGAACAACGTGCCCTACAACGCCCTGCACGACAAATTCTACCCCAGCATCGGCTGCGCCCCCTGCACCCGTGCCGTGACGCCGGGCGAGGACATCCGTTCGGGACGGTGGTGGTGGGAGAACCCTGAGTCCAAAGAGTGCGGCCTCCACGTAAAATCCGCCTGAGCTAAGACCATGACGACAACGATCAACAAAATGACCCTTTCCCACCTCGACTGGCTGGAAGCGGAAGCCATCCACATCATGCGTGAAGTGGCCGGCCAATGCGCCAACCCGGTGCTGCTCTTCTCCGGCGGCAAGGACTCCATCTGCATGCTGCGCATCGCCGAGAAGGCCTTCCGCCCCGGCAAGTTCCCCTTCCCCCTCATGCACATCGACACCGGCCACAACTACAAGGAAGTGGTCGACTTCCGCGACAAGCGCGCCGCTGAACTGGGCGAGCGCCTGATCGTCCGCTCCGTGGAGGATTCCATGAAGCGCGGCACCGTGGTGCTGAAGCACCCGGGCGAATCCCGCAACAAGCACCAGTCGGTGACCCTGCTGGAAGCCATCGAGGAATTCGGCTTCGACGCCTGTATCGGCGGCGCCCGCCGGGACGAGGAAAAGGCCCGGGCCAAGGAGCGGATCATGAGCTTCCGGGACGAGTTCGGCCAATGGGACCCGAAGAACCAGCGCCCCGAGCTGTGGAACCTCTACAACGCCCGTTCCCACAAGGGCGAGAACATCCGCGCCTTCCCCATTTCCAACTGGACCGAGATGGACGTGTGGCAATACATCGAGCGGGAAAAGCTGGAACTCCCCTCCATCTACTTCGCCCACAAGCGTCCGGTGGTCCTGCGCCAAGGCGCCATCGTGCCGGTCAATGTGCCCCTGGCCAGCGGCGAGCTGACCAACCTGCCGAAGGATGGCGAAGAGATCGTCGAGATGCAGGTGCGCTTCCGCACCGTCGGCGACATCTCCTGCACGGCGCCGGTGGAATCGGATGCCGACACCGTCGAGAAGATTGTGCTGGAAACCGCCACCACCACCATCACCGAGCGCGGCGCCACCCGTCTGGACGACCAGACCAGCGAAGCCTCCATGGAACAACGCAAGAAAGAGGGTTACTTCTGATGTCCGCCCCCGAGAAAATCGAAGACCACGGCCTGCTGCGCTTCCTGACCTGCGGCAGCGTCGATGACGGCAAGAGCACCCTGATCGGGCGCCTGCTGTTCGACACCAAGACCATCCTGGCCGATACGCTCTCCGCCATCGAGCGCACATCCCAGAAGCGCGGCATGGGCGCCGTCGATCTGTCGCTGCTCACCGACGGCCTGCAAGCCGAGCGGGAACAGGGCATCACCATCGACGTGGCCTACCGCTACTTCAGCACCGGCACCCGCAAGTTCATCATCGCCGACGCCCCGGGCCACGAGCAGTACACCCGCAACATGGTGACCGCCGCCTCCACCGCCAACCTGGCCATCATCCTCATTGATGCCCGTAAAGGCGTGCTGACCCAGACCCGGCGCCATTCCAAGCTGGCCAGCCTGGTCGGCATCCCCCACCTGCTGGTGGCGGTGAACAAGATGGACCTGGTGGATTACTCCCAGGAAACCTACGAGAAGATCAAGGCCGACTACCTGGAATTCGCGGGCAAAGTCGGCATCCAGGACGTGAAGTTCATCCCCCTCTCCGCCCTCAACGGCGACATGATCGTGGATCGGGGCGAGAGCCTGAACTGGTACCAGGGCCCCACCCTGCTGGAGATCCTGGAAGCCGCCCCCGGCGCCCACTCCGAGCGCACCGAGAAGTTCCGCTTCCCGGTCCAGTACGTCTGCCGCCCCCAGGATTCCGCCAATCCGGAACTCCACGACTACCGCGGCTTCATGGGCCGGGTCGAGTCCGGTTCCATCAAGGTGGGCGACGCCGTCACCGTCCTGCCCAACGGCCTGAGTTCCACGGTCAAGGCCATCCAGATCGGCGGCGTCGATATCCCGGAAGCCATCACCGAGCAATCCGTCACCCTGCTGCTCTCCGACGAGATCGACTGCTCCCGGGGCGACATGATCGTGAAGTCCGACGAGGCCCCGGCGGCGGTCAAGGAAATCCGCGCCACCGTCTGCTGGCTGTCCGAAACCCCGCTGGACCGCGCCCGCACCTACCTGATCCGCCACACCACCCGGGAAACCAAGGCCAAGCTCACCGCCATCGACCATCGCCTGGATGTGAATACCCTGGAGAAGGTCCCGGCCGAAAAGCTCGCCATGAACGACATCGCCGAGGTGAGCTTCAAACTGGCCCAGCCGCTGTTCGCCGATCCTTATCTGGACAACCGGGGGACCGGCGCCTTCATCGTCATTGATGAGAGCAATAACAACACCGTTGGCGCCGGGATGATCCTGTAATTCCCGCCTACCGAAGCACCCCGGAACGCCTCCAACCTGGAGGCGTTCTGCTTTTGGGCCACCATGTCGGGCAATCCCTACACTACCGCCGGCGTTCCTACCCCAGTTTCAGCCCGAACTGATATCGCAGCAACCCAGAACACACGATGCTTGGACGTCAAAAAAATAGAGACAAATCAAATGCACGGGCTCAACGCACTCAAGCTTTCCCATCGCTTCGCCATCCTGATCGGCATCGTCGTCCTGGGCTTCGCCGCCTACGGCGGGTGGTCCTTCAAGACCCTCAGCGACCTGAAGGTCAATGGCCCCCTTTACCAGCGCATTGCCCTGGGCAAGGACCTGGTGGCGGACATCCTGCCGCCCCCCGAGTACATCCTGGAATCCTACCTGGTGACCCTGCAGCTCTCTTCCGAGACTGACTCCCGGGAACAGGACAAGCTCATCGACCGGCTCAAGGTTCTCAAGCGGGAATACGACAAGCAGCACGAGTTTTGGCGGCAGGCAGACCTGGGGAAGGAGCTTGAGGAGGTTTTCCTCAAGCGGGCCCATGAACCCGCCGCCGCCTTCTACGGCCTCGCCTTCGATTCCCTGGTCCCTGCTCTCCGCCAAGGCAACAAGGATGCCGTCGCGGCGGCGATGACCAAGATGAAGATAGCCTACGGCGAACACCGGTTGGCCATCGACGAGGTCGTCCAGATCGCCCAGAAACGCACCGAGGCCGACGAATCCGACGCCCGGCAGCGCATCGACTCCGCAACCATGCTCATGCTGGCCATCCTGGCCGTCGCCATGATCACCAGCATCGCCGTCTCCACGGCCATCACCCGCGGCCTGCTGGCCAGCCTGGGCGGCGAGCCTTCCTACGCGGTCGAGGTTTCCCGGACCATCGCAGCGGGAGACCTGACCATGGCGATCGACACCCGCCCCGGCGACCGCACCAGCCTCCTGGCCGAAATGAAGCAGATGCAGTCTTCCCTCAAGGAGGTCATCCGCCGTACCCACGATGCCACCGCCCAGTTGGTCGACGCCTCCCAGGCACTGGCCTCCGCCTCCCAGCAGGTGGCGGAAAGCTCCGGGCAACAGAGCGAAGCCGCCGCTTCCATGGCGGCCTCCGTGGAGCAGATGAGCGCCAGCATCGCCCATGTCTCCAGCAGCGCCAACGACACCCGCACCATCAGCAACGAAGCGGGCATCCTGTCCCAGGAAGGCGCCGATCTGGTCCGGGGCACCATCGCCGAGATGAACAACATCTCGGTTGCGGTGGAGCAATCGACTCAGCTGATTCACCAGTTGGGAGAGCAGTCCGACAAGATCACCGGCATCGTCAATGTGATCAAGGAAATCGCCGACCAGACCAATCTCCTGGCCCTGAACGCCGCCATCGAAGCCGCCCGGGCCGGGGAACAGGGCCGCGGCTTCGCCGTCGTGGCGGACGAGGTGCGCAAGCTGGCCGAAAAGACCACCCTGTCGACCCAGGAAATCGCCACCATGATCGCCGCCATCCAGCAGGGAACCCACTGCGCCGTACAGGGCATGGAAGACGGCGGGGCAAAGGTGCGCCACGGAGTGGCGATGGCCTCCCAGACGGGCGATACCATGGATCGCATCGAAGCGGGAGCGAAAAAGGTTCAGGCGGCGGTGGACGAGATTTCCAACGCCCTGCGCGAACACGGCGCATCGAGCGGCGCCATCGCGGCGAATGTGGAGAAGATTGCCCAAATGACCGAGGAAAACTCCGCCGCCGTCAGCGAGGTTTCCCGGGCTGCGACTGACCTGAAGCAGTTGGCGACCACGCTCCAGGCCAACGTGGATCGGTTCAGGACTTGATCCACTCCCGATCCGCCCAATGGGCATGGGCGGATCGGTACTTCCAGGGGATTACGCCTCGAAGCCGCAGTCCCTGGCCACGGCGTCGGTATTGGGCGACCGGGCCGCTTTGAGGGCCATCAGGGTGGCGTTGCGGGCCTTGGCCTTCGGAACGATGATGACCGGGGCGCCGAAGCCCACCATCCGGTCCAGGACCCACTTCAGCCAGACCGGCTCGCCTTTGGCAATGTCGAGGACGAACAAGTCGCTCTTCTCCTTGCCCCAGCCGTTCAGGCCTTCCCGCAGGTCCCAGGCCCCCTCTTCCGGATCCCCCTCCGAAAGCGGATACGTGGTCACCACGCATTCCCGACCCTGGCACTGCCGGTTCTCCATTGCAGGCTGCAGGTACTTCGGTTTGTTCCCCATCTATGCCTCCCTTTTTTATGGAAAACGCATTTATACCCCAAATTCGAAAGTTCAACTTGACAGCTTGAAATACCGTATTCACCGGTAATTTGCGCCAATGAATTCAATACCTTGACTTTCCTGGCCTGTGCTCCAATCTAGGTAATGCCGCCCAACCCCAGGAAGGGAGCAGCAATGGAATTCAAGGACTATTACCAGACCCTCGGGGTGGCCCGTGACGCCACCGCGGAGGACATCAAGAAGGCCTTCCGCAAGCTGGCCCGCAAGTACCACCCGGACGTTTCCAAGGAGCCGGACGCCGAGTCGCGCATGCAGGAGGTCAACGAGGCCTACACCGTGCTCTCCGACCCGGAAAAACGGGCCGCCTACGACCAGATCGGCCGCGGCTACCGGCCCGGCCAGGACTTCCGCCCGCCCCCGGACTGGGACGCCGGGTTCGAATTCTCGGGCGGAGGCTTCGCCCCGGGCAGCGGTGCGGATTTCAGCGACTTCTTCAGCGAACTGTTCGGGCGCATGGGCGCCAGCCGGGGCGGCTTCCGCACCGGCGGCGGGCACTTCCGCACCCAGGGCCAGGATCACCACGCCAAGGTCGTCCTGGACATCGAAGACAGCCTCCACGGTGCTACCCGGCAGATCAGCCTGCGGGTGCCGCGCACCGACACCCAAGGCCATGTGGTCCTGGAAGACCGCACCCTGAATGTGAAGATTCCGCCCGGGGTGCGGGAAGGCCAGGTCATCCGCCTGGCCGGCCAGGGCGCGCCGGGGGTCGGCGGCGGAACGGCGGGGGACCTGCTCCTGGAAGTCCATTTCCGGCCCCACGACCGGTTGCGGGTAGACGGCAAGGACCTCCACCTCGAACTCCCCGTCGCCCCCTGGGAAGCGGCCCTCGGCGCCGTCGTGGAAGTCGACATGCCCAACGGCAAGCTCAAGGTCCGCATCCCGGCTGGCGCCCAGAGCGGCCGCCAGCTCCGGGTGCGGAGCAAGGGCCTCCCCGGCAGTCCGCCGGGCGACCTGCTCCTCGACCTCCAGGTGGTACTGCCGCCGGCGGACACGTCGAAAGCCCGAGAACTGTACGAAACCATGGCGCGGGAACTCGCCTTCGACCCGCGCCGTGCCGGGAGGAGCTGACCATGCGTGACGAAGATATCCTGATCGGCAGCCTGGTGGAGGACTGCTGGATGACCCTGGAACAGCTGGCGGCGGCCTGCTCCGTGGAGCCGGAATGGCTGGTCCGCCACATCGACGAAGGGTTATTCCCCGGCGCCGTAGGCACCGCCGGCACCTGGCGCTTCTCCAGCGCCAGCCTGCAACGGGCGCGGCGCATGCGGGACCTGGAAAGCAGCTTCGACGCCGTGCCGGAATTGGCGGCTCTGGTGGCCGATCTGCTGGAGGAGATGGATGGGATGAGGGAAAGGCTGCGGGGGGCGGGAATCAGCCGCCGGGACGGCATGCTATAGTCCTACGCGCTTTTTCGCTTCGCCGTCCGATTCCTTGGGGCAAAATATTGGGCCCCTGTTTCCCGGAAATCCAACGCGTTATTGGCTCGTTGCTTCTGGCCTTGGCAACCATGTCCGTCCTATTTCGAATCCTCGGTGGCCTTACTGGCAGCGCAATCCTCGTGGCCTTCTATGACGCAATTGTCATTCAGGGCCAGATTCCAATTTCCAGTGATGGCTACTACGGCCCTGTCGTGTTCCCGCTGGGAATGTTCTTCGTCATTGCATTTCTTTTGTATGCGATTGGCGGTGACCGACTACTTCGGCGCTTTGCCCCACAATTGGCTGGCGTCTTAGTCATTCCCCAGGCGTCTCACAAAAAGGAAAACAACGTGTTCTACAAAGCAACTCCAAACGACTATAAAGAAGTCCTTCCCGGCATCCAGCTCAAGACCCTCGTCTTCGGTGACAAGACCCTCTTTTCCGAATTCAGAATGAAGGCGGGTAGCAAGTTGCCGCCGCATTCCCATATTTACGAGCAAACAGGTTATCTGGTGGAGGGAAAGGTTCGCCTCACCATCGGCGACGAAACGGTTACCGTCGAGCCAGGCGACAGTTGGTGCATCAAGAGCAACATCAGCCACTGCGCCGAAATACTGGCGGATTCCGTGGCAGTGGAAGCCTTCTCGCCTGTCCGCGAAGATTATCTTCCGGGGCAGTAAGGTCGCAGCCTAGATTGCCGGCAACGGCTGTTGTTTGATGCCCCCTCCTCACCCAGCCTTCCGGTCACCGTCTTCGTAGAAGATCAAATAGAGCCCCATGGACGACACGCAACTAATCGAAGACCTGCGATCCCGCTTCAACGCGGGCGAGAAGCTCAAATACGTGTTCTTCTGGGGCCACCAGCCGGGCAGGAATGGAGTCGCTGCCTCATGTTTCAGCCAATGGTACGACGCTCCGTTCACCGTAGACGGGCAGCGCTATCCCACGGCGGAGCACTTCATGATGGCTGAGAAGGCCTCGCTGTTCGGTGACCAGGAAACCAGAGCCCAGATACTGCAGGCTCCGAATCCAGGCGCAGCCAAAGCCTTCGGCCGCCAAGTGCGCGGCTTCGACGAGACGGCTTGGCTGGAGCACCGGTTCTCCATAGTCGTCCGCGCCAACGAAGCCAAGTTCGCCCAGAATCCCGACCTCGGGCAGTTTCTCCGGCAAACGGGGAATCGCATCCTCGTCGAGGCCAGTCCGGTCGATCGTGTCTGGGGCATCGGTCTCGCCCAGGATGATGAAAGAGCCGCCGATCCCAACCTGTGGCAAGGGCTCAACCTCTTGGGCTTTGCTCTGATGCAGGTGCGCGGGGACGGCTGACACACCATGGGCCTCGATGGAGTTGAACTCCTCCTCGCCGTCGAAGAAGAATTCGACATCGCCATCGACGATGCAGATGCCGCGGCTCTTCTTACCCCTCGCATGCTTGCCGATTATGTCGTTGCGTGCCTCGGCAACGGTGACCAGAAGAAGAGCCGCTGCCTGACCCAAGCGGGCTTCTATCGAATACGTTCCGTCCTTGTCCGGCAGTTCGGGGCTTCGCGCAACGCCGTTCGCCCGGATTCGCCCATTGAAGTATTCCTTGATGGCAGCCCTCGAACCCAATGGCGCAAGTTGCAGAAGGCCATAGACGCTACACAACTTCCCGGCCTGGAGTGCAGGAAGTGGGTCGCGTACCCAATGCAGATCGGCCTGCCGACTGCCGGCCTGATTGTGTTGTACGCAGCCGGCGCCCCCGGTTGGACGCTGGTTGCGGGAGCCTTTGTCTTATGGTTCGCCGCTGCCATCGCCACGGACCGATTAGGCGATATCGTCCCCGAAAACCTGAGGACGGTCGGCGCCCTGGCACCGTATGTTCGGGTAGGCGACCGGCAGGAGTGGTCACGGGATTACGTACTGCAACGCGTCATGCAGATAACCGCTCAGCAACTTGGAATCCCACTGGAGAAGATTCTCCCGGACCATCATTTCGTCAGGGACCTGGGCCTGGATTCTTAGCGGAATCCCCAGGGACAGTGGTCCGAGGACAAATGCAGGAAAGCTCCTCTTCCATCAAGGTATGATCCCCGCTCCACAGAAAAGCCCAGGCCGGGATCGCCCCCATGAAACAGCACATCGACGAACTGCTCCAGCGGGTCCAGGCCCTGCAGGAGGAACTGGAAGAGGAATACCGCAAGGCCCGGGAAGACCTGGAAGTAAGGCGTGCCCAACTGGCCGAGGATTTCCTGCGCCAGCAGCGGCGCTACAAGACCGGGCTGTTCCGGTTCCTGCGGCGCACCCGCTTCCTGGTGGCCCTCACCTCGCCGATCATCTACCTGGGGTGGATTCCCTTCCTCCTCATGGACCTGTTCGTCACCCTCTATCAGGCTATCTGCTTTCCCATCTACCGCATCCCCAAGGTCAAGCGTTCCGACTACCTGGTGTTCGACCGGGAAGACCTGCCCTACCTGAACATCATCGAGAAATTCAACTGCTTCTACTGCTCCTACGGCAACGGGGTGGCGGCCTACACCCGGGAAGTAGCGGCCCGCACCGAGCAGTACTGGTGCCCCATCAAGCACGCCCGGCGCATCCGGGCGGCCCATGACCGCTATCCCAATTTCTTCGATCATGGCGACGCCGAGGCCTTCCGCCAGGGGCTCCACCGCCTGCGCCGGCAGTACGAGGACGCCGACAAGCATTCCTGACGGCTCTGCGGATTCCGGTCACGTTGATCGCTTGCGCCGGAGTGAGTTGGCCACATTGAGGTGATTCTGCTGCCAACGACCGCTTCTGAGCGGGCGCGATGGAGGTGGGGGTTTGTCTCAGTGCGGCCAATTCCGGTCACTTAGCGATTCGAAAGATTCTGAACTCGACTGGCAGGTAGCCGATTAGCAACCTGCCACTCAACGCTCAGCGAATCGGCCTGATTCTCGGCCATAGCCGACTTTACGATACGGGACAATTCAAAGAGATAACCGAGCTATTTGCTCAGTCGGCAAAGCTATAGGCTGTCTGTGTTACAACGCCATCCTTCAGTTCGACCCGGCAAGCATATCGTCCCATCGTTCTAGCTTCTGCCAGGCACGCAATCTCCGTGTCGGGTCTTAAGTGCTTCTGCGAGCCTAGGTCATGCCCTGCCGCGAACGCTTTCAACTGTCCCATGCTCATACCAGGCTTTATTTGACTGCATACGCCGTGCATTCTTTATTTACCGGTAGAAAACGAAATGCGTAGCAGGAGAGAGAAAAGATTAACGCCAAGCAGACAAGCCAAGCAACGCTTCGCAGAAAACGACCTCGAATTGATTGAAATTTCAACATACCCCCTTATTGGCTGACCAATAACTAACTCAATGGTACAGCCAGTTAATACTCTGGAATTTTTGACTGCAGGGCACAATTTATTGAAATTTCATGTCGGGGCTATTGATCCCATATTAGGGATCTTTCCATGGATGGACGGTGGTAACCTCCCGACGGATCACCAGTCCCTTCTCGACGTGCAACAATAGATAGCTTTCGTACTTGGAGAAATAGCCGAGATGGACGTACTCGATCATATTCCCCTGCGGCACAATCAGCCTTCCCGAATACCACTCCGCTGAAACAGGGCTGTCACGCCCGGGGAAAAGGCTGGACAGGGACACTTCTTCCTGCCCGCCGCACCCCTTTTTCAGTTTCCGCAGCGACAGGCGGTTGTTAACAATTTCCCAGGTCGCTCGGTAGCCGCGCCTCAAATAGCTGCACCTGCCGCGCGGCACGATGGATAGGAAAGTCATGGTGTTTTCTGGATGTTCTATGAACTGCTCCAGAGGCTCAGAGAACAGAGTTTCTTCCTTACCATCCATGACCAGCACTTCTGGCGCTTGGGCCGTGGCCAGGGCCTGTTGGTTAACACTCAGGCCCGCCACCGCCAGGATAGCGGCTGCCAATAGCTTACGGATCACTGTAAACTCCATCATTAGAGTAGGGCGAAGCGGCCAAATGACTGCCTTCGATAGGCTATACCGTTGGCCAATTGTGCGTGTGCCGATAGTATCGCTGCAAGTCATCAGCCAGCAATCCACCCTGAGATACAATCTGGAGAGCCTGCATTGAGGACGCGACTGCTACCGCGACAAAACGACTGCCGCCGCCGAAAACTCGGCAGAACGGGGGCACCACGAATTGCTCGACATAACCCGGCGCTACGACGCTTCCCAGATCACGTTCGCTATTATCGGCGCCCCCCCTGAACCGTGGCGATATCGAAATGGCCGGGGAATATGCCGCCAGCCTTGGCTACGCCTGGGGAATCACTACCAATGGCCTGCCGCTCAACGGAAAAGGCCGGCACAAGGGAAGAAGGTCAGTGCCCCCCCCGAATGCCCAGCAATCCGATCCGGCATCCCAGAGTCGTACAGCCTATCCAAGCGGAGACTAGGCGGGGCTCCCGGTGGAAAAAGAGAGCAGGAGGCAGAACAAAACCATGCCACTGAAAAATCCAGTTTGGCCGATCTTACTTTCCTGTACAGGCATTACGCGAGATATCAACTCCCGCGGAACTGGCCTGCAAGTGAGTTTCCATCCCACAACAATAGTTGCCCGTCGCTTATGGTCGCGTTCCAGTTCTTGCCCTCGTAGCCGTTCATCAGCGTCAGGGGATAGCCGCGCTTGACCCCCGCCACCCATTGACCTTGGATGATTTGGCCATAGGCCTTCCAGACATATGTACCGTTGGTGGATATATTAACGACATGGGGCAACTGGCCAGTTCCGGTTGAAACGTGCGTGGTCCTGGTGCCTGCAACCACGTTCTCCGTCTGATAAGCGGCACCTGGAACACGGAGACGCCAGTCACGGCCAAACATGGCTGCAGGAGCATCGACAGGCGGCCGAGCATTCGACCCTTGTACTTGTGTCGCCATTGCGCTCTGGGGAGCTCCATTCCCCGCGGCGGCGCTCAGGATACTCTGGGCCTTCTGGTTGCCCAGGTTGGCCGCCATGTTAAGGTCATCCAAATAATACTGCTGACGACCAGCGTACTTGTTTAGCATGGCGCGATTCAGAAAAGCACGGTCATTTCCTGGGTTGAGGTCGATCGCCCGGCTGAAATCCTTCCACGCTTGGCCATAATTGTTCGGGCCCAGGCTGGCGTAGACCAAGCCTCGGTTGTACCAGATAACGTCATAGTTGGAATTGATATCGATTGCGCGGCTATATGCTTCGATAGCCTCTTGAAAACGTTGTTGCCTGGCCAAGGCATTGCCTTGGGCCAGCAAGGAGTTGATCGTCTGGGTGGGCGATCTCCCGTTCACCGATGTTGGGGGCTGCGGCGCAATATGCGGCTGTGCCGGGGAGGGAGTAATGTGAGCTGGTTCCGGCATGGTAACGATATGCATCGGCGCGGCCTGTTTTATTTCCAAGGCCGAAACCTCCAGGGAGAGCGCCAAGAAAACACTTGATGCGGCAACCACGGCAATAGCTTTCATCGAATCTCCCCTTGTTTTATGACTGGTGAGTCGCATATTAGTATGCGAAATATCGTTCCCTCTATATTGACCTGTATCAATGCCTAAAAACTTCCAAGGGAGCGTCGGTTATAGATTCACAAAGCTGCCCTTGGCGGTTCTCAAGGTCATCAGGCAGTTCAGGCTCGCCTCCGGGCATTCCCCCAAGATCATGACCAGACCTTGCCTACTGCTCAGCGACAGCACCGATAGTCAGCCGTAACCGGAACGCAGGGCAACGGATCACAGCATCCGCAGGCCCTGCGTTCTCTCCCGATTCCGGGAACCCCAGCCCCTTCACCCCACCGCTTTTTTCCACATTCGGGAACCCTACCCGCCAAAAAGAACGGCTACTCCGCCCTTCCATTTCATGGAATGAAATTCGCTTAATCCCCTGACAAGCCCGCCAGGGAGGCTGGGCGGCAGGCGCGACTTCCGCGCCTGCCATGGATAAGCGATAAGAAACACCATGGAACACGACCCCGGTCAGTTGTGGAAAGCCTTTGTCCGGCGGGTAGGCGCCGTGCTGGCGGTGGCGGGCACCACCGTCTTCGTCTACAACCTGCTGGCCGACCAGGACCAGATTCAGGAAGTCGCCCTGAAGCGCGCCCGGGCCCATTTCCGGGACATCCTCCTCACCTGGCACTGGAATTCCGGCTACGGCGGCATCTACGTGGAGAAGAAGCCCGGGGTACGCTCCAACGACTTCCTCGAATTTCCCGATGTCTCCTCCACCGATGGCCGGGTCTTTACCCTGCGGGACCCGGACACCATGTCCCGGGAAATCGCCGCCCTGGCCCGCAAGGAGGGCGACCACCGCTTCCACATCACCAGCCTCAAGCTGAAGAATCCGGACAACGTCCCCGACGACTGGGAAAAAGACGCCCTGAAGTCCTTCGAGGCCGGCAAGCCGGAGGCCTACGCCGCCACCGAGGAAGACGGCAAGGTCGTCTTCCGCTACATGGCCCCCATGCAGACCGACAAGGCCTGCCTCGCCTGCCATTCGGACAAGGTTTACAAACTCGGCCGCATCCACGGCGGCATCAGCGTCAGTTTCGACATCAGCCAGTCGGTGGCTGCCAACCGCAACAAGCAGGTCATGATGGCCCTGATGATCCTGCTCTCCATGGGGGGCGTCTTCTTCGCTACCCGGCTGTTCACCCGCCGCCTGGACCAGCGCCTCAGCCAGATCAACGAGGGCTACCGGGAGCTGGCCGCCGAGAAGAACGCCATCCTCCAGAACGCCGTGGTAGGCATCGCCTTCGTGCGGGAGCGGCAAATCGTGTCCTGCAACCGGCGCTTCGAAGAAATCTTCGGCGCCGCCCCGGGCGGGCTGACGGGCCAATCCACCCGGGTGCTCTACGGCAGCGAGGAAACCTACGAGAGCATCGGCCGCCGCGCCTACGCCGACCTGGCCGAGGGCAGGAAATTCGGCGAGGAGGTACTGCTCCGCCACCAGCAGGGCCACACCTTCTGGGGCGCCATGACCGGCCAGGCCATGGACCCGGAGCACCCGGAACGGGGCGCCATCTGGATCTATGCCGACATCACCGTGCGCCGGGCGGCCATGGAAGAAGCCAACAAGCTGCGCCGTGCCGTGGAGCAGAGCCCGGTGTCCATTCTCATCGCCAACCGCAACGGCGACATCGAGTACGTGAATCCCCGTTTCACCCAGGTCACCGGTTACAGCCGGGAAGAAGTCATCGGCCGCAACCCGCGCCTCCTCAATTCCGGCCAGATTCCCCGGGAGCTGTTCGTGAATATGTGGAACACCCTGCTCACCGGCCGGGAATGGCGGGGCCAGCTCCTCAACAGGCGCAAGAACGGCGAGCTCTTCTGGGAGGACGTTTCCATCTCCCCCATCGTCGCCGAGTCCGGCGAAATCAGCCACTTCATCGCCGTCAAGGAAGACATCACCGAACGCAAGCACGCCGAAATGCGCCAGGAGGAGCACCAGGCCGAGTTGGAGGAACTGGTCCAGCAGCGCACCGCCGACCTCAGCCGCGCCCTCGACGCCGCCCGGGCTGCGGACCGGGCCAAGAACGAGTTCCTGGCCAACATGAGCCACGAGATGCGCACGCCGTTGAACGCCGTCATCGGGCTATCGGGCCTGGCCATGAACACCGTCGCCGATCCCCGCCAGCGGGACTACCTGGACAAGATCGGCCACGCCGGCCAGACCCTGCTGGAAATCATCAACGACCTCCTGGACCTCTCCAAGATCGCCGCCGGGCGCCTGGAGATGGAGGCCATCCCCTTTGCCCTCCCCGAGCTGATGGACCGGGTGGCCGCCCTGGTCGCCCACCGGGTGGCCGAGAAGACGCTGGGCTTCCAGGTCCATATCGCCCCGGACTTGCCTCCCCACCTCCTGGGCGATCCCCTGCGCCTGGAGCAGATTCTCCTCAACCTCCTCACCAACGCCATCAAATTCACACCCCAGGGCGGCGTCGCCGTGCGCTTCAAGCAGGAATCCCGGGATGGCGATCGGCTGCGCCTCCTCATTGAGGTGGCGGACACCGGCATCGGCCTCAGCCAGGCCGAGATCGACCGGCTCTTCCAACCCTTCTCCCAGGCCGACACCTCCATCACCCGCACCCACGGCGGCACGGGCCTGGGCCTCACCATCTGCCGCCGACTGGCGGAGATGATGGACGGTTCCATCGGCGTCTCCAGCGCGCCGGGTATCGGCAGCACCTTCCGGGTCCTGGTGGTGCTGGGCGTGGCCGACCCGGCCGCCCTCGTCGGCACCGGCCACGCCCCCGAAGCGGATGTGGAAGGCATCCGCTATCGCCGCTGCCGCGCCCTGGTGGTGGACGACCAGCCCATCAACCGCCAGATCGTCATGGAACTGCTCAAGCAGGTGGGCATCGAGGGCGTGGAAGCCGACAACGGCCGTACTGCCCTGGAAGCCATCCAATCCCATCCGGCGGACGGGTTCGATCTCGTCTTCATGGACGTGCAGATGCCCGAGATGGACGGCCACACCGCCTCCCGGGCCATCCGCGCCCTGCCCGGCCGGGAAACGCTGCCCATCATCGCCATGACCGCCCACGCCATGGAGCACGAAAAGCAGGCGAGCCTGGCCGCCGGCATGAGCGACCACCTGGGCAAACCCTTCTCCACCGACACCTTCTACCGCCTGCTGGCCAAATGGATTCCGGCGGATCTCCAATACCGGCAGCAGGCCCCCGCCCGTCCCGCGCCAGCGCAGGGCGAATGCCTACCGGCCATCGCAGGTGTGGACACCCAGGCCGGGCTGCATCGCTTCGCCGGCAACCAGGCCGCCTACCTGGGCTGGCTACGTAAGTTCCTGGACGAGGGGGATTCGCCCCTGGCCGCCGTCGTCACCCACCTGGAATCCGGGCGCCGGGACGAGGGCTTGAAGGCCCTGCACGCCTTCAAGGGCCGGGTCGGCATGCTGGGCCTGACCGCCCTGTGGGAAGCCGTCGTCGCCCTCGAATCCGCCCTCAAGGAAGATCGGAACCACCAACCCCTCCTGGCCGCCGCCCAACGTCACTTGGCGGCCACGCAAGAACGCCTGGCCGAGGCGCTTCCCGCCCCGGCCGAGGCCGCTCCATGAACCGAGTTACCCGCAAGGAAAAGCCATGAACAACGCCTTCACCATCTTTGCCGTCGACGACGACCCGATGATCCAGGACATCCTGCGCGCCATCCTGGAGCCCAAGTACCAGGTCCAGACCTTCGACAGCGCCGAAGCCTGCCGGGCCGGCATGGACTCGGTGCGCCCGGACTGCCTGCTCCTGGACATTGGCCTGCCGGGCATGGACGGCTACCGGTTCTGCCATCTCCTGAAGGATGACGATGCCACCCGGGATATCCCGGTGACCTTCATCTCCAGCCACGACACCATCGAATCCCGC
>DASRUX010000179.1:0-12428 GCA_035655235.1 Rhodocyclaceae bacterium | reverse complement strand
CAACTCCGCCGCCCGCCCAGGTAACGGAGCCCAACAGCGGTATCGATGCCCGCCAGTTCGGGGAGGAGCGCGCTCGCCGACTGGGCGTCCGCTGCCTGGGGCACCGCCTCGGGTTCGCTCCGGGGCGGCACCCAACGGCTCAGACTTGCCAGCAGTTCCACCACTTCGATCGGTTTGGTCAGGAATCCATTCATACCCATCGCCAGGCACCGTTCCCGGTCCCCCGCCATGGCATTGGCGGTGAGCGCAACGATGGGGAGCCCCTGGTAGCGAGGGTCGGCCCGCAGCCGACGGGTGGCCTCGAAACCATCCATGACAGGCATCTGGCAGTCCATCAGCACGCAGTCGGGCCGCATCGCCTCAATGGCCTTGAGCGCCTCCTCGCCGTTGGCGGCCACCCGAACCCGCAAACCGACATGCTCCAGCAAATCCCGCATCACCTCCTGGTTAAGTTCGGTATCTTCGACCAGCAGGATGTCCGCGCCCCGCAAGCCGGCGACCATCTCGCCCCGGGCTGCCTGCAGGCCGGGCCGGTGGGCCGTCTCCGCCGACGCCTCGGTGGTCGGGAAACGGACGGTGAAGTGGAAGGTACTGCCCCGGCCGGGAGCGCTCTCAACCCAGATTCGACCGCCCATGAGTTCCACCAGCCGCTTGCTGATGGCGAGCCCCAGACCGGTGCCTCCGTAACGCCTTGTGGTCGAGACATCCGCCTGGCTGAAGGGCTGGAACAAGCGCGCCTGATCGTCCTCGCTGATGCCGATGCCCTCGTCCTTGACGGCGAAGAGCAGGCTGGCGATGCCGTCTTCCCGGCTTTCTTCGGTGACGCTGACGGTCACCTGGCCATGGTCCGAAAACTTGATGGCATTGCCGACCAGATTGACCAGGACCTGGCTCAAGCGCATGCCGTCCCCGAGCAGGGTTGCGGCGGGCAGGTCGTTTTCCGGAATGGCCAGCGCCAGGTCCTTGCTCCGGGCCTTTTCCGTCAGCATGGAGCGTAGTCCGTCGAACACAACCGCCAGATCGAAGGGCTCCGCCACCAGATCGAGCTTGCCGGCTTCGATCTTGGAGAAGTCCAGGATGTCGTCGATGATGTGCAGAAGGGAGTCCGAAGCCTGCTTGATCTTTCCCAGATAGTTGCGCTGGTGCTCGTCGGGATGGGTCGCCAGGCAGAGTTCCGTCATGC
The DNA here is from genome assembly GCA_035655235.1 of Rhodocyclaceae bacterium. Taxonomy (GTDB): domain Bacteria; phylum Pseudomonadota; class Gammaproteobacteria; order Burkholderiales; family Rhodocyclaceae; genus JAGTRP01. Next base: position 11,245 of record DASRUX010000179.1, on the reverse strand, counting down.
CGACGATGGCATTCATCGGCGTACGGATTTCGTGGCTCATGTTGGCGACGAAATAGCTTTTCGCGGCGTTGGCCTTGTCCGCCGCTTCTTTGGCCGTGGCCAGTTCGGCGGTACGCGCCCGGACCAGGTGTTCGAGATGCTCGCGGTGCACGATCAGCTCGGCCTCGGCGCGCTTCAGTTCGGTGATGTCCGCATTGGAGCCGCGCCGGCCCATGCGGGTGCCGTCGGCAAGGATCACCGGCCGACAGGTGTGGCTGATCCAGCGGATGGCGCCGTTCTTGGCCACGATGCGGAACTCCATCGGCAGATGGAGGAAACTTTCCTCGCTCGACGCCAGATGCTCGTTCCAGCGCTCCCGGTCATCGGGATGGATGACGTCATCCAGCAGATCCGGGTTGGCAAGGAACTCTTCCTGGGCAAAACCCGTTTGGGCCAGGCAATTGGGGGACATGTAATAGAACTGCCGTCGCGCCTCATCCCGCCAGTAGGCCCAGTCGGTGGCGAATTCGGTCACGGTCTGGAACATCTCCTTGCTCTTTGCCAGTTCCCGCTCGGCCTGGCGCTGCTCGGTGATGTCGCGGGCGATACCCAGAACGCCGACCAGCGTCCCGTCGTTGTCCAGCATCGGCGTCTTGATGGTCTCCATCAGCCGGCGACGGCCACCCTCGGCAAAGGTGATCCACTCTTCGTTGGACATCGGGCAGCCGGCCGCCATGGCGACCCGGTCCTTTTCCCGGAAGAAATCCGCCAGCTCCTTATCAACGAAATCGTAATCCGTCTTGCCGGCGATATCGGCCTCCTTGGCGCCGAAAAAGCGCTCGAAAGCCGTGTTGCAGGTGAGGTAAACCCCTTCCGGATTCTTGAGCCAGACGAGGTCTGGAATGGTCCGGACGAGGGTATGCAGGTGGGCGCGCTCGTTTTCGAGCTGGCGCAAGGAGACGCGCAGGCGCACCGTCATGTCGTTGAACGAGCGGGCCAGTTCGCCGATCTCGTCGGGGCTGTCAATGGATACCTTGTGCTCCAGGTCGCCCCCCTGGATCGCCCGCGCCGCATCCGAAACGGCGATGATGGGCTGGGTGATGCGCCGAGAGATGGGAACGATCAGGGTGAACGCCGCACTCAGGGAAAGGAGTACGGCGATGAGCGTCAGGCCAAGATTGGTCATGGCCGGCGCCAAAGCCAAGGAGACGCTGCGCTCCGCCACCACCTGGAATCGTTTCTGCCCGATTTCGAAGGGCTGCGTAGCCAGGAAGACTTCGTCCCCCAGCAGCCCGGTCTGCCGGCGAACCTCGGGCCGGGGCTGCAACCGGCTTTCCCGCAGCACCACGGAGGGATTGCGATGGGCGACGACGCGATTGGCCTGATCCAGCAGATAGACATCCTCGCCGGGCTCCAGCCCGACACCGGCGATCGTGTTCCAGATCGCCTTGAGGCGGACTTCGCCGACCAGTACGCCCTCCAGACGGTCCTGCCGCGGTTCCTTGATGGGTATGGCAAGGGCGATCAGGGGTTCGTTGTCATCCGCGCCGTAATGGACCTGGCCGAAAAAGGGAAGGCCGGTCCGCATCGCCGCCAGGAACTCGTCCGTATCCTTACGGCTCATCTTCTGCTCGGGCAGCAGGCGGACATTCGAGACGAACAACTGGCGCGCCCCGGTCGCGTCGATGAAGAATGCTTCCCTGAAGTGGTCGCGATTGGCGAGCAGGCGGGCAATGAAGCGTTCCCGCTCCCCATCGTTCAACCGGGGAAAATCGGCAATGCGGATGCCATGCACCAGTTCCGACTCGACGATCTGCAGTTGCGCCTGTACCTGCACCGCAACCCGTTTGGCGAGTTCCTGCTGCCGAGCGTAGGCAACGTCGATACTGTGCCAGTAGTCTCGCCATCCGATACCAGCCCCCGTCAGAATCACCGCCAGCGTGACCAGGGCCACGAATGCGAATAGCAAACGGGAACGGATGGATTGGCGGCCCATGGCTACTTCCTGATCACGTATTCCGCCTGAAGCAGAATCTCGTCCGGGATGGTGATGCCGATGCGGTCGGCGGCTGCCAGATTGATCGCCAGCCGGCTTTCCGCCATTTCCACGGGCAGGTCGCCCGGCCGCGTGCCCTTCAATATCTGGTCGGCGAGCCGCGCCGCCTGGCGGCCGATTTCCCGGTGCACGAAGCCGTAGCTGAACAGGGCGCCGGCTCTCACCTGGGTCAGGCTCGGGGCCGATATCGGCAGGCGCCGCTTCTCGGCCAAGGCGACGAACTCGGCGATGTGCGCCTCGATGCGGCTGTCGCGAGGCAGGAAGACGGCGTCTATGCCCATCGGCATCGCCGCTATTCGTGCCGCCATGTCGTCCTCTTCAAGGAAGGGCTGGGGCAGTAGCGTCACGCCCAGCCGGGCAGCCGCTTCGCTAATGTGCTGCAGGCTCGCAAGGGCGCTCTTGTCGTCCAACGAGTAAGGCACATAGATTCGCCTGGCCTTGGGAACGATCTGAACAAGCCATTTCAGGCGCAGGTCATCGCCCCGGGGCAAGCGAATGCCGGTGATGTGGCCTCCGGGACGCCGCAAATCCGGAACGACGCCGGCGCCCAGGGGATCGTTGACCGGGGCAAAGATGACCGGTGGGCGGCCTTGTCCGTCGGTCAGCCGCTTGGCCGCTTGCGCCACGGGGGTGCTGGAAACCAACAGCAGGTCGGGATTCGTCTTCAAGTTCGCCTGGAGAGCATCTTCCACGCGGCTGACGCTGCCGATGGCTCCCGTCGTCGAATAGACGACCTCGCGGCCTTCCCGGTATCCCAACTCGGCCATGGCTTCCCGGAAGCCGGACACGGTCTCGTCGTCGACGGCCGTGAGTTGGGCTATGGCGATATGGCGGGGAGCGACTTCCTTTGGCTTCGGTGCATCCCGCCACAGAAAGATGCCGATGACCGCGACAAGCAGGAAGAATGGGAGCAGCCGGAAAGCTCTCATGCCCATTTCAAGCCGTTGCCCCCAATGCCACCATCGCTTCCGTCCGATCAGGGCGGCATGGCAGCCCATCGTTTGCTTGGGGCCGTCGCGACGACTCGTTCGCCGATATGGGCCATGGCAGCAACTTCATTGCTGAATCCCTCCCGCCCAAAGGTGTCATTGGAATATTCGTCGTTCATGCTAGACGACTTCCACGGGGAAGTCATCCGGACAATTTGACGAGCGGGCGCGCCGGGATCGCTTATTGGCGGCGATACCCAGCAGAGGGGTCGGGTAAATCGACGCTTGTCCTGCCCAGCACCAGGCTTTGCTCGTCGAAATATTTCTGGGCCGCCGCCCGCTGGGCTTGGCGGATCGCTCGGAACTGCTTCTCCCGTTCAGCCGCCGCCATCCTTTGCTTGCAGCGTTGGCGCTCCCGGTTGATGGCCCATCGATAGGCGTATTCCGCCCCGACCGCGGCGCCCGCCAGCAGAACCAGGGCCGGCAGCGCCAGCCATGGCCGCAAAGCCATGGCCGCCACGAGGGCGGCAACGGCGCAAACAGCCCGGGCCATCACCAGCATGGCCCAGCAGCGGGATTCCTCCCGGGTCTGGGGGCGGAGCGGATCGATCAGTGACGTATCCATAGGGAAAGATGGAAGTTGTCTGCGGGCTTCACTTTAGGGGTTGGCCACTACGGGCCGCCATGCCGGGAACCATGGATACGGCATACCGGAAACACCGGCTTTCCCGGGGAGGGTGATCCCCCTCCATCCACCCCTGGCCGCGGGCTCCGTCGCCGCCCGCCGAGGGCGGTTCCCGGCGGGAAAAATGAAATCTGCAAGGCGGACGCAGGGTGCTATTATTAGTTCGTCATCAGCGTTTTCCCGGCGACGGGAAGATTGCCCCCGGATGTGGCAGAATCGAGGACAGGGGACATCAGGGAACCACAGAGGGAATTGAGGGAATGAACGGGTACGAATTGGCGCAGAACGGGCGAATCCTCGTTGTCGATGATTCCGCCGTCAACGTCAGCATCCTGAACCAGGCGCTGGAGGATGAGCACGAGGTGATTTTCGCCCTCAACGGGACGGATGCCCTGGAGCTTGCCCGCACCCGCTCCCCCGACCTCATCCTGCTGGATGCGGTCATGCCCGACCTGGACGGCTACGCGGTCTGCGACGAGTTGCAGGCGCACCCGGCAACCCGGGAAATCCCCATCATTTTCGTCACTTCCCTTGATGGAAGCGAAGACGAAACCCGTGCCCTCGAAGCGGGGGCTGTGGATTTCATCCAGAAACCGGTGAACGCCGCCGTCGTCCAGGCGCGGGTCCGCACCCACCTGACTCTCAAGCGCCAGCGGGACAGGCTCCGGGAGGCCGGCAACCTGCTCCAGAACGCCAATGCCGCCCTGGTCCACAGCAACCACGACCTGCAGCATTTCGCCCACCTGGCGGCCCATGACCTCCAGGCCCCCCTCAACGCCATCGCCGGGTTCACCCAGCTCCTGCGCGACGAGTGCACCGGCAAGGTCAGCGCCGAGGCCGACCAGCACATCGCTTTCATCCTGGACAGCGCCCACCGGATGCGCGCCCTCATCCTCGACCTGCTGGCCTACTCCCAACTCGACTCCCTGGCCCAACCCCTGGAGAGCACCAGCCTGAAGAAGGTGTTCGACGAGGTGGCATTCATCCTGGCCAGCCAGGTTTCCGAATCCAAGGCCATCGTCAACTGCGGCGAACTGCCCACGGTCATGGCGGATCGCCAGCAGATGCTCCAGCTCTTCATGAATCTGGTGGAGAACGCCCTCAAGTACAACGAGTCCAAGCAACCTGAAGTCCACGTTTTCGCCACCCGGGAAGGCAACGAGTGGATCATCGCGGTCAAGGACAATGGGATCGGCATCGACCCCAAATACCACCAGCAGATTTTCGAACTGTTCCGGCGCCTGCACAGCACCCAGGCCTACCCCGGCTCCGGCATCGGCCTTTCCATGTGCCAGCGGATCGTCAGCCGCCACGGCGGGCGCATCTGGGTCGAGTCCGCCGAAGGCGCGGGCAGCACCTTCTACGTCAGCTTCCCGGCCGGCACTTCCTCCGCCTGCTGAACCCCGCCACCGTCCGACTCGAGGCCGCCTAGCCTCCCATGGCGACGGCCCAGCCCTCCCACTTTCGGGAATAGCCCCGGCCGGCTTTCCCGGAAACAAAAAAGTTTTCCCATTCCCCGGCTTTGACGCCCCGCCGCTCCCGCGGTAACTCCCGGAATACAGAAGGAATTGCCGGGAATCCACCCTTGGGCGCGCTTATTGCTTTACGCATACGACTTTTTGCATAGGGGCGCCGGAAGGCAAATTCCGGCGAGGTATTCGTATGCTGGCAAGATTCGAAGCGTTGCACGTCCGGACCCAGCTATTCCTGTCCGGGCTGGTCACTTTTCTTCTGGTCCTGGGGGCGGTCGCAGCCTCCCTGTGCGGCTACGGGGCCATGGACCGGGCCGGGGCGGCGACCCTGCGCTACGCCAACAGCGCCACCGCCTTGCAAACCCTGATCAAGGACATCAACCAGCTGGTGCTGACCGAGGGGGCCAAGGCGGTACGCAGCCGCATCGGCGAAACCCTGAAGACGGTGGACCAGCACTTCCAGCCCGCCGATTCCGGCGGAACGGCGACCCTCCAGGGAGAGAGCCTGCAGGCCTGGAACGAGGCCCGCCACGGCGTGGAGGGCCTGCTCCAGGAAAAAACCATTTCCGTCGAAGACGACGCCACCCTGGGCAAGGTGGTCCGCCTCGTGGCATTGCTGGACGGCCTGGCCGGGGAAATCAATACCCTGGCGGACCAGGCCCGGGCCGATGGCATCCGCACCAGCGAACGGATCGGTGCCCTGGTGGGGCTCCTGTTCGCCGCCATCCTGGCCTTTATCGCCGCCATTTTCTTCTTGCTCTACCGCAGCCTGAATCGCCAACTGGGGGCCGAGCCCCGCATCGTCGCCGACCTGGTCCGCCAGGTGGCCCAAGGCAACCTCAACGCCCGGCCGGCGGTACCCGCAGGCAGCTACTGCCCGAGGAGCCTGCTGGGCAGCATGGACGACATGAACCGGCGCCTGACCGGCGTGGTGCAGAGCATCGACGGGGCCAACCGGCAGATATCCCAAGCCACCTTCCAGATCACCACCATGGCCCGGGAGATGGAGCAGCACACGGAAGCCCAGCAACTCCGGTCCGAGGAGGTCTCCCGCGCCACCGAGGAGATGACGGAGATTTCGCAAACGGTGAACACCCTGGCCGATACGGCCCGGGAGCGCACTGTCCGCACCGAAGCCCAGGCCTCCGAAGGCCTGCGGGCCGTCGGGGACAACCTGGCCAAGATGGAAGGCACCGTCCAGGACGTGCACCGGGCGGAGGGGGAATTGCGGACCCTGGGCGAGTCGGCGGAACTCATCAACCACATCATCGAGAGCATCGCCGCCATCGCCGCCCAGACCAACCTCCTCTCCCTCAACGCCTCCATCGAGGCAGCCCGGGCAGGGGAACAGGGGCGGGGCTTCGCCGTGGTGGCGGACGAGGTGCGCAAGCTGGCCAACCGGACCGGCGAGGCCACCAGCGAGATCACCTCCATCGTCACCACCCTGACCGAACAGATCGGACGCACCCGCAGCACCATGGCCGCCGTGGTGGAAAGCGCCACCGCCTCCAGCGACAAATCCCGGGCCACCCGCCAGGCCATCGAGCACATGGTCGGCCTGGTGCGGGAGAACGACGAAACCAACCTCCAGATCGCCGCCGCCAGCCAGACCCAGATGGAAAGGCTGGCGACCCTCAACGATACCCTCCAGACCCTCTTCGCCACCCTGCAGAACAACCGGGAGAAGGTGGGCGTGACCCGGAGCATCAGCGAGAACCTCTACCGCATGGTGGAGGAAGTGACCCTGCAGATGGCCTATTTCCGCTACGACTGCACCGCCCGCCCCCAACCCCGACAGAACGAGCGGCGCCGCTCCCCGCGGGTGCCTTCCTGCCTGCTCATTGAAATGAGGCATAAGAACGGCGATTTCAAGCTGGTCGGCGTCGACTTCAGCATGGGCGGGATGCAGCTCAAGGCCCCCTCTCCCCTGGCGATGGCGAAGGGAGACACGGTTGACCTGCTGGTGATGAAGCCGGAGGGGACCCTGGAACAGTTCCAGCGGCAGACCCCCTCCCAATTCAAGGGCCGGATTTCCTGGATCAGCGAGGGCCAGGACGGCTGCCGCTACGGCATCGAATTCGTCAATTTGACGGCCAAGAGCGAAAGCGTCCTCCGGGACTGCTTCGCCTTTTTCCACACCATCCCCCAGTTCGCCCCGGCCTGACTGGCGCGGGCAACGATCACCAATCCACCCATCCTAATCAACCGGGAAAGGCAAATGACAAGCACAGGGATCAAGACGCTGACGGCGCTGGGCGCCGCCATGATGGTAGCCACCGGGCCGGCAACCGCCGCGGGCGACGCAGACGCCCGCATCAAAGAGCTGGAAAAGAAGCTGGAACGCAGCATGCAGATGATCGAGGCGCTCCAGGGCGAAGTGCAGAGCCTGAAGGGCGCCAAGGCCGCAGCCGAACCCGCCGTGGCCGCCGCCAGCGCCGAGCAGGCCGCCAAGATCGATAACCTGGAGCGCCAGGTGAGCCAGCTGGGCAGCGGCCTGGGTGCCCGCCTGGGTGGGGACGACGGCATCGCCCTCCACGGCTTTGCCGACGTCGGCCTGCGCCGCAGCGGTGAGAACAATCCCACCTACGGCCGGGGCAACAAGGGCTTCGACCTGGGCACCTTCGACCTCTACCTCACCCCAAAATTCGGCACCAATGTCCGCAGCCTGATCGAGCTCAATTTCGAGGTGGACAACGGCGGCGCCGTCACCACCGATCTGGAGCGACTGCAGGTCGGCTACGCCTTCAACGACACCCTGACCGCCTGGATCGGCCGCTTCCACACCCCCTACGGCTACTGGAATACCGCCTTTCACCATGGCGCCCAAATCCAGACTTCGGTGCTGCGCCCCCGCTTCCTGGACTTCGAGGACAAGGGCGGTATCCTGCCCGCCCACGCCACCGGCGCCTGGGCCACCGGCACCTACGATGTGGGCAGCGCCCGCCTCGGCTACGACGCCTACGTCGCCAATGCCCAGCACATCGACCGCACCGAACGGGTCCTCGACATGAAGATGGCCGGCGACGCGAAGTTCCGCGCCATGGGCGGCTTCAACGCCTGGGTCACCCCCAAGAGCCTGTCCGCCCTGCGCCTGGGGGCCCATGGCCTGCGCGGCAACATCGCCGACGACCTCACCGGCAGCGAAACCCGGCTCAACATGCTGGGCGGCTACGGCGCCTTTATCGACGACGATTGGGAAGTCCTGGGCGAGTACTACCATTTCGACAACACCAACCTGACCGGCGGCACCGGCAAGCACCAGAGCAATGCCTGGTACGCCCAGCTCGGCCGCAGCTTCGGCCAATACACGCCCTACGGCCGCCTGGAGAAGACCAGCCTGAGCCAGGCCGACAACTACTTCGCCCTCCAGGCCAACGGCCGTTCCTACAACCGTTCGGTCATCGGCCTGCGCTACGACGTGGATCCCAAGAGCGCCCTCAAGCTGGAGCTGAACCGGACCAAGAAGAAGGACCTGGGCGTCGGCGTGCCGGACGACGGCTACAACGAAGCCTACATCCAGTACTCCATCCGCTTCTGACCCGGAACAGGTGAATCGACATGAGCACACATAGCAAACTCGTTTCCCTGGTGGCTGCAGCCCTGCTCTCCGGGGCGGCGATGGCCGACGTGGTGGTCATCGCCAACCCCGGCACCCAGGTGTCGGCGGCCGATGTGGCCGACATCTTCCTCGGGGAGAAGCAGTTCGCCGGGTCCCTCAAGCTGGTGCCGGTGGACAACGGCCCCCAGCAGGAGGCATTCCTCTCCAAGGTCCTCAAGCTGGATGGCGGCAAGTACAACAGCAAGTGGGCCAAGAAGTCCTTCCGGGAAGGACTCAACCCACCGGCGGTCAAATCCGGCGACCTGGAAGTGGCCGAGTACGTGAAGCGCACCCCCGGCGCCGTCGGCTACGTGGCCAGCGCCCCCGCCGGGGTGACGGTGGTCCAGAAATATTGATCCTCGGGGAATCGGGGCGGAGCGGCTTTCCGCCCCGATTACGGGCTCGTCAGCCGGACCACGCCCGGGTCGTCGAAGTGGTCGATGAGGATGCTTCGCACCCGGGCCTGCCAGAGCTGGCCGAAGAGGCGTTCGGATTCCGGATCGGCATCGCCGGACAGCAGGCGTTGCAGAAGGGCCGGCATGCGCGGATCGGCAGGGATGGCTGAGAGGTCGATGGCGGCGGTGACCGACCGGCCGTTTTCCCGGCGGGTGAAGCGGACTTCTCCGGCCACTTGGCCAACGCCGAAATGGAGCAGGTCCCGCCGCCCATAACGCCCCGCCAGCCCTTTGAAACCACCTGGGCCGGCAGCGCCGGTAAGCAAGGTGACGACGCTGGCGATGACGCCGGTGACGCCGCTGCCCTGGTCCTCCCGGAAATCCACCCGGATGCCGCCCCGTTCGGGCACTTCGTCGCCGTAGAGGGCCTTGAGGGCCCGGCAGGTCATCAGGTAAGCACCCGCCACCGTCGGGCATGAATGGCCGGCCAGCTTCACCGCATCGGCAAAGCCGTATTCGATCAGGCCATCCTCGGCGGCACCGAGGAAACGGGCCAGGGGGTCCCGCAGGGTGAGGGTGGGAACGCGGGCGAAGAAATCTGGAAACATGGAAACCTCCTTCGCCCGGAAGTATGGGCAGGGGCCAGCGCCCCGGCCTTGATGCGGGTCAGTTCCGCTGGATCAGCTCGATCTTGTAGCCGTCCGGGTCTTCGACGAAGGCGATGACGGTGCTGCCGTGCTTCATGGGCCCGGCTTCCCGAACCACCTTGCCGCCCCGGCGCTTGATTTCCTCGCAGGCGGCGTAGGCGTCGGGCACGGCCAGGGCGATGTGGCCATAGCCGTTGCCCAGGTCGTAGCTTTGGGTGTCCCAGTTGTGGGTCAGCTCGATCACGGCCCCTTCGCTCTCCGGGCCGTAGCCGACGAAGGCCAGGGTGAAGCGGCCTTCCGGGTAGTCCTGGCGGCGCAGGAGCTGCATGCCGAGGACTTCGGTGTAGAAGGCGAGGGATTTATCCAGGTCGCCGACCCGGACCATGGTGTGCAGGACGCGCATCTTGTTCTCCTAGAGGTTGGGGCAAGTCAGCCCGAGGCGTTTGAGTTCGGTCCGCCGCTCCCGCCAGTCGGGGCAGAGCCCTTCCACCACCGACCAGAAGCGGGGACTGTGGTTCATCTCCTTCAAGTGGGCCAGCTCGTGGGCCACCACGTAATCGATTACCGGCAGGGGCATGAACACCAGCCGCCAGTTGAGGCGGATGCTGCCCCGACTGCTGCAGCTTCCCCAACGGGTGCGGGCCGAGGACAGGGCCAGGGAGGGCACGGGAACGCCCAGGCGCGGGCTCAGCAGGGCAAGGCGCTCCAGGAAGACCTCTCGCACCCGCTCCCGCAGGGCCTTTTCCAGAATCCGGCGGGCATCGGCCGGTTTGGTGAGGCAGAGGGTGACCTGACCGCCGTCGGCAGACCACACGGCGCGGTTGGCGCCCGTGGCTAGCCGCACAATGACTTGGCCGCCCAGGCAAGGCAGGGGAAGACCGTCGGCGATCTCCACCAGGGGCGGCGGCGCCCGGTCCTTCCAGGCGTCCAGCTTGTCCAGGACCCAGTTGCCGTGTTGCCGCAGCAGGCCGTCGATGTCGGACTGGCGGGCAGCGCTCGGCGCCCACACCCGCAGCCCCCGGTGGTCGATGGACAGGCTGATGGTGCGGCGCTTGCTGCGCTTCAGCTGGTAGGAAACCAGGCGGCCGCCCAGGGAGATGGCGGCCTCGGACACCACCGGGTCAGACTTCGGCGGCTTCGGCCTGGCCTTCGGCTTTAGGAGCAGCATCGGTGTAGCGATGGGGGGACAGCTTTCTCATTTCGCCTTCGATCCAGGCCTCGGCCAACCGGTTGACCTCCGCTTCGGAAAGCCCTTCGGCGCTGATGGCCGGCCCGATGCTGATGGTGACGGTGCCCGGCTTCTTGAGGAAGGCCTGGCGCGGCCACAGTTCGCCGGCATTGTGGGCCACCGGGACCACCTTGCAGCCGACGTGGGTGGCCAGGTAGGCCCCCCCCGGCTTGTAGCGGCGCTTCTCGCCTGGGGCGACGCGAGTGCCTTCCGGGAAGATGATGACCGAGTAGCCCTTCTGGAGCCGGTCCCGGCC
>DASRUX010000178.1:0-7095 GCA_035655235.1 Rhodocyclaceae bacterium | reverse complement strand
ACCTCACCGCCGCCGGCAACCGCTTCGGGAAATTCACCGCCCTCAATACCTCGTCGGGCAGCATCTCCCTGGTGAATACCGGTAGTCCGCTCGTGCTAGGCAGCGGCGGCGTGACCGGCTTGTCCAATTTGAAAAACCTGGGGGGCGACATCGTCATCGACAACACGGGGGCACTGGTGTCCGATGGGGCGATCGAGGCCTCCGGCATCGTCGCTCTGACGGCCCATAGCCCGATCACCCTGAACGGGCCGGTGACTGCCAATGGCGTACTGCTCACCGCCGCGAGCAGTGCGGCCGGCAACGACAACATCAACATCAACGGTGTCATTACCGCCGGCAGCTATGGGATTGCAGCCCTGGCCGGCAGCGACATCATCATGGCGCCGACCGCTGTCCTCAAAACCAATGGCAGCAATATCGCCTTGGGTGCGGGCAACAACATCGTCATCGGCCAGATCAATGCCGGACTTGGAAACGTCTCGATGGCTGCCGTCAATGGTGCTGTCTCCACGGCGGTTGGTGCTCCCACGCCGGCTGTAATCGCCAGCGGGCTGATTGTTCGGGCGGCGACGGGGGTTCAGCTCTCTTCCATTGCGGTAGATATGGCCGACATCGATTCCACCAGCGGCCCTGTCTCCGTCGGGGTCTGGATGCCCGGCAGCCAGACGGTGACCACCGTCGTGACTACCGATACTGCTGCTGCCACCAATGCCACGAATACCAGTTCCACAGCATCCACCACGACCGGCTCCGGGAACACCCAGAGCCTGGGTTCGGCGGGAGGGAACGGCGGCGCCCTGGGGGGCTCGTCGTCCGGTGGCAGCACGATTGGCGGCGGTGAGGGGGAGTTTGGCGAGAAGGACTCGTCGGGTTCCAACAACAAGGACTCCTCCGGTAACGGCGAAAAGAAAAAGCAAGGTGATCAGAGTAGCGACAACGGTAAGCAGAAGGGAGAGAGCAAGGATGACAAGAAAAATGCTCAGTGCACGAGTTGAGTGGATCGCCTTTCTCCTCGCGGCTCTGTTGTGTAACGGCGCTTGGGCCAGCGGTCCGGCGGCCGTGGTGACCCATCTTTCGGGAACACTGTCGGTGGTCAGGGCCGACGGCTCGACCCGGATTCTCTCGGTGCGCTCCGAGGTTCTGGAGGGCGACATCTTGTCGACCGCCCGGGAAACCTATTCGCGGGTGAAATTCAACGACGGGGCGGAAGTGGTCTTGCGGCCGGAGACCCGCTTCAAGGTAGATAGCTACCGTTACGAAGCCGCCAAACCCGAAGAGGATAATTTCATCGTCAGTCTCCTGAAGGGCGGCATGCGCTCGGTGACCGGGCTGCTCGGCGCCCGCAACAAGGAGCGGGTATCGGTCCAGACTTCCACGGCGACCATTGGTATCCGCGGGACCCATTTCGGCCTGCTCATGTGCAACGACGATTGCGGCAACATCAAGACGGCAACGGGGCAGACGCCATCCAATGGCTTGCATGTGGATGTGGCATCCGGGGCCGTATCGGTGACCAACGGTGCAGGGAGTCAGGTGCTGTCCGCGGGGCAGTTCGGGTATGTGGCCAGCGGCAACGTGGCACCCGTCATTGCGCCCCGCAGCGAGGCGGTGCAGGTGACCATGAAGGAATCGATCAGCAAGAATACTGGCAGCGGCCAGGCGGTAAACACCAAGGGCGACGCAACCTGTTCCTTCTGATTTTTGCGAAATTCAGTGGTCCGAGTTCTCGTCGGTCGCCTGGATCAGCCAGCACAGGTCGTCGCCCTGGACGGGCAGCGGCTTCAAACCGTTGCTCGTGACCTGCTGGACCGCATCGTGGCGGGTATAGCGGGCGACGAAGTCACCGTTGGGAAGTCTTGCGAAGAATAGATTGCCGGAGGCAATCGCCTCAATGATTTGATCCTTGGACAGCATAATGAGGTGGGGTGCGGCTATCGCTGCCTGATCATCTCAAGCAGGACGGTATCGTGAAGCTCAATGTGGTGTTTGAGCCAGGTATCCAGGACCAAGTGCAACTCCTTGATGAGCTGGACGGTCTGGGGTGAATCGAGGGCGCCGACGATGCGGAGCACCGTATCGGAAATCCGGGCGTGATCCTCTTTGTGCCGGTCGCACAGTTCCTTTTCACGGTTGATCAGACCGAATTCCTTCATGGCCTGCTCTTCGGCAAAGAAATGGTCTACCAGGAAGCTGAGCAAATCTCCAAGGGCTTCCACCAGATCGTGGTTGCAGTCGGCAGCCCGGGCCCGGGAACAAGCCCCGCATTCGATCCGCTGTTCCGCGTCTGGGCAGGCATTCCGGAGGCGGGAGATGGCGTTGGCCAGCAGCCGATGCTCGGTATCCACCTGCGGATTGCCGGTGAGCAAGCGCGCGGCCCAGCCTGGGAACGGAGTGGGAGAGAGCATCGTCGGGGGAGGAGCCTGCTCAGGGGGATTGGGTCAGAACGCCGTAGATTAGCACATGCCGGCCCATCTCATGGTCGAAATATGCCGGAACAATGGCCAGCGGGTGTTCGCCGATGGGCTCGCCCTGCGTTTTCAACCATTGGCGGGCGGCGGCACGGGCTGCCTCGAAGCTGTCGAACAGGCCGGATAGGGCCGGGTCACGGACGGGCAGGAGTCTCCCGGTGTGGCGGTCGAGGAGGGTGTCGGTGTCCAGGCGCTGGACGGCGTAGCCGGTGCCGGCTCGGGGTAGGGGAAGGTCGGCAAGGGAAAAGGGATCGCCGAAGGCATCCTCGCCATGGATCAGGTGGGGAAGCTCAGCTCCCTTGTACTTGATCCGGCCGCAGAGGATGTCGGCGAGGTGGGCGCGCAGGGCCTGGCGGAACCGCTCGCCACAGGGTTGGCCCAGTTCGGGCAGCAGGGATGAGAGGCGGTCGATGGCGGCGCCGGAGGCTTCATCCAGGGCGGCTGCGACCTCGGGGTCATCCAGGAATAGCGGGGAGTACATCGGTCATCATTTAACCACAGCCCGCGGGGAAGTGGGTGGGCATGCTAAAATCGCGGTCTGTAATCATAACTACACGGAAGTGTCATGTTCGGACGGCTGATGCCCAAGGAAGGCAAGTATTTCGAGTTGTTCAATGCTCACGCTGAGCAGATCGTGCTGGGAGGGCAGGCATTGGTCTCCTTGATCCAGGCGCTGATCGACAACGAGCCGGAGCGGGCTGCCAAGTTCGCCGAGGAGATCGATGTCTACGAGACCCACGCCGACCGCATCACCCATGACACCATTTCGGCGCTGCACACTTCCTTCATCACCCCCTTCGACCGAGACGAGATCCATCAACTGATCAGCGGTATGGACGATGTCCTGGACCTGACCCAGGACGTGGCCGAGTCCATGACCCTCTACGATATCCGCCAAGTGACCGTGGAAGCCCGGCAACTGGCCGATGTGGTGCTGTCCTGCTGTCAGCGGGTGCAGGCTGCAGTGAGCCTGCTCCATACCATGGAAAACGGCCCGACCATCCTCAAGAACTGCCAGGAAATCGACCGCCTGGAGTCCGACGCGGACCGCATCATGCGGGAAGCCATGTCCAAGCTCTTCCGGGAAGAGCAGGACGTTCGCCAACTGATCAAGCTCAAGGCCATCTACGAACTCCTCGAAACGGTGACTGACCGTTGCGAGGATGTTGCCAACACCATCGAAGGCATCGTCCTCGAAAACTCCTGATAAGGCCTGGATTCCGACATGGAAAACGTCCAGATTGGACTGGGGGTCATCACCCTGCTGGTGATCGTGGCGTTGCTGTTCGATTTCATGAATGGCTTTCATGATGCGGCCAATTCCATCGCCACGATTGTTTCCACCCGCGTCCTGAAGCCCTATCAGGCCGTGCTGTGGGCTTCGGCCTTCAACTTCATTGCTTTCTTCATCTTCCAGCTCAAGGTGGCGAGCACCATCGGCAAGGGAACCATCGACCCCAGCATCGTGGACCACTACATCGTCTTCGGGGCCCTGGTCGGTGCCATCGTCTGGAACATCGTCACCTGGTATTACGGCATCCCGTCCTCCTCGTCCCATGCCCTCATCGGCGGTCTGGTGGGCGCGGCTCTCGCCAAGGTAGGGCCGGAAGCCCTGATCATGAGCGGGGTGGGGAAGATCGTCGCCTTCATCTTCGTGGCGCCCATCCTGGGCTTCATCATCGGCGGGCTGCTGATGGTGATCGTCTCCTGGCTCTGCCGGGGCTTTGCGCCCTATCGGGTGGACAAGATGTTCAAGCGCCTCCAACTCCTGTCCGCAGCTGCCTATAGCCTGGGCCATGGCGGCAACGACGCCCAGAAGACGGTCGGCATCATCTGGATGCTGCTCATCGCGGCGGGTATTTCCAAGTCCGGGGAGTCGGTCCCCAACTGGGTGGTGTTTTCGTGCTATGCCGCTATGGGCATGGGGACCCTGTTCGGCGGTTGGCGTATCGTCAAGACCATGGGCAACCGCATCACCAAGCTGAACCAGGCCCGGGGTTTCTGCGCCAACACCGGAGGCGCGATCACCCTGTTCATGGCGACTGCCCTGGGGGTTCCGGTTTCCACCACCCATACCATCACCGGCGCCATCGCCGGCGTCGGCTCCACCCGGGGTACCCGCCGGGTACGCTGGGGTGTTGCCGGCGGCATCATCTGGGCCTGGCTGCTGACCATCCCCTGCAGTGCCACCATTGCTGCCGGTGCCTGGTATCTCGGGCGCTGCATCCTCTGATTTGAAGGCCCTGGCGTACATCGCCCTGCTGGGTGTCCTGGCGGGGCTGGTCTGGCTGGTTCCCATCCTCTGGGAACTGGCCGTCGCCGGCGCCATCGGTGGCGCCTACTGGATCTTCTTTCGCATCCCTCCCGAAAAAAACTGATCAGGCCGGGATATCCGGAACCAGCATCTGCTCCAATTGCAGGATGCGGTCTTTCAGGAGCAGCTTCCTTTTCTTCATCCGGCGCACCAGGAGTTCGTCCAAGGGCGCGGATGCGATCAGGTGGGCGATGACCTGGTCGAGGTCGCGATGCTCCACCTGCAGTTCCTGGAGCATGGTCCGGATGTCGGCGATTTCATCGTCGCTGAGCGGTCGGTTGGACATCGGGCACTCCGTGGGGATAAGGATGGGTTGGTTTGCTAGAATACTCGCACCAACCCAATTTTAGGAGAGAGACATGCAACACCATGTGATCGTCTCGTTCGCCAAGGACCGCGAATACCACTTCCGTTTCGGTTCGGGCGATCTCGCCGGCAGTTCCGCGGATGAGGCCCGCAAGTGGTTCGACCATGAATTCACCGCCCTCGAATGCGATGTGGCGACTCCTACCGGCAAGGTGCTCATCGTCGACCGCATCTTGAGCGTGGCGAAGTACGCCGGCGAGGCCCGCTTCAAGGAGCAGGCGTCCTGGGCCGACCAGTTCGCCAAGTACACTTCCGTGATCCTGGCCCGCGACCTGATCCGGGTCGATGTGGCCAACTACGCCATCGGTTACTGAAGGTCTTGAACAAGGCATTCGTCAAGGAAGGCGAGGGCGATGACGACGAAGGCGTCGCCCCCGCCCTGAAGCTTCCGGCGGGGACCCGCAACTACATCAGTCCCGCCGGCCACGCCCGCCTCAAGGCGGAGCTGGAAGAGTTGGTCAAGCGGGAGCGTCCTCGGGTGGTGGAGGTGGTGGCCTGGGCGGCTTCCAACGGCGACCGTTCGGAAAACGGCGACTACATCTACGGCAAGAAGCGGCTGCGGGAAATCGACCGCCGCATCCGCTTCCTGACCAAGCGCCTGGACATCGCCGAGGTGGTGGATCCCACCCGGCAGACCAATGTGGACCAGGTGTTCTTCGGCGCCACCGTCACGGTGGCGGATGTCGAAGGGGCTGAAAATACCTACACCATCGTCGGCGTGGATGAGGCCGACGCCTCCGCCGGCCGCATCAGCTGGATATCGCCCCTGGCCCGGGCCCTTCTCAAAGCCCGGGAAGGCGACACGGTCCGTTTCCAGAGCCCGGTGGGCTGGCGGGAGCTGGATATCGTCGAGGTGCGTTACGAAGTGATCGAATAGGCTTGAAATCGGGGAAACCGTCCCCATCTCCCGGCTTATCGTTTCATCAAGGGAGTCTCAAGCATGTCCGATCACAAGGAAACCCTCGGTTTCCAGACCGAAGTCAAGCAACTGCTGCACCTCATGATCCACTCCTTGTACAGCAACAAGGAGATTTTCCTGCGGGAGCTGGTTTCCAACGCTTCCGACGCCTGTGACAAGCTCCGCTTCGAGGCGCTGAACAACGCCGCCCTCTACGGTGACGATTCCGAACTCAAGATCCGCATCGCCGTTGATTCGGCCGCCCGGACCATCACCATCTCCGACAACGGCATCGGCCTGTCCCGGGAGGACGCCATCGCCCACCTGGGTACCATCGCCAAGTCCGGCACCCGGGAATTCTTCTCCAGCCTGACCGGCGATCAGGCCAAGGATGCCCACCTGATCGGCCAGTTCGGCGTCGGCTTCTACTCCTCCTTCATCGTCGCCGACAAGGTGACGGTCATTTCCCGCCGGGCGGGCCTGGAGGCCAACCAGGCGGTCCAGTGGGAATCCGCCGGGGAAGGCGACTACTCCGTGGCAATGGTGGAGAAGGCCGGCCGCGGCACCGACGTCATCCTGCACCTGCGGGATGGCGAGGACGACTTCCTCAACAGCTGGAAGCTCAAGTCCATCGTCCGCAAGTACTCAGACCACATCACCCTGCCCATCGTCATGAAGAAGGAGGAGTGGGACAAGGACAAGGGCGAGCAGGTCGTCACCGACGAGGACGAGACCGTCAACCAGGCCAACGCCCTATGGGCCCGCTCCAAGTCCGACATCACGGAAGAGCAGTACAAGGAGTTCTACAAGCACGTCGCCCACGATTTCGAGGAGCCCCTGGCCTGGACCCACGCCCGGGTGGAAGGCAAGCAGGAATACACCCAGCTCCTCTACGTCCCGGCCCGCGCCCCCTTCGACCTGTGGGACCGCAAGGCCCGCCACGGCGTCAAGCTCTATGTGCGCCGGGTCTTCATCATGGACGACGCCGAGCAGTTGATGCCCCTCTACCTGCGCTTCATCCGCGGGGTGGTGGATTCCAGCGACCTGCC
>DASRUX010000177.1:0-6200 GCA_035655235.1 Rhodocyclaceae bacterium | reverse complement strand
CACGCCGTCAGCGCTGTCGTGTCGGAAGCGGTCGTTTCCCTGGACCGCCAGGGGCGGGTCGTGGACTGGAACCGCGCGGCCGAAGACATGTTCGGCTATGGCGCCGGGGAAGCGGTGGAGCAGGACTTCCTGCAACTCGTCGCGCCCGGCACCGATTACTCCGCGGTCCTGAGGGCGGCCTACGGCCACTATTCCGCCAGCGGGCTGGAGAAGAACCTGGACCTGATGGCCCGGCGCAAGACGGGAGAGGAGTTTCCCCTTTCCCTCAACGTCTTCGGTTCCCTGGATGACGACGGCGGCTTCCTGCTGGTGGCCCACGCCGCCACGGCCAGCGGCCTGGCCATGCGCCTCCTCCAGGAGAGCCGCGACCGTCTGGACGAGCTGGTACGGCAGCGGGAGGAGATGGAGGAGGGCTTTCTCCACCGCCAGCAACGGGATCAGCGCCTCATCTGGCAACTGATGCACCATGATCAGCTTACCGGCCTGCCCAACCGCATGCTGATCCGGGAGCGGATTGCGGTGGCGACGGCCCAGGCCCAGCTCCGGGGCCGGTTCGGCGTCCTGGTCATCGGGATCAAGCACTTCCAGCAGATCATCGGCACCTTGGGGCAGGGGATCGGGGACTATCTGCTGACGACGCTGGCCGCCCGGTTTACCGAGTGTGTCGGGCCGAACGAGAGCGTGGCGAGGCTGGATGGGGACGAATTCGCTATCGTCCTGGCGAGCCTGGAGCATGGCTCCGAGGCCGAAAATCTCGCCCAACGGTTGTTGTCCAGCATGGCGGAACCCATCCCGGTGGCCGGCCACAAGCTGGTCCTCTCGGCCGCCATCGGTATCGCCATCTTCCCCGAAGACGGCAAGGATGCCGACGCCTTGCTCCGGAACGCCGGCGCCGCCATGGTGCGGGCCAAGCAGGAGGGCAGCAACGCCTGGCAGCTCTACGCCGAGGAATACAATGCCTACGCCCTGGAGCGCTTGTCCCTGGAAGAAGACCTCCGCCGCGCCCTGGAGCGGGAGGAATTCGAGGTCTATTACCAGCCCCAGGTGGACCTGGCCCGGGGCGTCATCGACGGCGCCGAGGCCTTGATCCGCTGGCACCGTCCCGGGCACGGGCTGGTGTCTCCGCTCCGCTTCATTCCCTTGGCGGAGGAAAACGGACTGATCGTGCCCATCGGGGAGTGGGTCCTCAGGACTGCCTGCGCCCAGCTCGCAGCCTGGCTGAAGGCCGGTGTGGCGCCCATGCGGGTGGCGGTCAACCTGTCCGCCCGGCAGTTCCGGCACAACGACCTGAAGCAGAGCGTCTGCGACATCCTGAGGCAGACGGGCCTGCCCCCCGAGTGCCTGGAGCTGGAAATCACGGAAAGCATGCTGATGCAGGATGTCCAGAAAGGCGGCGCCGTCCTGAAGGAACTCAGGCAACTGGGCGTCCATTTCGCCATCGACGATTTCGGGACGGGGTATTCCTCCCTAAACTACCTCAAGCGCTTTCCCATCAGCACCCTCAAGATCGACCAGTCCTTCGTCCGCCAGATCCCCGAGGACAACGACGACGCCGCCATCGTGCGGGCAGTCATCGCCCTGGGGCACGGCCTCAACGTCAATGTGGTGGCGGAAGGGGTGGAGACCGAACAGCAGCTCGCCTTCATGCGGGAACATCGCTGCGACCGGATCCAGGGCTATTACTACAGTCCGCCCCTGGAGGCGGCAAAATTCGAGGACCTCCTGAAAGCCGGCATCAGCACTCGATGACATTGACGGCCAGGCCGCCCCGGGAAGTTTCCTTGTACTTGGCCTGCATGTCCCGGCCGGTGTCCCGCATGGTCTTGATCACCTTGTCCAGGGAGACGAAGTGCTTGCCGTTGCCCCGCAGGGCCATGCGGGCGGCGTTGATGGCCTTGACCGCCCCCATGGCGTTGCGCTCGATGCAGGGCACCTGAACCAGGCCGCCCACCGGGTCACAGGTGAGGCCGAGGTTGTGCTCCATGCCGATCTCGGCGGCGTTCTCCACCTGTTCCGGGGTGCCCCCCAGCACCTCGGCCAGGCCGGCTGCCGCCATGGAGCAGGCGACGCCCACTTCCCCCTGGCAGCCGACTTCGGCGCCGGAAATGGAGGCGTTTTCCTTGAACAGGATGCCGATGGCCCCGGCGGTGAGCAGGAAGCGCACGATGCCGTCCTCGTCGGCAGCGGGGTTGAAGCGGGCGTAGTAATGGAGCACGGCGGGGATGATGCCGGCGGCGCCATTGGTCGGCGCCGTCACCACCCGGCCGCCGGCGGCATTCTCCTCATTCACGGCGAGGGCGTAGAGGTCCACCCAATCCAGGGTGGTGAGGGGGTCCCGCAGGGCCGCCTCCGGTGCGGCGGATAGCTTGCGGTAGAGGGCCGCCGCCCGCCGTTGCACCTTCATCCCCCCGGGCAGGACGCCCTCCTGCTCGCAGCCCCGCCGGACGCATTCCTGCATCACCTGCCAGATGTGGAGCAGCCCCCGGCGGATTTCGTCCTCGCTACGCCAGGCCTTCTCGTTTTCGAGCATGAGCTGACTGATGGAAAAGCCGTGGGCGGCGCTCAGGGTCAGCAGTTCGGCACCGCTGTGGTAGGGATGGGGGAGGGGCGTGGCATCGGCGACGATGCGGTTCGCTCCAGCCGCTGCCTCGTCCACCACGAAGCCGCCGCCTACCGAGTAATAGGTCCTGGCCGCCAGTTCGGTCCCATTTTCGGCGAAGGCGATGATCCGCAGTCCGTTGGGGTGGAAAGGCAAGGACTGGCGGCGCAGGAAGACGAGGTCGGTCTTCTCGTCGAAGGGGATGGAACGCTCTCCCAGCAAGCGGACTCGGCCTTCACTGCGGATGCGGGCGAGGCGGCCTTCGATGGCATCCGGATCGACCTGGTCCGGCGCTTCGCCTTCCAGGCCCAGGAGCACCGCCTTGTCGCTGCCGTGTCCCTTGCCCGTCGCCCCCAGAGAGCCGTACAACTCGGTCCGGAGGCGGGCGGTCCGGGGCAGCAGGCCATCCTGGGCCAGCCCGCGGACGAAGGTGAGGGCGGCCCGCATGGGCCCGACGGTGTGGGAACTGGATGGGCCGATGCCCACCTTGTACATGTCGAAGACGCTGATTGCCATGGTGCCGATCGAAGGTGCCGACGGTAGGGAAATGCCCCAGCCGCCTACTGTGACACAGCTTGGGCAGGAAACGCCGGCGGCCGTTCCGCCGGGATGGAGAACGGGGAACAGGGAACGCTTTGCCATCCCGGCACTCAACCGACATGAGCCGCGAACCGATGGATTCCTGCCTCCGCGGCAGGCAGGGAGGAGGATAGGCATGGAGAGGAAATTGCCGGGCCATGTACCCCTGGTCGTCGCCACCCGAGGCGATGCGGTCGAATCGGTGTATTACGGCTCCATCGCCGTGGTGGATGGCAACGGAAGGCGGCTTTGCGCAGCGGGGGATGCAGACTTCCCCATGTTCACCCGCTCGGCCCTCAAGCCTTTCCAGGCGCTGCCTTTCGTCACCAGCGGTGGCCCGGCCCGGTTCGGGTTTTCGGAGGAACAGGTGGCGCTGCTCTGCGCCAGCCACTCGGGCGAGCCGCGCCACGTAGCGGCGGTGGCCGACATGCTGGCCAAGATCGGGTGCGAACCGAGGCAGCTCAAGTGCGGCTGCCACGTCCCGGCCTTTTACGCCGCCACCGGGGTGCCCGTGCCGCCGGACCTCAAGCTCACCCCCCTCCAGCACAACTGTTCGGGCAAGCATGCCGGCTTCCTGGCCTGGTGCCGCCAGCACGGCGAGCCCCTGGAAAACTACACGGACCCGGCCCATCCCCTGCAGCGGGCTATCCGCCATACCCTGGCCGAAGCGGTCGGCTGGGGCGAGGATGCCATGCCCATGGGTATCGATGGCTGCAGCGCGCCCAATTACGCGCTGCCCCTCTCCAGGTTGGCTTACGGCTACGCGCGGCTGGCCGGCGGCGATAGCGGCCCCTATGGCGAAGCGTTCGCAATCCTGTTACGGGCGATGACCTCCCATCCCGAAATGGTGGCCGGCGAAGGGCGGGGGGATACGCTGCTCATGGCCGCGGCGCCGGGCAATTGGGTGGCCAAGGGCGGCGCCGAGGGCGTCCAGGCCCTCGGCGTGCGCAGCCGGGGGCTAGGCATCGCCCTCAAGATCGCCGACGGCAGCCCGCGCGCTCTCCAAATGGCCATTGCTTCTGTTATCGGGCAACTGGGCCTGGAGCCGGCAAACAGCCCCATCCTTCGCCAGTGGCGGGACGGGGAAATTCGCAATTACGCGGGATTGGCCACCGGCCGTCTGATGCCGGTGTTCGAACTGGCCTGAGCGCTGGGTCCAGGCCAGTTGGGGATACCGCCTTAGCGGGTGGTCGAGCTGCTGGGGGCGGAGATGCCGGAGCCTGTAGACGTGTCCGAGCCGCTGCTGGAACTCGGGCTGCTGGTGCTCGAAGAGCCGCCGGTGCTGCCCGTGGCGCCGGTCGAACCGGACGAGGACGAGCCGCCCAGATCGGACGAGCCGCTGCGGCTGGAGCCGCTGACCCCCGCGGCACCGGCGGATTGGCCGGCCTGCCACTCGGAGGCGGAAATCTGGCCATCGTGGTTGGTGTCCAGCTGGTCGAAGCGGGCATTGAGGTCGGCATTGCCCTGGGCTTCGCTGCGGGAGATCACGCCATCGCCGTTGGTGTCGGCGGCGCCGAATTGGGAGGTGCCGGTGGCGGCGCCATGGCTGGCCCCGGTGCTGCCCATGCTACCGGCGCTGCCGCTGACATCGTTGCCGGTGGTCGTTCCCTGGGTGCCCACGCTGGGGCTGCTGGTGCTTCCGGGGGCGGTGCCGCTCTGGCTGCTGGTGGAGCCGGTGCCCAGGCCGCCGTAGTCGGCGCCCATCGCCGCCAGCGGCACGGCGCCGGCAAGGATAAGGGCCGCAAGACAAGCGTTGCGTTTCATGACTGCTCTCCTCTGAAGAAGGTATCGATGGGGCTCAGGGCCTGTTGGGGGCCGCGCTTTCTGCGAAGCTGCTGAACCAGTTTCGATCCTGGCCAATTTGGCCGGCACTTTCTGTCGGACAGGGCGGAATCCCTTGTCGGACGATTCCTGCACGGCCTCGGGAGGAGAAGGCCGGAGCCGTGCAGGGTTGGATGGATCAGTGCTTGCCGGAGGCGATGCGGTCCACCATGGCGCGGATGGCGGCAACCTGGACACCATCCCGGGTAGCGTAGTCGGCGGTGGTGTAGCCCCACCAGTCCCAGCAGCCGTTGGGATTGATGCCGGGGACGGAGACGGCCTGGGGAAAGAGTACGACGATATGGTTGTTGTCCGCCCAGGTGTCGTAGCCGGCGTGGCGGACGAAGGTGGTGCCGTAATACAGCCCGCCGTCGGGCGTCGGGTGCAGGGGAATATAGCTCTGGCCCTGCCGGCAGCCGTGGAAGGCCACATGGAGACGGCAGGATTCGCCCTTTTCGCAGGCGGCGGGCAGATAGATCCAGCCGGAGCTGTCCATGCCCGTGCTCCACAGGAAGGAGGACGGCTTGGGCACATACCGGCTCTGGTCGAACTGGATGAAGCGGCCGGTGGGCTTGGCGGCAGGGGCAGCCAGCGGCCCGTAGATCCAGCTCAGCACGTCCTTGGCGCCCTCATCCTTGCATTTGCCGATATAGGGCGAGTCGCTGACCGAGCAGTCGTTTCCGTAGGCCATGGTGGGCATGGTGTGGCCGGCGTTGGCCAGCCGGGTGCGTTGGATGTTCTGGGCCGGCACGGCGAAGCGGCCATAGAAATCCGCCAACTGGTCGATGACCGGGCCGGGGACCACCCCGTCCTTGCCGCCGGAGACGATGGCGACTTTCTGCCGGGCCAGGTTATCGACGCCGTCGATCAGCTTGCGGTCGGCGAAGCTTCGGGTGGCGGCCTCCAGGGCCGGAACGTCGGCGCTGGTCGGGGAGACGGCGCAGAGCTGGTGCAGGGGATCGGCGGTGCAACTGCACTTCGTGGTGGCTCGGCCCACGTCGCCTTGGGCGCAGTAATAGGGGCCGCTGGCGATGATGCCTGCGCCCTTGACGATGGAGGAGTGGGCGACCTGGAACTGGCCGGCCATGAATCCGCCCGAGGAAATACCTGAAACCGAAGTTTCGGCAATATCCACGTTGAGGGCGGGCAGGGGCGGCAGGGACTGGGCCTGGCAGGACATCGCCAGGACGGCCGGGACAAG
>DASRUX010000176.1:0-2037 GCA_035655235.1 Rhodocyclaceae bacterium | reverse complement strand
CTGGTGCATGTGGTCACCGAGGGCCCCCTGGGCTGGTCGGCAGTCAATGCGGCGCACCGCCTGGGCATCCCTGTCACCTCCGGCTTCCATACCAATTTCGACCGCTACAGCGCCCACTACGGCCTGGGCTGGCTGCGTCCGGCCCTTGGGGCCTACCTGCGTGCCCTGCACCGGCGCACCCGCCGCACCCTGGTTCCCACCGAAGCCCTGGCTGCCGATCTGGCCGGTGCCGGGGTGAATGGGGTGCGGGTGGTGGGACGGGGCGTGGATACCGAGCTGTATCACCCGGAACGCCGCTCGGATACCCTGCGGGCCGACTGGGGCGCGAAACCGGACGACCTGGTCTGCCTCTTCGTCGGCCGCCTGGCGCCGGAGAAGAACCTGGACCTGGCCACCCGCGCCTTCGCCGCCATCGGCGCCCAACGGCCGGGCGCCCGCATGGTCTGGGTCGGCGACGGTCCCGCCCGGTCGGCCCTGGAGCGCTCCCATCCCCACCACCACTTCGCCGGCACCCGCTCCGGCGCCGACCTGGCGGCCCATTACGCCAGCGCCGACCTCTTCATTTTCCCCAGTCTGACGGAGACCTACGGCAACGTGGTGGCCGAGGCCATGGCCAGCGGCCTGCCGGTGCTGGCCTACCGCAGCGCCGCGGCGGCGGAGCTGGTGGTCAATGGCGCCAACGGCCTGGCCGCGCCCCCCGGGGACGAGACCGCTTTTGTCGAGGCTGGAGTCCGCCTGGCTGCCGAACCCCGGCACCTCCCCGCTCTGGGCGAAGCCGCCCGCCAGACCATCCTGCCCCGCAGCTGGAGCGCCGTGGTGGACCGTTTCGAAGCCGTGGTCCGGGAAGCGGTGGCGGAACATGCTGACATCAGCCTGTAACGCGGCCCGGGAAGAATTAGTGCTTTAGTCATAGATCGAGCCCCTATGCTGCGTCTCTCCTCCATGTCCCTGCGGCACCGCCTGCATTGGATCAACGTCGCCACCGGCATCGTCCTGATCGGCGTCATCGCCTTCACCCTCGCCAACCTGCACGGGTTGCAGCAGACCTTCGCCCGCTACCAGGAACGGGTGGGAGTCGCCCGCCAGCTCATCGAGGTGAAGGCCGAGGCCCTGGCCGCCTCCCGGACCGATCCCATCCCCATCACCTCCGGCGACGCCATCCGGGCGGCGGACCGGCGGGTCCAGGCCCTCCTCCAGGAAACCGCCAAGCTGACGCCCAGTCCGGAGGAAAAGGACAAGCTGGCTGCCATGGAGAAGACCTGGAAGGAGTACATCCGCCAGTTCGAGAGCGCCATCAAGATCGCGGCCACCAGCCCCCAGGACGCCATGAGCATCCCGGATGCCATCTACCAGACCCTGCTGGAGCCCCTGGCCGCCGACATCGACCGCCTGGTGGCCAGCAACCGCAGCCTGGCGGAGGAGTCGGAGCGGGAATTCCAGGCCACCCTGGACCGCATCCTGTGGCTGGTGGTGGTGCCGCTCTTGCTGGCCGGCGGCCTGATCATCGCCTTTCAGCTGGCCTTCGGCGGCCACCTGAAGAAGCGGGTGGGGGAATTCACCGAACGGGTGGATGTGCTCTACAACGGCGACCTGCGTACCCGCCTGCCGGAAGGCCGGGACGAGCTGGGCGAAGTGGGGGCGCGGATGAACACCTTCATCGGCCGCTTCGGAGAAATCTTCGGCGAGGTGGGCAATGTCTCCACCGAGGTGAAGCGGGCCTCCCAGCGGGTGGACGACATGACCGACGCGGTGAACCAGAACTCCCGCATCCAGACCGAGAAGCTGGACCAGGTGCGGGACGCCATCGACGAACTGGGCATCCTCATCGAGCGCCTGGTGGACAACGCCCGCAGCGTGGAAGAGGCCCTGGCTGAGGCCCGGGGCGTGGTGGAGCGGGGCAACGCCACCGGCCGGCAGGCGGTGGACACCCTGCTCGGCATGGAAGGCGACGTGGAACGTTCCCTGGCCGCCATGGGCGAGCAGAACGGCGCCATCGAGCGGATCAGCGGGGTAAGCCGCATCATCCGGGACATCGCC
>DASRUX010000175.1:0-13306 GCA_035655235.1 Rhodocyclaceae bacterium | reverse complement strand
AGTTAGGCGGCCCGATGGCTGGCCCAGAAGGAAAACGAAGCGGATCTGGTGGGGGGTGTTAACCTGGATGTCAAGGACCCCTTCCTGGCCCGGACCCTGCTCGATCTTTCCCAGACCGCTACCATCAACGACAGCCTGAAGCTGGGTAAGTACGTTCTGGGGGAACTGGGCGGCATCAACACCCTGCACAAGGCCAGCGTCGAGCAGGCCGGCTTCGCGGTCCTGAAGGCGCCGGATATTCCGTCCATCCTCATCGAGACGGCCTTCATCTCCAATCCGGAGGAAGAGCGCCGCCTGACCGACGACGCTTACCAGGACAAGCTGGCGGACGCCATCGTGCGCGGCATCCGCCAGTATTTCGCCAAGAATCCGCCGGCGCCCAAGGCCAAGCTGGCCAAGCTCGACTAGAAAAGCTCGATCTCGCCCTTGTGGATGGGCTTGGGCTGCATCAGGCCCGTCTCCACCAGGACCTCGTAGGAGGCGACCTGGTTTCTCCCGTTCCGCTTGACGTAGTAGAGGGCCTCGTCGGCCCGGTCGATCACGTCAGACGGGGTGTCCTGGGGGAGGAGTTGGCTGAAGCCGATGCTTACCGTGATATGGCCGATCTGGGTGAAGATCCGGGACTCGATGGATTCCCGGAAGCGCTCCAGGGCTTCGAAGGCGCTGGCGCGGCTGGCCGGCTGGAGGACGATGACGAATTCCTCGCCGCCGAAGCGGAAAAGCTGGTCGTCGAAGCGGAAGGATTCACGCATGATCTGGGACAGCAGCACCAGCACCTCATCGCCGATGAGGTGGCCGTGCTCGTCGTTGATGATCTTGAAGTGGTCGATGTCGCAAACGGCCAGCCAGTGGTGGGCGTTGCTGCCCTCGCCATGGCGGCGGGCCGGCGCGGAGTCGGAGGCGTTGCGGTCGTCCACTGCCGCTTGGCCGAGGAGATCGAACAGGTGCTTGTCGAAGGTCTTCCGGTTGGCCAAGCTGGTGAGGGTGTCCGTCTCGGCGTAATCGAGCAAGGCGATGTGGTTGCCGAAGTATTCCACCAGGCCCATCAGCAGCAGCCGCTGGTCCGGCGGAAAATCGTCGGGTACGGAGATGTCGACCAGGTACAGCAGGTGCTCGTGCTGGACCACCGGGAAGACCAGGCGGTTGGCCCCGTCCGGCAGGACATCCAGAACGACCGACATCTCCTTCCAGCAGCGCCTCAACAAGGCATCCTGGCCGACGGGGCGGCAATGGCGACGCTGGGGAAGGTAGGCGTTGCGGGAATAGGGGCCGCCAGGGCCGAGGCCGGCGCAGTTGAAGGCGATGGTCTTCTTTTCGCTGGCGAAGCAGCGGTAGATGGTCAGGGCGGATGGCCGGAAAAGGTCCAGCATCGCCTCCACCAGGGCAGCGTTGATCTCCGTCCGGTCCCGCAGCGCGGATGTGCGAACGATGTGGCTGGTCAATCGCAGCATGGGGATGTCGGGAGTGATGGGAGCAATGTCCTGGTGGCTGGCAGGGGATTATAGCCCCCGTTCCCGCCTGGCGTGGCAGTCGGATTTATGCCCTGCCCAAGCGTCGTGGCCGAGACCCCGTTATAATTCAACATTTTTCACAGGCGACCCATGCGGGTTTTTCGCGGTCACTCCCGTCCGGTTCCGGCTTCGACCGTGCTCGCCATCGGCAATTTCGACGGCGTGCATCTTGGCCACGTAGCGCTCGTCCGCCGTTTGGTGGATGCGGCGCGGCGGCTCGCCGCAGTGCCGACGGTACTGACCTTCGAGCCCCATCCCCGGGAGTTCTTCTCTCCCGAATCGGCGCCGGCCCGTCTCACCACCCTGCGGGAAAAGCTTGAACTCCTGGCTGACTGCGGCGCCGAGCAGGCTATGGTCTGCCATTTCAACGCCGGCTTCGCCGCCCTGTCGGCCGAGCAGTTCGTGGAAGAGGTGCTGGTGCGCGGGCTCCAGGTCCGCCATGTCCTCATCGGCGATGATTTCCGCTTCGGCAAGGGCCGCAAGGGCGATCTGGAGTTGCTGAAGGCCGAGGGACGGCGCCACGGCTTCACCGTCGAGGCCATGGACAGCGTCATCGTGGATGGCGAGCGGGTGTCCAGCTCCGGCGTCCGGGATGCCCTGGCTGCCGGCGACATGGAGCGGGCCGCCAAGCTCCTGGGGCGTCCCTACGTCATCGACGGCCGGGTGGTCCACGGGGACAAGATCGGCCGGCAGATCGGCTTCTCCACGGCCAATATCCGCATCAAGCACAATCCCCTGCCCATGACCGGCGTCTTCGCCGTGGAAGTGGGCGGCCTCGGCGACCAGCCCCTGCCGGGGGTCGCCAACCTGGGTGTCCGGCCTACTCTGGGAGGCTCCCGGCCTCTCCTGGAAGTGCATCTTTTCGACTTCGACCGGGATATCTACGGCGCCCACCTGTCCGTTCGTTTCGTCCACAAGCTGCGGGACGAGCAGAAGTTTTCCAGTTTCGATGCCCTCAAGGCCCAGATTGCGCAGGATGCGCAGACGGCCCGGGCCTATTTCAAGCGGTGAAAAACCATGGCTGACTACAAAGACACCCTCAATCTGCCCGATACTCCCTTCCCGATGCGGGGCGACCTGCCCAAGCGCGAGCCCCTGTGGGTCAAGGAATGGCAGGAGAAGAAGCTCTACCAGCGCATCCGCGAGGCCTGCGAGGGCCGCCCCCGCTTCACCCTCCACGACGGTCCCCCGTACGCCAACGGCGACATCCACATCGGCCATGCGGTAAACAAGATTCTCAAGGACATCATCGTCCGCTCCCGCACCCTGTCCGGATTCGACGCGCCCTACGTGCCGGGCTGGGACTGCCACGGCCTGCCCATCGAGCACCAGATCGAGAAGCAGCACGGCAAGAACATTCCCGCCGACAAGGTGCGCGAACTGTGCCGGACCTATGCTGCCGAACAGGTGGAGCGCCAGAAGAAGGACTTCATCCGCCTGGGCGTCCTGGGCGAGTGGGACAACCCTTACCTGACCATGAGCTTCCGGGCCGAGGCCGACGAAATCCGCGCCCTGGGCAAGATTCTGGAACAGGGCTACCTCTACCAGGGCCTGAAGCCGGTGAACTGGTGCCTGGACTGCGGTTCCGCCTTGGCCGAGGCCGAGGTGGAGTACGAGGACAAGACTTCTCCGGCCATCGACGTGGCCTTCCCGGTCCATGAGAACCATGCCGAGAAGCTGGCCCATGCTTTCGGGCTGACCCACCTGCGGGCCCCGGCCTTCGCCGTCATCTGGACCACCACGCCCTGGACCCTGCCCGCCAACGAGGCGGTGAGCGTCCATCCGGACCTGACCTACGACCTCATCGACACCCCGAAGGGCTCCCTCATCCTGGTGCGCGAACTGGCCGAGGCCTGCCTGAAGCGCTACGGCCTGGAGGGCCAGGTGCTTGCCTCCTGCGAGGGCAGGAAGCTGGATCAGATTCTGCTGCGCCATCCCTTCCAGCCCCGGGACGTGGCCATCATCTGCGGCACCCATGTCACCGTGGATGCCGGTACCGGCCTGGTGCACACCGCGCCCGCCCACGGTGCCGACGACTACGCCATCGGCAAGGTCTATGGCCTGCCCGTGAACAACCCGGTGGGCAACGACGGCAAGTTCCTGGCCAGCACCCCCGCCCTGTCGGTGGGCGATCTGGCCGGCAAGTCCGTCTGGGAAGCCAATCCCCTGGTGCTCCAGGAGCTGGAATCCCTCGGCCGCCTGCTGAAGGACGAGAAAATTCGGCACAGTTATCCCCATTGCTGGCGCCACAAGACCCCGATCATCTTCCGCGCCACTACCCAGTGGTTTATCGGCATGGAGAACAAGTCCTCCGAAACCGCTCCGACCCTGCGCTGGATCGCTGAGCGGGCGGTGGATGAGACCCAATTCTTCCCGGCCTGGGGCCGCGCCCGCCTGGAAGCCATGATGAAGACCCGCCCGGACTGGTGCGTTTCCCGCCAGCGCAACTGGGGCGTGCCCATCCCGTTCTTCCTGAACAAGGAAACCGGCCAGCTCCATCCCCGTACGGCCGAGCTGATCGAAGCCGTGGCCCAGCGGGTGGAGAAGGAGGGCATCGAGGCCTGGTTCAAGCTGGAAGCCGCCGAACTGCTGGGCGCCGAGGCCGATCAGTACGTCAAGATGAAGGACACCCTGGACGTGTGGTTCGATTCCGGCACCACCCACTGGCACGTCATGCGCGGCTCCCACCAGGAGCAGCATCAGTATCCCGCCGACCTCTACCTGGAAGGCTCCGACCAGCATCGCGGCTGGTTCCAGAGCTCGCTGCTGTCCGGCTGCGCCATCGATGGCCGGGCGCCCTACAAGGCGCTGCTGACCCACGGCTTCGTGGTGGACGGCAAGGGCCACAAGATGTCCAAGTCCAAGGGCAATGTCATCGCGCCCCAGCAGGTGTCCGACAAGATGGGCGCCGACATCCTGCGCCTGTGGACGGCCTCGACGGACTATTCCGGCGAGCTGTCCATTTCCGACGAAATCCTGAAGCGGGTGGTGGAGGCCTATCGCCGCATCCGCAACACCTTGCGCTTCCTGCTGGCCAACACCGCCGATTTCTCCGCCGACCAGATGCTTCCGGTGGAGGAATGGCTGGAAATCGACCGCTTTGCCCTGGCGCTCACCCGGGAACTGCAGTCCGACTGCCTGGCCGATTACGAGCGTTATGAGTTCCACCGCGTCGTCCAGGCCCTGCAGACCTTCTGCTCCGAGGACCTGGGCGGCTTCTACCTGGATATCCTCAAGGATCGCCTGTACACCACCCAGCCCGGCTCCAAGGCCCGCCGCTCGGCCCAGTCGGCCCTGTGGCACATCGTTCAGTCCCTGACCCGGCTGATGGCCCCGATCCTCTCTTTCACCGCCGAGGAAGTCTGGCAGGTGATCTCCGGCAAGACCGACGATTCGATCATGCTGCACCTCTGGCATGATCTGCCCAAGCCCGCCGCCGAGGCCGCCCTGCTGGACAAATGGGGCAAGCTGCGGGGCTATCGGACTGAGGTTACCAAGGCCCTGGAGGAACTGCGGGTCGCCGGCCAGATCGGCTCTTCCCTCCAGGCGGAAGTCGAGCTGCACTGTGACGGCGAGAAGTTCGATCTGCTGTCGTCCCTCGGGGAGGATCTGCGTTTTGTTCTCATCTGCTCCAAAGCGACCGTGGTGAAGACCGGGACGGAGAAGCTGGTGGCCCAGCCGTCCCCCCATACCAAGTGCGAGCGCTGCTGGCATGTGCGGGAGGACGTGGGCACCAACGCCGAGCACCCGACGCTGTGCGGCCGCTGTGCTTCCAACCTGTATGGCGAAGGCGAGGCCCGCCAGCATGCCTAAGGCGGTTTTCCGCTGGCTGGGGGTCGCCGGGCTGGCTATCGTCCTCGACCAGATCAGCAAGCAGGCGGTCCTGGCCGCCTTTGTTCTTGGCGAGGGCCGGGAAGTGACTTCCTTCTTCAATCTGGTGCTGGTCTATAACCGGGGGGCGGCCTTCAGCTTCCTGGCGGAGGCCGGCGGTTGGCAGAAGTGGTTTTTCCTCGCACTGGCCCTGGGGATTTCGACCTGGATCGTCGGTATGCTGAAGCGCCATTCGGAGGAGAAACTCCTCTGCCTGGCGTTGTCCCTGATCCTCGGGGGCGCCCTGGGCAATGTCATCGACCGGGTAATCTACGGCGCCGTGGTCGATTTCCTCGATTTCCATGCCGCCGGCTGGCACTGGCCGGCCTTCAATGTGGCCGATTCCGCCATCACGCTTGGCGCGGCGCTCCTGGTCTGGGAGCAACTGTTCCCGTCCCGAGGCAAAAATACCAAGGAGGCTCAGCAATGACCACCGTCGTCCAGCCGGACAGCTATCTCACCCTGCATTACCGCATTTCCACCCTGGACGACGAGGAGTTCCTTTCGACCTTCGACATGAGCCCGGCCACCTTGCAGATGGGCGGCGGCCAATTGGCCGATACCCTGGAATCCTGCCTGGTCGGCCTACCGGCCGGCGAGCGCTTCGTCTTCCAACTGGAGCCGGATCAGGCCTTCGGCCAGCACAATCCCCGGCTGGTGGAGCGCATCGCCCTTTCCGCACTGCCCAAGGACATGGAGCTTAAGGAAAACTCCGTGGTCGAATTCGGGGCGCCCAACGGCGCCACCTTCGCCGGTTTCCTGCGGGAGTTGGGCGAAGACAGCGCCCTCTTCGATTTCAACCATCCCCTGGCCGGCAAGCCCATCCGGTTCGAAGTGCAGATCATCGGAATCCTCTAAGCATGCAAGTCATCCTCGCCAATCCCCGCGGCTTCTGCGCCGGCGTCGAGCGCGCCATCGCCATCGTCGAGCGCGCCCTGGAGAAGTTCGGCGCCCCGATCTACGTGCGCCACGAGGTGGTGCATAACAAGTTCGTCTGTGACGATCTGCGGGCCAAGGGGGCGGTTTTCATCGAGGAGTTGTCCGAGGTGCCCGCCGGCAGCACGGTGATCTTCAGCGCCCATGGGGTTTCCAAGGCGGTGCGGGAGGAAGCGGAGCAGCGGGGATTGAAGGTCTTCGATGCGACCTGCCCGTTGGTGACCAAGGTGCATGTCGAGGTGGGCAAGATGCGCGCCCTGGGGCGGGAGATCGTGATGATTGGCCATAAGGGGCATCCTGAGGTCGAGGGCACCATGGGGCAGAGTGCGGATGGCATGCACTT
The DNA here is from genome assembly GCA_035655235.1 of Rhodocyclaceae bacterium. Lineage (GTDB taxonomy): Bacteria > Pseudomonadota > Gammaproteobacteria > Burkholderiales > Rhodocyclaceae > JAGTRP01. Next base: position 6,646 of record DASRUX010000175.1, on the reverse strand, counting down.
GGTCGAGACGGTGGACGACGTGCCACGCCTGCAAGTCAGGACGCCGGAGCAATTGTCTTTCGTCACCCAGACAACTCTGTCCGTAGATGACGCCTCCAAGATCATTTCCGCCCTGAAAGCGCGCTTTCCCAGCATCCAGGGGCCGAAAAAGGACGATATCTGCTATGCCACCCAGAATCGCCAGGATGCCGTCAACGCCTTGGCCGAAGGGTGCGATCTCATCATCGTCGTCGGCAGCCCGAACAGTTCCAATTCCCGGCGGCTCAAGGAAGTGGCCAGCGCCCGCGGTGTAGCGGCCTATCTGGTCGATGGGCCGGACGAGATCGATGTCGCCTGGGTTGAGGGAAAATCCCGAATTGGCGTCACTGCAGGGGCTTCCGCTCCCGAGATTCTGGTTCAGCGGGTTGTTGCTTGTCTTCAGGCCATGTCCGGCGCAACGGTTGACCAACTGGTGCGCTCCGAAGAAGGCGTTTCCTTCCCTCTGCCCAAGGAACTGGCGAGGGACTGAGTCCATCGGGAGGCTGCCTCGCCAGCCTCATCTGCCATTTTTCGTTACCGTGGGTACCTTGGCGTCCCCTGGTCCGCTTGCGGGATTGGCGAATATCAGGATGTCGAAATAACCATCGACCGCTTGTCCGCCGACGATGGCCGGAGCGTATGTCTCCCGCTCAATCTGTTCATAGACGCCGGCGATGAATTCTGGAAGTGTCCCCGTGTTTTCCAACATCTCGATGCGTTGAAGCTTGCCTTGGGCGGAAACGTGAAGCCGCAGTCTCAATTGGCCCGGCGCGGCGCTAGGGAGCGTTTCCAGGTTTTCAAAATTGGGCGGGGCGGCAAAGCGGGCCTTTCTTTCCACCGGAATGCCGTCCGACGCTTCGGGCGTTGCCTCCTCGGGTAAGGCGGGACTGGCAGTTTCGGTGGTGGGCGCTTCCTGGGCTGGGGGCGGAGGCGCCGGAGGTTGCGGCTGCGGGGTCTGGAGGTGGGCGAGAAGGAAATGAGGTTGGGGTGCGCGTCCGCTCGTATTGAGCGGAGGGGAAATGAGGAGCGCAGCCAGCAGGTGCAGTGCCAGGGAGGCTGCAAAAGCCATGGGCAACCGCAAAGCAGGGGCTGCGCCGTGGGAGATGCATTCGAATGTATTCCTGGGAAGCATGACTCCCTTATATAGATTTCCCTGAAAGTCTTCTACTATCAGCGATACCGCCCAGGGCGTGATATATGCCGCTTGTCGAGTGCTCCTTGCGAAACGCTTTTCACCAGTTAATCTTAGGCTGTAGAAGAGGGAGGGTAACGAAGTGTCACGTCTGCAACCTGCGATTTTCCGCAAAGCTCATGGCTTCAGCATCGTCGAACTGATGGTGGTCGTTGCCATTGTCGGCATCGGTCTCGCCATCGCGTTGCCCGCTTACAACCAATATATGGTTCGAAACAAGCGGGTTGGGGCCAAGGCGGTGCTGCTGGAAATCGTCAGCCGGGAAGAGAGGTATGCGGCGGTCAACCGGGCCTATGTCGCTGCGGACTCGACGTCGGCGGTGGAGTCGGGGCTTGGCTTTACGATCCCCGGCGAGGTTAGCTCCAACTATGATTTTTCGGTGACTCTGGCCAGCGTGGGCCCCACCGGCGTCAGCAATACCTTCGTCGCCACTGCGGCACCGGTATCGGGCTCCTCCCAGGTTGCGGATGGAACCCTTCAGATCAATCAGTTTGGGCTCAGGATGCCCCCCGAAAAATGGTAAGTACCGTGAGCCCAAAATCCAGCCGAGGTTTCACCCTCATCGAAATGATGGTCGCCATGCTGATCGCGGGGATAATCATGTCAATGGCGGTCTATGGCATTCGTGACCTGCTGGTCAATCAGCGGATGAAGACAGCCGCCTTCAATCTGGTCATTTCCTCCATGTTTGCCCGTAGCGAGGCGGTTAACCGGGGGGCATCGATCTACATCAAGGCGCCGTCGTCCAACGACCTCACCGGCGGTTGGTGCGTGCTCGTCAGCTCGACTGCCAACTGCGATATCGTCAGTCCGGACTTGACCAATACGATGCGGGTGTCACAGCCGGTGGACGGCGTGACCTATACGTTCAGGACCACGGCGGGACCCATCGTCTTCAATCGAGCCGGGAGGCTGGATAACCGGGTCAAGGTTGAAATTGTGGATAACCAGGATTCCAACCAGAAACGTTGCGTGGTGATCGATGTGGGCGGAAATGCCACTTCCGCCGTGGGGGCATGCTCATGATGCCGCGTTCCCTCAAGTGCCAGGTGGGATTCTCCATGATCGAGGTGATGGTCACCTTGGCGATTCTTGCCGTTGGCTTACTTGGTCTGGCCGGATTGCAGGCGAGTTCCCACATCGCCCAGAAGGAAGCGCTTTCCAAGGCCCAGGCGCTGATTCTTGCCCAGGATATGGCTGACCGCATCGCCAGCAACCGGGTGGACGCCAAGCTGGGATCGTCGTCGACCTACAACTCGGCAACCACCTACGGGACCGGCAATGCGGATTCAACCTGTAGCACGTCGCCGGGCAACTCGGCCCAGGTTGCCGCCAAGGATTTGTGCGAATGGGATCTGGCGCTGAAGGGAGCTACCCAGACCATCGGCGGCACTAAGGCCGCCTTGGTTCCCCAGGCCAGGGGATGTGTCTCTCTTCAGACAACGCCAATTATGCAGTTCGTGGTTACCGTTGCGTGGGCCGGAAATGCGTCCCTCGGCTCCGTTCCTGCTGATCGTACCTGCGGCAGCGACGCCATCCCGGCGATGCGCCGGGTCGTGTCGGTGACCGTCCCCCTTGCCAACCTGACCAACTGACCATGGCCCGGATCGATATCTCTCCCAAGAAGCTTATGCCGCCCAAGGGTTTTTCCCTGGTGGAACTGCTCATCGCCCTCGCCATCGCCATGATCATCGCCGCCGCCATGGCCTCCCTGTTTGCCCAATCCGTGAAGTCCAGGGACAAGACCGATACCGATGGCCAGCGTATCGAAGCAGGACGCTACGCGCTGGATGTTCTGGCGGACGATTTGCGCCATGCGGGCTTCTATGGCGACTATCTTCCCAAGTCCACCGCCGGCGTCTCCTGGCCTGTGGCGGACTCCACCAACGCCACCTGGACCACGCCTCAGCCTTGTGCCACTACCGTTGCCAACATGGGATGGAGCAATTCCGGCACCATCAACGTGCCGGTGCACATCATGGGGTACGAGGCTCACCCTTCCGGGGCTTTGCCGGCGGCCCTGACCGGCTGCCTTCCGAATTACGTAACCAATACCGACGTGTTGGTCATCCGGCGGCTGAGTACCATGTCCTATGCGCCGTCTGCCGCTGGCGCCGTCCAAGGCAACGTGTTTCTCCAGGCATCCAACTGTAGCGGTGGGGCGGACGGGGCTACGAAATTCATTGTGGCAGCCAAATCGGACGCTTCCGGATCGGATTTCAGCCTTCACAACCTAAAGTGCTCGGGGCTGACCAATATCAACCGTTATGTCGTACGGATTTACTACGTCGCGAACTGCAATGTCTGTGCGCCGGCATCGGCAAAGGATTCCATTCCGACCCTCAAGGTTGCCGAACTTCAGTACGTCGGCGGCAGTCTTCGGATTGCCGGCGACGTGGAGAACGGCGCCAATGTTCCCCGTTCCCTGGTACCGGGGGTTCAGGATTTCCATGTCGAATACGGCGTGGATACCGGCGGCGACGGCACCCCGGATGCCTTCAAGGTTTCGAACAATGATCCCATCACCACGCCGGTGAGCGGACTTGCCTGGCAGAACGTCATGTCGGTCAAGGCCTACGTCGTGGCCAGGGATCTCAAGACAACCTCCGACTACACCGATGGCAAGACCTATGTGCTGGGAGGTGCGAGTATCGGTCCTTTTAACGACAATTACCGGCGCAACGTCTTTTCTTCCACCGTTCGCCTGGTGAACCCGTCGGAGGCTCGGGAGCAATGATGAACCATAGAGCTATCCATAGCGCCGAGCGCGGTTCTGTTCTGATCATCGGGCTGATCATGCTGGTCGTCATGACCCTGTTGGCGGTCTCGGCCATCCGAATGAGCACGATGAGTCTGCGTGCCCTGAACGGCGCTCAGGCAAGGTCCGAGGCCCAGTGGGCGGCGCAGAACGCCATCGACCAAGTCCTCAACACCAACTTTGCCGCCAATCTGGGCGCCGTCGCCGGCAACTACACGGTGGCGGTGGATGCAGGGAAATCCTATACGGTCGCGGTCGGTACGCCCTGTCTGAAACAGATGCAGTTCATCAAGAATACCGAGTTGAAGACGACCGATGCAGAGGATATGAAATGCTATGACACCACCACCAATCCTTACTCCGCCTGCTCGACCACCGTTTGGCAAGTCAATGCAACGGCGAGTGAAGGATTTCTTGGGGTGAGTTCTTCGGTGGTACAGGGGGTCAGTATCCGGATGGATACCTCGTCGGCCCTGGCCTATTACAACTCCAGCTCGCCGAGCTATATCTGTCCCTGATCGGTGAAGGAATGCCGCGTTTCAAGGTTGGGAGTGAAAATGATGAAAGCTAAGAAACTGCCATCGCTTTTCGTTGCGCTGGGGCTCGCTTCGGCAATGCCTCTGGGCTTCGCCGACGATATCGACATCTATACCGGTGGCGAGGAGTACACCGGTGCCGCAGCCAATGTGCTCATCGTTCTGGATAACTCCACCAATTGGGCGGCTGCCAATCAGGGGTGGCCCAACGGCAAGCAGGGCGAGGCCGAACTCCAGGCCATGTCCGAGGTGGTCGGCACCCTGGGCGACAACATCAACCTGGGCCTCTTGATGGCCTCGAACGCGGATGGGGGCTACGTGCGCTATGCCATCCGTGAAATGAACAATACCAACCGTCCCTGGTATCAGAGCATGCTGGATACCATGCGCACGACGTTCGGCAACGATGGCAACAACGACGACAAGATCAATACCGCCTCCCTGAACTACGACAATATGATGAATTCAGCCTATCGTTACTTCAACGGGCTGAATCGCCGGCTGGACGATCCTTCGCCCCACACGGACATGCGGGACTTCGACGGCAATGCCAATAACGTGGCTTTTGCACATGCTTTAGGGAGCTATTCCCTGGCAGGGGCTTCGACCGATCCCTATCTGCGTCCTGCCCAGGTTGCGGACGGTTGCGCCAAGAATTTCGTCATCTTCATCGGCAATGGCTATCCCAACCACGGCTCGGCGGTGTCCGAGATTTCCACAGCCGCAACGGAGGCTGGGGTGACCTTGGCTGCCGATGGTTCCGACTTGGCCAATGTTTCCGGTGGCGACAACAACCGGTCGGCGGACGAGTGGGCACGCTTCATGTACAAATACGGGGTTGCCACCACAATCACCGATCCGGCCAATTCCCCCGCCAAGCTGCGCAACAAGATCGTGACCTACTCGATCGACGTATGCAAGGATCAGTGCGACCCCAACCAGGCAACACTGCTGCGCAGCGTGGCCAAGCAGGGTCACGGGAAGTATTTCAAGTCGACCAGCCAGGCTGAGATCAAGAGCGCCTTGCAGCAAATCTTCGCCGAAATCCAGTCCGTCAATAGCGTGTTCGCGTCTGCGACGCTGCCGGTGTCGGTGAACACCCAGGGAACCTACGAAAACCAGGTGTATATCGGCGTATTCCGTCCGGACGGCCAGGCTCGTCCGCGTTGGTACGGAAACCTGAAGGAATATCGCTTTGCCCGTTACTGCGACGCCAACAGCAACGACCTGGTGGACAACGTGGGCGCAGCAGGGGATGAGCGCATCGACCGGGAGGCCGGCAACACCGACGCCGTGCCCACCTGTACCGGCGACACCTTGAAGCTCTTCCTGGCCGACCGCAACAACAAGCCGGCCATTGACCAGTACCTCAACAGCGGCTTCATCGATCTCTCGGCCATCAGCTTCTGGACGACCAGTTCCAACTACTGGGGCTTCTCCCCAAGCCTGTCGGGCAGCGCCAGCGATTCCCCGGATGGTCCGTCGGTGGAGCGGGGGGGCGCCGCCCAGCGGCTGCGTACGACCTGGGGCACGTCGAGTGCCGACAGCCGCACCCTCTACACTTGTCTGACCAACTGCCAGGCGAGCGACGCGACAGTTGCCCAGAAGACCTTGAGCGGCAACGTCTTCGATACCTCCAACACCGAATTGACTGCCGCCTTGGCTGCGCCGAGCGGTGCTGTCTCAGTGACCTTGGCCCGTTCCGGCAATACGGTGACCGCAACCAGCGGAAGTGCCCATGGAATGAGCGCTGGGGATTCCGTCATCATCGCCGGCGCCCAGCCGACGTCTTCTCCCTACAACGGCACCCAGACCATCCTGACGGCAACTACCAATACCTTTACCTATACGGTCAGCGAGTCACCGGCGACCTCTGTCACCGGGGCAACGGTCGCGGCGGTGGCAGCCAAGGTCAATAATCCGACCATCACCCTCAGCACGACCACGGCCGGGGCGACGGCCACCGTCTCGGTCACCGGCGTGCCGGTCGGGACGACCAGCGCTACGGTGGAGGGAGCGAGCCAGTCCTTCCTGAACGGTACGTTCAACGGGACGACGACCGCCGGTGGCGTGTTCCAGTACACGGTGACCCTGCCCAGCAACCCGGCTGCAACCACTACCGGGGTTACCGCCAAGTGCGGT
>DASRUX010000174.1:0-9555 GCA_035655235.1 Rhodocyclaceae bacterium | reverse complement strand
CTGCGGGGCTGGACGAGGTGGAGCGCTTCTACCGGGGCGAGCCCCTGCCGGCCAAGACCTGCGTCATCACCTTCGACGACGGCTACCTGGACAACTACGTCCATGCCTTCCCGGTACTGCGGGAATTCGGCATGAAGGCGGTGCTCTTCATCGTCACCGGCTGGCTGGGGGACGGCCCCGCCCGCCAGGGCGACCTGGAAACCCCGAACCACAACGCCTGCAAGCAGCGGATCGCCGCCGGCGACACCGATTCGGTGATGCTGCGCTGGTCCGAGGTGGAGGCCATGGCCGGGGCGGGGGCCTTCGAGTTCCATTCCCACACCCACAGCCACACCCGCTGGGACCAGCAGATCGAAGACCCGGCGGCCCGGCGGGCGGCCCTGGTCGCCGACCTGACGGCCTCCCGTCGCACCCTGGCGGAGCGCCTGGGGCGGGATTCCCGGCACCTGTGCTGGCCCCAGGGCTATTACGACGACGCCTACATCGACGCCGCCGTGGAATGCGGCTTCGACCATCTCTACACCACCGAAAAGCGTATCAACCGGCCGGGCGGGGACACCCGGCGCATCGGCCGCATCGTCACCAAGGAGCGGGGCGGCGACTGGCTGGCGGGACGCACCGCCCTGTACGCCCGGCCCCTGGTCGGCGCCCTTTACTGCCGCCTGCGGGGAAGCTGAGGACAAGGCCATGGAAGAACAACAAGCAAGCGCCGGCAGCCACGCCTGCCCCATCTGCGCCAACGGCGAGGGCAACCGGGTCCATCGGGTCGCCGAACTCCAGTTCGGCACCCAGGAAAGCTTCCGCTACCTGGAATGCGCCGGCTGCGGCTGCCTCAGCCTGATGGACGTTCCCGACGACTGGGGGCGCTATTACCCGGACGACTACTATTCCTTCTCCGCCCCCCGCAACCGCCAGCAGAACGGCTTCGTCACCCGCATGCGGCGGCAGCGCAGCGACGCCCTCCTGGGTCGGGGCTCGCCGGTGGGCCGCTTCCTGGCCCGCTTTTCCAAGCGGCCGCCTTATTTCGACTACCTGGAGAACCTGGGGCTTTCCACCGACTCCCGCATCGTCGACATCGGCTGCGGCGCCGGCAAGCTCATCTACCGCATGAGCCGGGACGGCTTCGGCCAGGTTACCGGGATCGACCCCCACCTGGCCGGCGACGTGACCTACGATAGCGGACTGGTGGTGCGCAAGGCGGCCATCGAGGACTTGGACGGCCAGTTCGACTTCGCCATGCTCCACCATTCCTTCGAGCACATGAGCGATCCCCGGGGCGCCCTGGCGACGGTGGCCAGCCATGTCCGGCAAGGCGGGCATATCCTCCTGCGCGTCCCGGTGGCCGGCTGCTTCGCCTGGCGCCGCTACGGCCCCGCCTGGGTGAGCCTGGATGCGCCGCGTCACGTCTTCATCCATTCCGTGGGCAGCATCGGCATCCTGGCCAAGGAACTGGGGCTGACCCCGGTGCGGACCTTCTACGATTCCGGCTCCCGGCAGTTCTACGGCAGCGAGCTTTTCCTCCGCCGGTTGTCCCTGGTGGAGCACCAGGGGCGCCTCCTGGAGCATTTCACCGCCGAGGAGCTGGAAGCCTTCCAGGCCGAGGCCGAACGGCTCAACCGCCTGCGGGACGGCGACACCATCGGCATCATCCTCCGCCAGGACCGGAGCCATGGCTAAGCACAAGGTGCTTATCTGCGGCGACTTCACCTCCCGGGTCATTCCGCTCTCCATCCAGTGCGCCGACGCCCTTGAGGCCCTTGGGCACCAGGTCGTCCGCATCGACACCGAGGACCACGTCAGCAAGCGGCAGGCCCTGAAGCGGCGCCTCCTCAAGTCCCTGGCCAAGGTGGTCGGGATGAAGAAGCGCCTGGCGGAACGCTTCCAGGAAGAGGACCGCCAGGTCCGCACCGCCCAAGCCATGGCCTGCCTGGACAAGGAGAAGCCCGACATGGTCCTGGTAGTGCGGGGCAACGATGTCGATCCGGCCTTCCTGCGGGCCGCCCGGGAGCGGGGCGCCTTCCTGGCCTGCTGGTGGATCAAGGACCTGCGCACCATCCACAAGATCGAGGCCGAACGGCCCCTCTTCGACGCCTATTTCAGCATCCACCGCAACTTGGCCCAGGACGGCATCGAATACCTGCCGGCCTACGCCAAGGACCTCAGCCGCTTCTCGCCGCCGCCCACGCCGGCGGCCCCTAAGCGGGACGTGGTTTTCGTCGGCATCTGGACCCCCAAGCGCCAGCGCTTCCTGGAAGCCATCGCCGACTTCAAGCTCACTATCGTCGGCCCCGGCTGGAGCCGGAAGACCCGGGACGCCTGCCCGCGCCTGGCCGAGGCGGTGATTGCCAACAAGCTGTACGGGGACGCCCTGCGGGACCTCTACCGGGAAGCCCGGATCGTGGTGAATATCAACCAGTGGGAAAACGACGAGGCCACGGGGACCACCCTGCGCGTCGCCGATGTGCCTTGCTGCGGCCCCCTGCTGCTTACCGAGTATTCAGCCGGTCTGGGGGAAATCTTCACCCCGGAAGAGGAGATTGCCGTGTTCTCCACCCCCGAAGAGCTCCGCCAGCAGATCGCCGCCTACCTGGGCGACGAACCCCGGCGCCAGAAGGTCGCCCGGGCCGGGATGGACAAGGCCCTGGCCCTGCCCGACCACCGGCAGCGCATGGAAGTCCTGATGCGGGCGGTGGATGGCGCCGCGACCGTCGGCCATGCCGTCGGCTGAGTCCATGGCCTGGGGTAGTTGAATGCTGTTCAACTCCTACGAATTCATCTTCTGCTACCTGCCCCTGGTCCTCGGGCTGTTTTTCGTCATCGGCCGCTGGAGCCGGAAGCTCGCCGCCCTCTGGCTGGCCGCCGCCTCGATCTTCTTCTACGGGTGGTGGGATGCGAGATACGTCTTCCTCCTGCTGCTCTCCATCACCGTCAATTTCGGCATCGGCTACCTGATCGGCACCTCCCGGGGCAGGCGGCGCCGGACGGCGCTGCTCACCGCCGGGGTGGCGGCCAACCTGGCCGGCCTGGCGGTCTACAAGTACGCAGACTTCTTCCTGAACTCGGTCAACGGCCTGGCCGGCGCCGCCATTCCCTTGCTGGAGTTGATCCTGCCCCTGGGTATTTCCTTCTTCACCTTCACCCAGATCGCCTTCCTGGTGGATGTCTATCGCAAGGAGGCGAAGGAATACGACTTCATTCACTACCTCCTCTTCGTCTCCTATTTCCCCCACCTCATCGCCGGCCCGGTGCTGCACCACAAGCAGATGATGCCCCAGTTCGCCCGGCCGGAAACCTACCGTTTCTCCGCCGATGCCCTGTCCCAGGGGCTCAGCATCTTCACCTTCGGGCTGGTCAAGAAAGTGCTTATCGCCGATCAGTTCGCCGCCTTCGCCGATCCGGTCTTCACCCTGGCCGCCGGGGGCGACACGCCTTCCTCCGCCATGGCCTGGGCCGGGGCGCTCGCCTACACCCTGCAGCTCTATTTCGATTTCTCGGGCTATTCCGACATGGCCATCGGCCTGTCCCGGATGTTCAATATCGACTTGCCCATCAATTTCGATTCCCCCTACAAGGCCACCAGCATCATCGACTTCTGGCGGCGCTGGCACATCACCCTGTCCACCTTCCTGCGGGACTATCTCTACATCCCCCTGGGCGGCAACCGGTACGGTTCCCTGCGCCGCCACGCCAACCTGCTGACCACCATGGTGCTGGGCGGGCTCTGGCACGGCGCCAACTGGACTTTCGTGCTGTGGGGCACCATCCATGGCCTCTACCTGGTCCTGAACCACGGCTGGGACGCCCTGAAAGCCCGCTGCGGCTGGCAGAAGGGCCTGCCCGGGCCGCTTCCGCTGGTCCTCACCTTCCTCCTGGTGGTGGTGGCCTGGGTGCCGTTCCGGGCCGATTCCATCGATACGGCCCTGCGCATGCTGCGCAGCATGTTCGGCCTCTACGATGTCGCCAGCCCGGCCTTCTCGGGCGGCCCCGTCAAGCTGCGCACGGCATTCAACTGGATTGCCGTGGGCCTCGCCATCGTCTGGCTGATGCCCAACACCCAGCAGGTTTTCGGCTACGGCAAGGCCGCCCCGGCCGGGAAGGCGCTGGTCCTGCCGATCCTCGGGCGGCGCATCGGGCTGGCACCGGCCTGGGCGCCCAACCGCCTGTGGGCGGCATCCCTGGGGTTGGCCCTGGGCTACGTGCTGCTCAATGTCGGCAAGGTCTCCCCCTTCCTGTATTTCCAGTTCTAGCCGGGCATGAGATATCCGACCACCCTGCTGCTCATCGCCCTGGCTATCTTCCTGCCCTGCTTCGGCATCGCCCTCTACCAGGAGCCCGTCGATGGGGACCTGACCCGCATCGGCTACCTGCCGGAAAGGCAGTTCGGCTGGAACGATCCCCAGCCGGTCCAGGCCGTCCGCGCCAATGGCAAGTCCCTGGAAGGCGCGGATGTCGTCGTCCTGGGAGATTCCTTTTCCCAGAAGAACGTGTGGCAGTCGGCTTTCTCCGACCTCACCGGCGCCCGGGTGGTGACTTTCGATTACGGTGACATCGGCTGTTTCGCCAACTGGCGTTCATGGCTGCTGGCCCAGCCCCGCCTGCCGCGGCTGGTGATCGTGCAGACCGTGGAGCGCAACCTGGTGGAGCGCTTCAAGGCTCCCCGGCCCTGCCGATCCGTCGAGCCCCGCCCGATTCGGGTCGAAGCGGGGGCCACGGCGGCCGAGCGGCCCCGGTTCCCCCGGGGCGGCATCAACGCCGCCTATCTCTTCAAGGTGCTGGGCCGGGACGCCAAGACTGCCGCCGACGGCCGGCTTGCAACCGGCGAGGTGGTGGTCGCCGGCCTGGACCGGGCCGACCTCTTCTCCAGCCGTGCCACCGGCCGCATCCTCTACTACGCCGGCGACGAGGACAAGATCGGAGCCTGGACGCCCGGCGACCTGGACGGGGTGGCCGCCACCCTCAACGGCTTCGCCGCCGAACTGGCGGGCCGGGGTAGCCGGGTGGCCTTCGCGGTGGTGCCCGACAAGCTCACCGCCTACTACGCCCACGTCCGGCCCCAGCCCGCCCCGGCGGAGCGCTATCCGGACTCGATGGGCCTCCTGCGGGGCCGGGTGGCCGGCCTGGTGGACCTGAAGACGCCGTTCCTGGAGGCCATCGCCGCCAATCGCGACCTCTACAAACCCGACGACACCCATTTGAGCACCCGGGGCTACCAGCTCATGGCCCGGACCATTGCCGACAGCCTCCCGAAGTGACGCCTTGATCCCGAAGCGGTCCCTTTCCGTGGGAAAACCCGGTGTCGATTTGTTATCATCCCGCCTTGGTCCCGGGCGATAAAAACATCTCTGCCGGCCCGCGCCTGCGCCGCAGGCCGGGGGATTTCAACCACATGAAAAGTCGATTGGCGGTATTGGTGAGGGGTTATGCCGAATAAGGGCGGCGATTCGGGCCGGGAAGCAATGGGAGCGCCTCCCGGGGATGGCAGCCGTGCCTGGAAGGAACTGGCGCCCGCCCGCATCCTCTTCATCCAGGTTTCCCGCATCGGCGACACCCTGTTCGCCACGCCGACCCTGCGGGCCATCGCCCAGGCCTGGCCCGATGCCCAGATCACGGCCCTGGCCCATCCCAACCGGGCGGAGGTCCTGGAGCACCTGCCCTTCCTCCATCGGGTCGGCTCCATCACCAAGAAGACGGCGCCCTGGCGGGGCCGCTGGGGGGGCAGGCAGTACGACCTGGCCTTCGTCCTCGGCTTCGACGAGGCCCTGGTCGCCTACGCCCTGCGGGTCGCCCACCGGGTGGTGGCCTTCCGCCAGAAGGACGAGGGCCTGAACGCCCGCCTCTTCCGGGCTGTGCCCGAGCCCCGCTTCCAGGCCCGCCATGCGGTGGAATACTGCTTCTCCCTGGCCGAGAGCCTGGGCCTGCCCATGGCCGGCCGCCGGCTCGCCTTCCAGGTCCTGCCCGCCGAAGCCCAGGCCGCCCGGGAAAGGCTGCGCCAGGCCGGCTTCGCCGATGCCCACCCGCTGGTGGGTCTGCAGGCCGCCAGTTTCCCCACCCGCAGCTATCGGGATTGGCCGGTGGATCACTTCGTCCAGCTGGCCAACAGGATTTCGGCCCGCTGGCCGGGGGCGCGCTTCCTGATCTACGGCGGCAGCGCCGAAAAGGCCCAGACCGACGCCCTGAAGGCCGCCCTGGGTGACCGGGCTCTGCTCCTGGCCGGCAAGCTCACCCTGCGGGAGACGGCGGCCGTGATGGGCTGCACCGACCTCTACGTCGGCGTCGATACGGGCCCGACCCATATCATGAGCACTTTCGACATCCCCATGGTCGGCCTCTACCACGCCACCTCCGGCGCCGCCCAGACCGGGCCCTGCGACCATCCGGCCGCCCGGCTCATCGACCATCCCCTGTGCGGGCGGGGCGGCTCCGATCATTCGTCCATGGCGGACATCCCGGTGGAGCAGGTGTACGCGGCGGTGGAGGCGGCCCTGGCCGCCAAGGAGCCGGCTTGGAGCGCGTGAGCCCAATGCGTTTCGCCTTCGTCCTCACCAACCTGGCCGGGGGCGGGGCGGAGAAGGCCGTCCTCAAGATCGCCCGCATCCTGCGGGGGCGGGGCCACGACGCCACGCTGTTGGTCCTGGAAGACTGCCGCCGGCATGCCGTCCCTGAGGACCTGCCCGTCCAGGTGCTGAATCCGGGCTCCTTTTCCAAAGGCTTCCTGGGGCGCCGCCTGATGGCCTGGCGGCTGGCCCGGCGGGTGGCGGAAATGGCTCGGGAAAAGCCCTTCGACCTCATCGTCTCGACCCTCCCCTTGGCCGACGAAATCTGCCACCTGGCCCGCCTGCCGCGCCACTGGTGCCGCATCGCCAATACCCTGTCCGCCGAGGTGGAGCGCCTGGCCGCCGGCAATCGCCAGAAGGCCGGCCGTCGGGCCGAGCGCTATCGCCGCCTGTACGGCCGCCATGGCCTGGTGGCCGTCTCCGCCGGGGTGGCGGAGGACCTGCGCTCCGGTCTGGGGCTGCAGGACACCCCCATCGTGACCATCCCCAATCCCTTCGACCTGGCCGCCATCTGGGCCGCTGCCGCCGCCGATTGCCCCGGCCGGCCGCAACAGCCCTACGTCATCCACGTCGGCCGCTTCGCCGGCCAGAAGCGCCACGACCTGCTGCTGGACGCCTGGTCCCGGCTGGATGTCCCCCATCGCCTGGTCCTGCTGGCCGATCCCGATCCCCGGCTGGAGGCCATGATCCGTGAGCGGGGCCTGGAACAGCGGGTGACGGTGGCGGGATTCCAGACCAACCCCTATCCCTGGATCGCCGGGGCCGAGCTGCTGGTGCTGTGTTCCGACCACGAGGGCCTGCCCAACGTGCTCCTGGAGGCCCTGGCCTGCGGCACCCCGGCGGTGAGCACCGATTGCCCCTCCGGCCCCCGGGAAATCCTGGCCGCCTTCCCGGACTGCCTGGTGCCCTGCGGCGACGCCGCCGCCCTGGCCGCCGCCATCGCCAAGGCCCTGGTCGAGCCGCCGGACACGGCGCGGGCCGACTTGACCCCCTATGGGCCGGACGTGATCGGCGCCGCCTGGGAAAAGCTGGCCGCCCGGGCCGGTGCGAAGCGCTGACATGTGCGGCATCTTCGGACTCGTCGCCACTCCCTGGCGCGCCGGCGCGGCCAAGGCCCTGGCCGCCTTGGACAGCCGCGGCCCCGACGAGCGGGCCCTGGTGGACGTGGATGAGGCCTGCCTGGGCCACACCCGCCTGTCGGTCATCGACCTGGCCGGCGGGCACCAGCCCATGGCCTCGCCGGACGGCCGCTACACCATCGTCTTCAACGGCGAAATCTACAATTTCCGGGAACTGCGCAGCGAGCTGGAAGCGGCCGGAGCCACCTTCTCCACCCGTTCCGACACCGAAGTGCTGCTCCAGGGCTACCTCCACTGGGGCGAGGGCCTGCTGCCCCGGCTGGACGGCATGTTCGCCTTCGTGGTCTGGGACAAGGTTCGCCGCCGCCTCTTTGCCGCCCGGGACCACCTGGGCATCAAGCCCTTCTTCTATTCCACGGTGCGGGGGTTTTCCTTCGCCTCCACCCTGGCCCCCTTCCTGGCCCTGGACGGCTTCCCCCGCCGCCTGGACGGCGAGGCCCTGCGGGACTACCTGGCCTACCAGACGCCCCTGGCGCCCCACAGCTTTCTGGCCGATGTCCGCCAGTTGCCGCCGGCCTGCAAGCTGACCTACGACGTGGCCAGCGGCGCCCTGGCGATGGCTCCCTACTGGCAGATTCCCCGCCCCGGCGCCGAGGCGCCGACCCGGGAAGAACTGGTCACCGCCGTGGACCGAGCCCTCAAGGAAAGCGTCGGCCGCCAGCTGGTGGCGGACGTTCCCCTGGGCGCCTTCCTTTCCGGCGGCGTCGATTCCTCCCTCATGGTCCATTACATGGCCGAGGCGGGGGCGAGTCCCCTGAAGACCTTCAGCCTGCGCTTCGCCCAGGAAGGCTTCGACGAGACTTCCCACGCCCGGGCCGTGGCCGAGCGCTTCGGCTGCGAGCACCATGTGCTGGATGCGCCGGATATCGACGGCGACTCCTTCGCCGCTACCATTTCCGCCCTCGACCAGCCCCTGGCCGACCCGGCCTACGTCATGACCTACGCCCTGTCCCAGCTGACCCGCCGCCACGTCACCGTGGCCATCAGCGGCGACGGGGGCGACGAGCTGTTCGCGGGCTACGGCCGCTACCGCATCCAGGCCGGCGACTTCCCGGCCTTCCCCGGCCAGTCCCTGCTGCGCCAGGGCGTCGAGGCGGGCCTGCTGCCCGGGGCGCTGCTGCGCCGCACCCTGGCCGGCCGGGACCGCATGCTCTACCGCCAGGTGGAAGTCGGCCCCTGGGCCGTTTCCCGCAAGAGCCTGGACAGCTACCTGGTACCGGGCCACCGGGCGGAGTGCCGCAGCGCCGACACCCTGCGCCGCTGGCTGGACGTCGTGGACGGCCTGGGCGGCAAGATGGACACCGCCACCCTCATGCGGGCGGACCTGTGGACCTACCTATCCGAAAACTGCCTCACCAAGACCGACCGGGCCAGCATGGCCCATGGCCTGGAGGTGCGGGTGCCCCTCCTGGGCCAGCCGGTCCTGGACACCGTGCTCGGCCTGCCCGCTGCCGCCCACTTTGACGGCGACAAAGGCAAGGCCATCCTGCGGGAACTGGCCCGCCGCCACCTGCCCGAGACGGTGTGGAACCGGCCCAAGCACGGCTTTTCCGTGCCCCTGGGCGATCTCTTCCGGGGTCCCTGGAAGGCGGTGGCCGACGACGTGCTGGCCCGCTGCGAGACCCTGGCGCCCTTCCTGGACGCCGACGCCGTGCGCCGGCAGTGGCAGTCGGCCCTGGCCGGCCGGGGTTCCCTGCGCCTTGCCTACACCTTCCTGGTGTTCTTGATCTGGCTCGACCGCCGGGGATTGGGGAACTGACATGCGCTGGCTGAAAACCCTGTGGTTCTCCCTCAATGCTCGCCGGGCCGGCCGAAGCCGGGTATCCGTCGGCGCCTATATCAAGGGCCATGAACGCGTGTTC
>DASRUX010000173.1:0-23395 GCA_035655235.1 Rhodocyclaceae bacterium | reverse complement strand
TTACGATCTTCCACTCGGACAGCGCCAGCACCCGGGCCACGTTCATGTAGTCCTGGGGCACCCGCTGCACCCCCACCGCCGTGTTGATGATCATGGGCCAGATGGAGCAGATGAAGATGGTCCAGGTCGCTGCCGGGTCGGCCTTCTTGAACACCAGGAGGCCGATGGGCAGCCAGGCCAGGGGCGACACCGGCCGCAACAGGCTGATGATGGGATTGACCATAGCCGACAGGAAGGCCGAACGCCCCAGCATGAACCCTAGGGGGATGCCCACCAGGGCGGCAATGCCGAAGCCCACCGCCACCCGCTGCAACGACGCCAGCACGTTCCAGCCGATGCCCTGGTCGTTGGGGCCGTTGCGGTAGAAGGGATCGGCGAAGATCGCCACCGCCTCCTTCCACGTCTGCACCGGCCCCGGGATGCCGCCCCCCTTCAGGGTGGCGACGTACCAGACGCCGATCAGCACCGCCAGCCCGATGATCGGAGGCAGCACCGCCCGGACCAGGGGGGTGAGCCGGTCGGCCATGAGTTCCCGGGGGGGCGCCGCCGGCTTAGGCGCTGCCTTGGTCGCTTCGGGCTTCTCCACGGCTTCGGGCCGCAGGGCCAGCACGTTGTCCGGCCCTCCCTTGCCCGGGATGGGCGGCTGTTCCGCCGCGGTCATTGCGATTGCGTTCATCCTTATCTCCTTGGGGTCTCTTCGAGCCGGGTCAGGCCATGACCTTGAAGCCGCCGGCGTACTTGGCCGGGTCCTTGCCATCCCACACCACCCCGTCGATCAGCTTGCTGCTGCGCATGTCGCTCTTGGGGAGCGGCGTGCCGGTGGCGGCGGCGGCCTGCTTGTAGATGTCGACGCGGTTCACCTTCTTCGCCACCGCCAGGTAGTCCGGATGGTCCTTCAACAGGCCCCAGCGCCTGTGCTGGGTCATGAACCACATACCGTCCGACAGGTAGGGGAAATTGACGGCGCCATCGTTGTAGAACTTCATATGGTTTTTGTCGTCCCAGGACTTGCCGAGACCATTGGCGTAGCGACCCAGCATCCGGGCCACTATCACCTCGGTGTCCGTATTCACATAGGACTTCTGAGCAATGGTCTCAGCCGTTTTCTGCTTGTTGGGTAGCGACGCGTCGATCCACTTGCCGGCATCGATGATGGCCGCCACCATGGCCCGGGCGGTGTTGGGATACTTGGCCACCCATTCCGCCGTGGTGCCCAGCACCTTTTCCGGGTGATCCGTCCAGATGTCCTGGGTGGTGGTGGCGGTGAAGCCGATGTTGTCCATGATGGCCCGGTTGTTCCAGGGCTCGCCGACGCAGAAGCCGTCCATGTTCCCCACCCGCATGTTGGCCACCATCTGCGGGGGTGGCACGGTGATGGTCTTCACGTCCTTTATCGGGTTGATGCCCTGAGCCGCCAGCCAGTAGTAGAGCCACATGGCGTGCGTCCCGGTGGGGAAGGTCTGGGCGAAGGTGTATTCCCGCTCCTTTTTGGCGATCAGCTTGGCGAGGCTGGCCCCGTCGGTGGCGCCCTTCTCCTTCAGCTGGTTGGAAAGTGTGATGGCCTGGCCATTGTTGTTCAGGCTCATGAGGACGTTCATGTCCTTCTTCGGGCCGCCGATGCCGAGTTGCACGCCGTAGATCAGGCCGTAGAGCACATGGGCCGCATCCAGTTCGCCATTCACCAGCTTGTCCCGGACCGAGGCCCAACTCGCCTCCTTGGTGGGGATGATCTTGATGCCGTACTTCTCGTCGAACTTGTTCACCGCCGCCATGACCACCGAGGCGCAATCGGTGAGGGGGATAAAGCCGATGCGGACTTCCTTCTTCTCGGGGGCGTCCGAGCCGGCGGCCCAGGCGGCGCCGCGTATGCCTGGGGGAACCATGGCCATCAGGGACGCCCCCAGGGCTGCCGATACGAAATCGCGGCGGGAAAGTGACGGAGCGTCCTCCCGCTCAAGCTTCTTGTCTTCCATTGCATGCTCCTTGACCTCTCGATTCGAAAACAAAAAAAGGACGCCGCACCCGCACCGCCAATCAGCAGTACGGATGGACGTCCTTGTCCGATTCAGGCCCGACCGCCGTTGACCGTGCCTTTTGGTCTAGCTATCGCAATGGCCGTGCCAGCCGGCGAATCTCCCCGAAATCCCAGTAGACACGGCCCTTGGCGGGAGGCCGGTCGAATCCGCCCGGGATGGGCCGATGCACTGTTGCAGTGCAACAGCCGGGGAGATCGCACAACAAAGGGGAGGAAAATTTGAATCTTAGGAGAGGGTCAGAGCAGAAGCTGGGCCATGTCCACCACGTCCTTGGCCACCGCCACCAGGGGCTGGCCCCGCTGCATGGCGAGCTTCCTGAGGGCGTGATAGGCCCCGTCCTCGTCCAGCCCCCGGGCCTTCATGAGGAGGCCCTTGGCCCTCTCCACCACCTTGCGGTCGCTGAGCTTCCTGGTGGCCTCTTCCAACTCTTGGCGCAGGGCCTGGAATTCGTCGAAGTGGGCCCGGGCCACGTCGATCACGCCCTTGAGGCGCCCGGGATCGAGGCCATCCACCACATAGGCCGAGACGCCGGCCTTTACCGCCGCCCGGATGGCATCGTCCTCCGCCTCGTGGGCGAACATGACCACCGGCCGAGGCATGTTCTGGCGCATGGCGGCGAGGTTTTCCAGGGTATCCCGGCTGGGGCTCTCGGTCTCGATGAGGATGACGTCCGGCTTGAGGCTTTCCACCTCCCGGGTCAGATTCTGGGAATCCGCCAGGATGGCGGCGACCTGGTAGCCGGCCAGGGCCAATCCGGCGCAGATTTCGCCGGCCCGGGCCCGGGATTCGTCGATGATGAGGACTCTTAGCATGCCCCAGTCCAAGCAAGACCGAGGCCAATAAGCAATATCCTGTATAAATCTATCGAGCCAGGGCCAGCCCGGCCTCGGCCATGGCCCGGATGACCGCCTCGTTCTCCCCCACCGCCTGGGCGAGTTCGAAGCGGGTGGCGGGATAGCGGGCCTGAAGGTCGGCCAGGAGCACCGGCACGTCCCGCTTCAGGTGCCCGCCCTGGGCGATGAACATGGGCAGGACGACGATCCGTTCGAAGCCCTGGGCCGCCAGGGCGGCGCCGCAATCGGCCAGGGTGGGGGCCATGAATTCCAGGAAGGCGACTTCGACCCGCAGCGCCGGATCAAGCCCGACCATGGCGGCCTGGACGCGCCGAATCGGCTCGGCCCAGGCGGGATCCCGGGCGCCATGGGCGAAAAGGATGAGGGCAACGGCCACGACAGACTCCTTGGTTGGGATTCCGGATCATAGCCCGAAGCAGGCCGGAATTCAGGCTTCGGAAGACGCCGCGTCGAGGCGCTGGAGCAGGGCCAGGGCGGCGGGATAGTCGAAATGGTCCAGGTGGAGGGCCAGTTCGGATACCCGTTCGGCGCCCAGGGCGGAAACCAGCAAAGGCCGGGCCTCCCGAAAGGCTTCCTGGGCCGCGAAGCTGTCTTCGGCGGCGAAGGCGGCAATCCGGTCGAGCAGCTTGCGCAGCACCTCGGGCGCCACATCCAGGTTACCGGCCTCTTCCCCGACGGCGGGCAAGGCGGCCCGGATGCCCGCCAGCACCGGCCTTAGGACGGCTTCCAGGTGGTCGCCGAGAAGCAGAAGTTCCTCTCCCTCCCGTTGTTCCTTGAGGGCTCCGTCGAGGGCAGCCGCCGCAGCCTGGACATCTGCCGCCCCCAGGGTGCCGGCGACACCCTTGAGGTTATGGGCCAGGCGCTGAGCCTCCCGGCGGTCCCCGGCCTTGAGGCTGGCGAGCAGGACGGCGCCGTCGTCGGCGTGGGATTCAGCGAATTGGCGCAGGAGGCGGATGTAGCTCTCCCGCCGGCCCCGCAGGCTATGCATGCCGGTCCGCCAGTCGATGCCCGGGATGGCGAATTCTTCCCCGCCACCCTCTTCCGGCGAAAGCGGCGCAGGCTCCGATGCTTGAACGCCAGCCGGTGCAACGGAAGGCGCTTTCTCCGAAGCGCCGGCCTTGGCGAGCCGCGCTGTGAACCAGAAGGTACTGCCCCCGCCCGGCTCGCTCTTCACCCCGATGCTGCCGCCCATGAGGCGGGCCAGGCGCTGGTTGATGGCCAGGCCGAGTCCGGTGCCGCCGAATTTGCGGGAGGTGGAGGTGTCCGCCTGCTCGAAGGCGGCGAAAAGCCGTCCCAGCTGTTCCGGGGCGATGCCGATCCCCGTGTCCTGGACCTCGAAACGAAGCAGGACATCCCGATCCGTTTCCTCCAGGACCCGGCAGCGCAGGACAACAGCCCCCCGCTCGGTGAATTTCAGGGCATTGGTAAGGTAGTTGTTGAGAATCTGGGAAAGGCGGGCCCCATCGCCCCGCAAAGGCTGCCGGCAGGCCGGTTCGCCGGCGCCTTCGACGGCCAGCGCCAGGCCCTTGCGCTCAGCCCGTTCCCGCGCCGGGGCGGCAACCCGCTCCAGGATGTCCTGGAGCAGGAAATCCGCGTCCTCCAGGACCAGCTTCCCCGACTCGATCTTGGACAGGTCCAGGAGACTGTTGATGATGTCCAGGAGATGGCTGGCTGCCGTGGCAATGCGGTCGAGCTTCTCGTGCTGGGACCGGTCCCGGGCCGTGCGCTGCAGCAGGTGGGTGAAGCCCTGGATGGCATTGAGAGGGGTGCGGATTTCATGGCTCATGTTGGCCAGGAAGGCACTCTTGGCCCGGTTGGCAGCCTCGGCCTCGTTGGCCCGCTCCTGGAGTTCCAGGTTGAGCTTGGCCACTTCCCGGGTGCGCGCCGTCACCGTCTCCTCCAGCTGGGTCTGGTACGCTTCCCGCGCCTGCTGTGCCGCCTTGCGCTCGCCGTCGAGGAGTTCCAAGGTCTGCAGCCTCTCCGTCTGTTCCCGGTGCTCAGCCAGGGAATGGCTCAATTCCCGGCGCTGATGGACGATGATCCCGACGACGATGGTGACGAAGAGGGCCAAGGCATCGGCCAGGGCCACCCAGAAGGCATCCCGGCGAACGTCTGCGTAAAGCTCGTCCTCGTCCGCCTTGGCCACCAGGTGCCAGTCGGTGCCGGGGATTTTCTGGACGGCGCCGAGGGACGGAACGGCACGGTAATCGATCCCCTCCACTGCCTGCCCGACCTTGACGTAGCCTTCCACCACCTGGTCCGCCAGCCGCTGCCGGTTGCCGATGGGCTCGATGAGCTTGAGGGCGGCGTCGGGACGGTGGCGCAGATCGTTCAGGAAGACGACATTGTCCCCGTCCCGGCGAAACAACTCGACCTCCCCAGTCTGGCTGACGAGGGGCCAGGACTGGATGTAGGAGAAGAGGAAGTCCCGGGCATCGACCTGGAGGACCACCGTCAGCCCTTTTTCGCCGCTGGCAGCACCGAGGGGGGAAACGAAGTCCAGATGGACCCGCTCCTGCCCGCCTTCCACTCCCCGGTAGAAGTCGGTGAACAAGACCCGGCCGGCGGCACTCGCCCGGCGGGCGGTTTCCTTGAGGGCATCGGATACCTGCTGGGAAGAGGCACCACCGGTCCCCAGGAGTATCTTCCCCTGCTCATCGAGGAGCAGTACGGCCCGGTAGCCCAGGGCCTGCCGGTAGTCCTCCATCTGGTCCACGAGCCGGGATCGGGCGGCGGCATTCCCGTTTTTCCGCCACAAGGCGATCCCGTCGTTGAAAATCTTGGCCACCCTCACCACCTCGGCGTCCCGGCGGCGCTCCCCCAGCCAGTTGGCGATCTGGCTGGATTTCAGGCCGGCGATGGCCCGGAGTTGGTTGAGGGTTTCTGCCTTCTCCTTGTTCAGGGTGTAGGCCACGGCCCCGATGCCGGCCAGCAGGATGGACAGCGCCACCGCCGACACGGCGGCCACCAAACTGCGGGACAGGCGCAGCCGGGCGATGGAGATCATCTCGGACGAAACCGTCTGAGCCGCTGAGACGCCGACATCCTGGCGGCGCACCAGGCGCAGCATCAGGACAAAGAGCAACAGGGAGGTGACTGCGACGAAGCCCCACCCCTTCATGGCTCCCAGGGTGGCCACCAGGACCGGGTCCCGGACAGTCATCCCCAGCACCCAGTCCGACGCACCGATCCAGAGGGCGGAGAAAACGGCATAGAGCGCGACGACCCACAGGATGCCGGACAGGTTTCCCGGCTGGCCAGGGGCTTGAAGAGGGGATGCGGATTTGATGTCCATCACGCCCCATTATGACTTCGGCCTACTCCGGTGTCTGCCCGTGCAAACCCTTAGTCCTTCAAATAGATATCGCCCCCTTCCACCCTGATCTCGAAACGGCCGCAGGAGCCCGCGTCAGGCGCCACGGCCTGGCCGCTGTCCAGCTCGATATTCCAGCCGTGCAGGGGGCAGGTCACCTTCCTGCCATGGACGATGCCCTGGGACAGGGGCCCGCCCTTGTGGGGGCATTTGTCGTGGAGGGCGAAGACCTCGTTCCCGGCCGTGCGGAACACGGCGATGTCCCCCTTGGGATGCCGTACCACCCGGGAACCCAGGGGCAGGATGTCTTCCAGGCCGCAAATCCTTTTCCAGTCGCTCATTGCCTTCTCCTTCAGATTTCGATCGCTTCGAATTCGCGCTTCTGTTCCCCCTCGACCCGCTCAGCCCAGGGGTCCCTGGCGTCCTTCAGGGCGTCCAGGAGGCGGGCGTAGAGGGCCTTGCGGCTGTCCTCGTCCTCGACGACCTTCGATTTCACATAGTCGAGGCCGACCCGCTGGACGTAATGGACAGTGCGTTCCAGGTAGAAGCCCTCCTCCCGGTAAAGCTGGAGGAAGGCGCCGGAATACTCCTTCACCTCCTCGTCGTCCTTCACCTTGGACAGGAACTCCGCTACCTCGGTCTTGATGCCGCCGTTGCCGGCCACGTAGATTTCGTAGCCGGAATCGACGCCGATGACGCCCACGTCCTTGATCCCCGCTTCAGCACAATTCCGCGGGCAGCCGGAGACCGCCAGCTTCACCTTGTGGGGGCTCCACATGTCGAAGAGCATTCTTTCCAGCTTGACGCCCATGTCCATGGCCTTCTGGGTGCCGAAACGGCAATGCTCGGCGCCGACGCAAGTCTTCACCGTGCGGATGGACTTGCCGTAGGCGTGGCCGGAAACAAGGCCCGCCTTGTTGAGGTCGGCCCAGATGAGGGGCAGGTCTGCCTTCTTCACCCCAAGGAGGTCGATACGCTGGCCGCCGGTGACCTTCACCGTCGGGACCCGGTACTTCTCGGCTGCGTCGGCGATGGCCCGCAACTCGTTAGGAGTGGTGAGGCCGCCCCACATCCGGGGCACGACGGAATAGGTGCCGTCCTTCTGGATATTGGCGTGGGCCCGCTCGTTGATGAAGCGGGACTGGGGATCGTCCAGAGCTTCGTGGGGCCAAGTGGAGATGAGGTAGTAGTTGAGGGCCGGCCGGCACTTCTCGCAGCCGTCCGGGGTCCGCCATTCCATGAAGGCGATGACCGCCGGGATGGAGGTGAGGTGCTGGGCCCGGATGGTATCCCGGACCTCTTGGTGGGAATGGTCGGTGCAGGCGCACACCGGCTTTTTCTGGCTCTTGGCGGGCGTGTAGGCGCCGCCGATGGTGGAAGCGAGTATCTGCTCCACCAATCCGGCGCAGGAGCCGCAGGAAGAGGCGGCCTTGGTGTGCTTCTTCACCTCGTCCAGGGTGAACAGGCCCTTTTCCTTGATGGCCTTGACGATGGTGCCCTTGGTGACGCCGTTGCAGCCGCAAACCTCGGCGGAATCCGCCATCTGGGCCGCCTTGTTCTGCCCCTGGTGGCCCACGTCTCCCACCGACGACTGGCCGAAGAGCAGATGGTCCCGGATGTCGTGGATGTCCTTGCCTTCCCGCAGCAGCTGGAAGTACCAGGCGCCGTCCACCGTGTCGCCGTAGAGGACGCCGCCCACCAGCCTGTTGTCCTTGATCACCAGCTTCTTGTACACGCCACCGGCGGCGTCGTTGAGGACGATCTCCTCGGTATCCTTGCCGCCCATGAAGTCGCCGGCCGAGAACAGGTCGATGCCGGTGACCTTGAGCTTGGTGGAGGTCACCGACCCGGTATAGCGGCCGATGCCGTAGTGGGCCAGGTGGTTGGCGCAGACCTTGGCCTGCTCGAAGAGGGGCGCCACCAGGCCGTAGGCGGTGCCCCGGTGGTTCACGCACTCGCCGACGGCGTAGATCTTGGGATCGTAGGTCTGCAGGGTGTCGTTCACCACAATGCCCCGGTTGCAGTGGATGCCGGCGGATTCGGCCAGGGCGGTGTTGGGCCGGATGCCGGCGGCCATCACCACCAGGTCGGCGGGAATCTGCATGCCGTCCTTGAAGCGCACGGCGGCGACCCGGCCGCTATTTTCAGCCGTCTCGCCTTGCACCAGCATTTCAGTTTGCTTCTGGAGCAGGAACTTGAGGCCCCGGTCCTCCAGGGACTTCTGCAGCATGCGCCCGGCCACCTCGTCCAGCTGCCGTTCCAGGAGCCAGGGGCCGAGGTGGACCACGGTCACATCCATGCCCCGCAGCTTGAGGCCGTTGGCCGCCTCCAGGCCCAGGAGGCCGCCGCCGATGACCACCGCGTGCCGGTAGCGCCGGGCGGCGTCGATCATCTCGTCGGTATCCTTGATATCCCGGTAGCCGATGACGCCGGGCAGATCGTTACCGGGGATGGGCAGGATGAAAGGCGTGGAGCCAGTAGCCAACAGCAGGCGGTCGTACTCCTCCACCGTGCCGTCGTCGGCGATCACCTGGCGCTTGACCCGATCGATCTTCACTACCTTCTTGCCGGTGTGGAGGCGGATACCGTTCTGCCCATACCAAGAGAGGTCGTTGAGGATGATTTCCTGGACAGTCATCTCCCCCGCCAACACCGGCGAGAGGAGGATGCGGTTGTAGTTGGGATGGGGCTCGGCGCCGAAGATGGCGATCTCGTACTGATCCGGAGCAATCTTCAGCAGCTCTTCGATGGTGCGGACACCGGCCATGCCATTGCCGACCATGACTAGACGGGGTTTCTTCATTGGGTGGCTCCTCGTATGCGTGCGTCCGTGAGGACGAGAAAAGTCTTTCAGCGCATGACGTCGTTGCCACTCGACCGCCCCCGTTGACGGTCCCTCTTGCTGTTACCCATTCAATCGCAAGCCCCATGCCAGAGCGCAAGCTATTGTTTTTGAATGGGTACGTTGCATTTCCCCCAATCTTTTCGCACCATCCCAGGGCAAGGCGATCCAAGCCGGTGCATCCCGAGCACTTCGTTGTAAGATGCAGCCTGCTGAACTGCTGCAAAACCCCGCTGCAAGACCCAACTCCCATGCGATCCATGCTTCGTCCTTCGCGTCTCTCCTTCTGGCTTTGCCTGGCGCTTCTTCTGGCGGCCGGCTGTACCACGCCGCCGCCCCCAGCCTATCGCGCCGAAGCCTTCAATCCGGAGTCTCCCTTCGAGTACTGGAGCACCCGGCAGCCGGCGGCCGCCTGCGAAGTGGCGAAACGTGCCCTCCTGAGCCAGGGCTACCAGGTGGACGATTCCAAGCCCCAGAACATCCGGGGTGAAAAGCTGTTCCAGCCCCAGTCGGACTATGGGATGAAGTTGAATATTTCCCTGGTCTGCCTGCCCAGCAACGTGGGCACCGTGGTCTATGCCAACGCCCAGCAGACCCGCTTCGAATTGAAGGCCCGGGCCAGCAGCGCCGGGGTCAGCCTGGCGGGCCTGGGTTCCGTGTCCCTGCCGTGGGCCACCGACAAGGACCAGTTGGTCAAGACCGGAGAGGAAACCATTTCCGATCCGGATTTCTACCGCCGGCTCTTCACCCTTATCGAGTCGCTGGACGGCGGTTCCTGAGCCCTAGAAGGGCTGGTGGAACTGCAGCCCGAAAATCCCCTCCCGACGCCCGGGATCGTTGTCGGCATTGAAGCGATAGATGCCCTTGGCGACTACCTTCCCGGTCTTGTTTACCGGTGCCGAGTAGCCGAATCCCAGGCGCGTTTCCCCGCTGCTGCTCCCCAGGTTGATGCGGGATTCCTGGAAGCCCAGGCGGCCGTCATCCGAGACCCGGGCCGGCAGGACAAGACCGAGACTGCCGCTGACCACGGCCATGGGCCTGCCGACGGTGAGGGTGAAATGATCGCCCCGCAGCCAATTGTCCGAGCGGGCCACCAGGGCCTCCGCCGACCAGAGCACCAGGGGCGAGAAGCGCAACAGGCCGGAATCGGCGCTCTCTGTCCGCCCCAGGGTGAAATTGCCCCCGATTTCCGTGTTGCCGTCCAGCCAATAGCGCCCGCCCAGGGTGGTGAAGCTGGAACGCCCGGGCGCTGGCGCCAAGGCACCGGTTCCGGTCATGCCGAGGACGGCGGCCCTTTCTGCCAGCCCGCCGGCAGTCAGGGCCAGGGCCCAGTCGCCGGCTTCCGGCCGGGGCTGGAGCCGGCTGCGGCTGCTGTAGGCGAAGTCCACCACCAGCCCCGTCGCCGATGCTGACGCCAGGGTTCCCGCCCGCATCCGAGCATAGTCGGAAAGGGCAAACCCGGCGCCTGCGAACTGGCCTTCTCTGGCGAACTGGAAGTAGGGATGGGCCGAGCCGCCCTCCCGGTTGTCCAGGCCGAAGAAGTGATCCAGGCGATCCGTAGAGCCGCCCCCGAATTGCCAACTGTCATTCTCTCCGTAGCCGAAGAAGCTGCGGGTGGTGACGATGGGCCGATCCCCGCCGCCCTGGACCATGGGCATGAAGCTGAAGCGGAGGTTGCCGAAACTGCGGTCAACCCCATGGATGGCGCGGGCCATGGACTGTTGCAGGTCGGATTCCAGCGAGCCGCCGTCCCGGGTGATCCTGGGCGCCAAGTCGGTCTTGAAATCCCGCCCGTAGGTGTCGGTGGCGGCGACGGTGAAGGCCCCCCGGGAAGCCGCCCGGACGATGCTGCTGGCGATCCCGCCGGCCGGCAGCGCCAGACCGGAGGCGCCCACCGGGACTGAAGCGCCATTGGGCGTGGCGATGGAGGTCTGCCCGATGGGTTGCATGGCCTTGTCGATATTGAGGAGACCGCGGCCGTAGATGGGATCCACGCCGGGGTCCCCCAGGTCGGTTGCGGTGGTGAACAGGATGCTGGCCACCTGCCCCCCGGAAAGCTGCGGCCACTTCTGCTTCACCAGGGCCGCGGCTCCCGCCACCTGAGGGGCGGAGAAGGAGGTGCCCATGACATTGACCACGCTGCCGTTCTTGTCCACCGCCGCCACACTGCCGGGCGCCACCAGGTAGAACTGCATCACGTCCCCCGCCCGGTTGGAGTAGTCGGTGATCCGGTTGTTGGAATCCACGGCGCCGACGGCAATGATCTGGCCGTTGGCCCAGCTTTCCTTGGCGTAGCGGGCCGGCAGCCCGGGATTGGCCTGGCCGTCGTTGCCGGCGGCGAACACCAGCACCTGGCCGGCCCTCACTGACTGCTGGAGGGAGGAGCGCAGGGCGGCTAGGTCGCTGGAGATGCTGAAACTACCGCTCACCACCGCCGCCCCGGAGGTCCGGCTCTGGGCGAAGGCCGAGGTCAGGCGGTCCACATCGATAAGCATCGAGGTGGAGCCGGTCATGTCCGCCTGGCCGTAGAAGCCCAGGGCCAGGAGAGTCGCCTCGGGGGCGATGCCCACCGTCTTCTGGTCATTGGCGCCGGCTCCGAGGACTGATGCCACCCACGTCCCATGCCCCTGGTCGTCGGTCACCGGTTGGGTCTTGGTGACGTTGCCGTGGCCGTCATCGGTGTAATTGCCGGAATCGGCATGGATGCGGCCGGAGAATTCCGCCAAATCCGCCGTCACGCCGGAATCCAGAATGGCCACGGTTACGCCCTTGCCGGCATAGCCCTGGCGCCAGGCAGTCTGGGCGCCGGTCTGGTTGATGTAGGCGGAGCGGCTGATCTCGCCTTCCGATACTGCCACCGGGGTACGGGTGCTGGTTGCCGTAGGGGTCTGGGCAGGGAGTGCCGCGGCTCCCCCACCGCCGCCCCCACCGCCACCGCAGGCAGCAGTCAGGAAGGCGGAAAAGGCGACGACAAGGGCGGCCTTCGGGGCCGAACCGGCGGATCGGGAACGCAAGAGTCTCTCCAAGATAAAATTCCTGGAGGCCCGTATGCCCATCGACTGCCGCGTGGTAGCGCCGCCCCGCCTTGCACAGGCGAAGCTCCCTGCCGCTGCCGCGACCGGCGTTACCGTGGTTTTTCTTGGAGAGAAGCCGAAGACACCCGACCGCGGTTTCCCGCCATCGACGCCCCCATATATTACCTAAGTAATAGACGAGGTATTCTATGTAGCCGCCGCCCGGTGTCAAGGGAAACCCCGGCTCCAGGCTTAACGGCCAACGGAGTCCTTGTTCCCGTTCGGAAAATCACATCGTCGCAGCCGACAGGCCGGCCCCTTCGACGGCCACGATGGCCTTGGCCTGGTTGAAATCCTCGGCATAGCCGCAGGCGTAGAGGCAGCAGGCCAACTGGTTGGCGATGGGGAGCGGCAGGGGCAGATGGTCGTCCAGGACCCGCTTGGTCCATTGGGCCGTCTGCTGGGCATCGGCCGCCTCGGGCAGGTTGGGCAGGGTGCGCAGGCTGTCGTGCTCGGCCTCGAACATGGCCTCGCACTGGCCTTCATGGATGTACTCCAGGCGGGGGCGGCGCTTGGGATTGGCGAAGGGCTCCCCCTCGGTACCCCGGAAGAGCAAGGCCCGGCGGCCATCCGCCGTCAGCATGTCGCGCATCAGGTCGATGAAGGCGGGATGGGTAGCCGCCGCCATGAGCACGCCCTGGCCCTGGAAGGGGTCGAGCATCTTGACCAGGCTGTGGGCGCTGTT
The DNA here is from genome assembly GCA_035655235.1 of Rhodocyclaceae bacterium. GTDB lineage: Bacteria > Pseudomonadota > Gammaproteobacteria > Burkholderiales > Rhodocyclaceae > JAGTRP01. The sequence continues at coordinate 10,591 of DASRUX010000173.1, read as the reverse complement.
GCGTACCCCCATGCGTCCCCGCAGGGCCAGGAGGTTGGCGACGCCGGGAGACAGGATGGAGAGGGGCGCAAAGGCCATGCCGTTCTGTTCCAGGGAGCTTTGGGCTTGGGTCAGGGTGGTGCTGGGCATGATGCCCATTTCCCGGAAGACGTGGCCCGTGGTGACCCGCCCGTAGCCCTCCAGGAGGCCGTGAACCAGGACGGGGACGCCGAAGCGCTTCAGCAGCAGGGCCAGCAGGGGCGTCAGGTTGGCCCCCTTGCGTGCGCCGTTGTAGCTGGGCAGGACCACCGGCTTGACCCGGCCGTGGGGCAAGCGCAGGCCGTGGGTGCGTTCCTTGATGGCGGCCATGAAGCCCATCATTTCATCCAGGGACTCTCCCTTGACCCGCAGGGCGATGATGATGGCCCCCAGTTCCAGGTCGGGCACGCCGCCGTCCAATATGGCGCCGTAGAGCTGCCGGGCGTCTTCCAGGGAGAGGTCCCGGGAACCTTCGGCGCCGCGGCCGAGTTCCTTGATGTAGTGGGCATAGTTCATCGTTTCTCCTTGTCGCCGGCTCAGGCCGCCGCCGGCTGGTTCGCACGCCCTGCCATGCGCTTGATTTCGGGCAAACAGGAACCGCAGAAAGTTCCACATTTCAACTTGCCTTGCAACTCCTCCAGGCTGCTGCCCCGGCGAAGCTCGTCTTCGATCTGCTCGTCGCTGACATCAGCACATTTGCATACGATGGTACGGGTCGGCAAGTTGGCGGGGGGTTTGGCGCTGGGGGCCAGAGCAAAACGGATCAGGCTGGCGTCAAGCCCGTCCTCGGCCATGGCTTCCTTCAGCCACGCCAGGGCACGGGTTTCGCCGGCCAACCGGACGCCCACCAGGCGCCCTTCCGCCGCGATCGCCTTCTTGCTGATGTGGCGTCGCAGATCGGCATAGAGAATGGCCCCTTCCTGGATGCCGAGGCCGAAGACCTGGTCCACTTCCCGCAGCCGCCCCTCGCCCAGGGGCTCGGCAGCGGCGGCGCGCAAGACTACCAGGGGACTGGAACGGCCGTAAAGGGAGAGCACCGCGTAGGGGAAGTCGGCCAGCAGATGCTGGGCCCGCTCTTTCACGGCCAGGGCTTCGCCTACGTCGGCGCAGCGCCGGACGACCGCCAGGGGATAGGAAAGACCGGCTTTCTCGATCTGGACGGCGGCATGCTTGAGTTCGGGCTGGAAGGAATGGGGATCGAAGGCGTCGGGGGTCAGGGCGTTTGCGCCCGGAGTCCCCATGAAGCGGCTACCCCAGTGCATGGGCAGCCAGGCCCGCCCCCGCTGCAGTCCCTCGCCTTCGACGGCCCGCACGACAATCCGGCCCCGCTGGTTGAACACCCGCACCAGATCGCCGGATTCGATCTGCCGGTGGCGCAGGTCGCAGGGATGCATGGCGATGGTCGGTTCATCCTCCAGGTTGAAGAGCCGGGGAACGGTGCCGGTACGGCTCATGCCGTGCCACTGGTCGCGCATGCGGCCGGAAATCAGGCTGATGGGGGTGCGGATGTCGGGCCGGTCGTGGGTTGTCCCCTGAACGACGGGGAGGAAGCGTGCCTTGCCGTTCGGCGTCGGGAAGCAGCCATCGCCGTATAGCCGGGCGGTTCCCCGGGAAATCCCTTCCGGTAGGGGCCACTGCTGCGGCCCGCTGGCCTCCAACAGCTCGTAACTAAGGCCGGTGATGTCCAGGTCCCGACCGCGGGTGCTTTCCCGGTGCTCGTTGAATATGTCTTCCGACGACCGGTAGGGGAAGAGACGGGAAGCATCGTCCCTGCCCAGGCACGCCCCGAGATGGCGGGCGAAGTCGGCGGCAATTTCCCAGTCGTGCCGGGCCTCCCCGGGAGCCGGGACGGCCGGACGCACCCGGGAGATGCGGCGCTCGGAATTGGTGACCGTCCCGCTCTTCTCCCCCCAGGTGGTGGCGGGCAGGAGCAGGTCGGCGTAATCGGCGGTCTCGGTATTGCAGAAGGCTTCCTGGAGGACGACGAATTCCGCCTTTTCCAGCCCGGCCCGCACGGCGGCCTGGTGCGGCATCGACTGGGCGGGATTGGTGCAGGCGATCCACACGGCTTTTATCTCGCCGCTCTTCAGGGCATGGAAGAGTTCCACCGCCGTCTTGCCGGGCTTCGCCGGCACCTCCGGCACGCCCCAAAGCTGGGCGATCTCGGCTCGGTGCCGGGGATTCTCCAGGTCCCGATGGGCGGAGAGCAGGTTGGAAAGCCCACCGACTTCCCTGCCCCCCATGGCGTTCGGCTGGCCGGTCAGAGAGAAGGGCCCGGCGCCCACCCGGCCGATCTGGCCCGTAGCGAGGTGCAGGTGGATGAGAGCGGCGTTGTTGTCGGTGCCATGAATCGACTGGTTCAGCCCCTGGCAATAGAGGGAAAGCGCCCCCTTGGCCTGCCCGAACCAACGGGCCGCCTTGACGATATCTTCGACGGCCAGCCCGCAGATTTCGGCAGCCGCCGCGGGCGGGTAGCCGGCGACGATTTCCTCCAATATCTCGAAACCCTGGGTATGGGCGGTGATGTAGTTGCGGTCGATGAAACCTTCCGCGATCAGGACGTGGAGCATGGCATTGAGCAAGGCCACGTCGGTGCCGGGCTTCAGGGCAAGGTGCAGGTCGGCAGCGGCTGCCGTTTCCGAGCGGCGGGGATCGGCAACGATCACCCGCAGAGACGGATTGGCCTTGCGAGCGTCCTCGATGCGCCGATAGACGATGGGATGGGCGACGGCAGGATTGGCCCCGGAGATGAAAATGAGGTCCGCGGCTTCGATGTCGTCGTAGCAGCAAGGCGGCGCATCGGCCCCCAGGGTTTGCTTATAGCCCGCCACCGCCGAGGACATGCATAGCCGGGAATTGGTGTCGATGTTGTTGGTGCCCACCAAGCCCTTGGCCAGCTTATTGAAGACGTAGTAATCCTCGGTGAGGAGTTGCCCGGAGATGTAGAAGGCAACCGCATCCGGCCCGTCGCGGCGGATGATGTCGGCGAACCGGTCGGCGGCGTGGTCCAGGGCATCGTCCCAGGCCATGGCCCGGCCGGGGATACCCCGTTGCGGGCGCCATTCCGGTTGCAGCAGGCGGTAGTCCGGCCTGGCGGTCAGATGCAGGCTGGCGCCCTTGGTGCAAAGGCGGCCGAAATTGGCCGGGTGCCCCGGGTCGCCCCGGACCCCGACAATTCGTTTGTCATCAGCTTCGATTATGACGCCGCAGCCGACCCCGCAGTAGCAGCAGGTGGACTTGATCTCTGTGGGCATGGTTTTTCTCTCCTGCTCGGGCGCAGCAACAGCCGTGCCATAACGGAGAATCAAGGACTTGCCAATGAAAAAGGGCGGTTCCGCACGGCAGACCGCCCTTCTTTGGTGCATCGCCCGAGATTTGGGCGCCTACTTGATGCGTTGCAGCTTCGGACGCCCCCCTTCGGGTCGCGGCGGCTCCGGCGGTTCTTCCGGCGGAGTCTGGGCCTCAATGGCGGCTGGCTCTTCTCCCGGCTGTTCGGAAGCGCCCTTCTCCCCATCGATCTCGAAGGCCATGCCAGCCCCATTTTCACGGGCATAGATGGCGGCCACCCGCTCGATGGGCACCGACAGTTCCCGGGCAACCCCGCCGAAGCGGGCCTGGAATTCGATGAAGTCGTTGCCCATCTGGAGCTTGTTGGTGGCCTCCGCCCCGACGTTCAGGACGATCTGGCCGTCGCGGACGAATTCCCGCGGCACCCGGGTACGCTCATCCACCGCCACTGCGATGTAGGGCGTGAAGCCGTTGTCGCAGCACCATTCCCAGATGGCGCGCAGGAGATACGGTTTGGTGGATGGCAGTTCCATACCCGATTTACTTCCGCATGGCTTTTTCGGACGGCGTCAGGGCGTCGATGAAGCCCTGGCGGCTGAAGATACGCTCGGCGTACTTCATGAGGGGAGCCGCGTTCTTGCCGAGGTCGATGCCGTAGTGGTCCAGGCGCCACAGCAGCGGGGCGATGGCCACGTCCAGCATGGAGAACTCATCGCCCAGCATGAACTTCTGCTTGGTGAAGATCGGGATGATCTCGGTAAGCCGGGCGCGGATTTCCTGGCGGGCCTTGTCGGCGGCGCCCTTGGCGTTCTTCTCGATGGGCTCGATGTGGGAGAAGATTTCCCGCTCCATGCCGATCAATAGCTGGCGAGCCCGAGCCCGCATGATCGGGTCGGCGGGCATGAGCTGCGGGTGCGGGAAGCGCTCGTCGATGTATTCATTGATGATGTTCGGCTCGAACAGGACCAAGTCACGTTCCACCAGCACCGGCACGCGGTTGTGGGGATTGATGACAGCCAGGTCTTCCGGCTTGTTGAACATGTCCACGTCGATAACCTGGAAATCCATGCCCTTTTCGTACAGGACAATGCGGCAACGGTGGCTAAAGGGATCGGTGGTACCCGAGTAGAGATTCATCATTTTGCGGTAGCCTCAAAAACGATTCGGCATCGACGGTCCGACGGATGTCGAACCGGCGATGCCGCGGCCTGATCAGCTTGGATCAGTGCACGTCTTTCCAGTATTCCTTCTTCAGAGCGTAGGCCAGAACGAACAGCAAGGCCAGGAAAATCAGGACGCCGATACCCAGCGTCTTACGGAATTCCTGCTGCGGCTCGGCCATCCAGACCAGGTAGCCCACCAGATCGGACACAGCCTTGTCGAACTCGGCAGGCTGCATGGTGCCCGGCACGGCCAGCTCCAGCTTGTGGGTCTCGTGGTTGAAGGCCTGTTGGCCCTGCAGCCCGTAAAGGACGTGGGGCATGCCGACGTTCGCAAACACCACGTTGTTCCAGCCGGTCGGACGCTTCTCGTCACGGTAGAAGGAACGCAGATAGGTGTAGAGCCAGTCGGCGCCGGAACCGGCCTCAGAAGCACGGGCCCGGGCGATCACGGACAGGTCCGGGGGAGAAGCACCGAACCACTGCTTCTGCTCCTCGGAACGGGCTGCGACGCGCATCTGCTCACCGATCTTTTCGGCGGTGAACATCAGGTTGTCTTTGACTTCCTGCTCGGTCAAGCCCAGGTCCATGAGCTTGTTGTAGCGCATGTAGGAGGCACCGTGGCAGTTAAGGCAGTAGTTCACGAACAGCTTGGCGCCGTTCTGGAGAGAGGCCTTGTCGCTGACCGAACCCGGCCACTTATCCAGGTGGACTTCGCCGCCGCTGGCCAGGGCCGTGAGGGGCGCGAAAAGCAATGCCATCAAAAACTTTTTCATGTTCTGCATCCTCATCACATCGTCACCCGATCCGGCTCGGGCTTGAACTTGTCCATGCGGGACCACCACGGCATGGCCAGGAAGAAGCCGAAGTAGAACACCGTGCAAACCTGGGAGATCTTTTCGCCCCAGAAGGAAGGCGGCTGGGTACCCAGATAGCCGAGGACGAAGAACACCACCACGAAGATGGACAGCAGGGTCTTGTAGATGGGGCCGCGGTAACGAATGGACTTGACCGGGCTGCGATCCAGCCAGGGCAGGAAGGCGAAGATCACGACCGAAGCGCCCATGCCGACCACACCCCAGAACTTGGCGGGCAGGCCGAAGAAGTTCCAGACCATGGCGCGCAGGATGGAGTAGTAGGGGGTGAAGTACCAGACCGGAGCGATGTGCGGCGGGGTCTTCAGCGGGTCAGCCGGGAAGAAGTTGTTGTATTCCAGGAAGTAGCCGCCGCCTTCGGGAGCGAAGAACAGCACTGCAGAGAAGACCATCAGGAACACGACGACGCCGACGATATCCTTCACCGTGTAGTACGGATGGAAGGGGATGCCGTCCAGGGGGTGGCCGTTTTCATCCTTGAACTTCTTGATCTCGACGCCATCGGGGTTGTTGGAGCCGACTTCGTGCAACGCCAGGATGTGGGCAGCGACGAGGCCGAGGAGCACCAGCGGCACGGCGATGACGTGGAAGGAGAAGAAGCGGTTCAGGGTCGCATCGCCAACCACAAAGTCACCGCGGATCCAGACGGAGAGGTCCGGCCCGATGATGGGGATGGCGGAGAACAGGTTCACGATTACCTGGGCGCCCCAGAAGGACATCTGGCCCCACGGGAGCAGGTAGCCGAAGAAGGCCTCGGCCATCAGCGCCAGGAAGATGCCGACTCCGAACAGCCAGATCAGTTCGCGGGGCTTGCGGTAGGAACCGTAGAGCAGGCCGCGGAACATGTGGAGGTAAACCACAATGAAGAAGGCGGAAGCACCGGTGGAGTGCAGGTAGCGGATCAGCCAGCCCCAGGGCACGTCGCGCATGATGTACTCGACGGAGGCGAAGGCAACCGGCACGCCGTTGGCGTTGAGGGCGGCATCCGGCTTGTAGTGCATGACCAGGAAGATGCCGGTGACGATCTGGATGACCAGAACCAGCAGGGCCAGGGAGCCGAAGAAGTACCAGAAGTTGAAGTTCTTCGGAGCGTAGTACTCGGACAGATGGCCCTTCCACATGGAAGTCGCAGGGAAGCGGGCATCGACCCACTCCAGCACGTTACCGGCCAAGGTACCGTTGGACTTGTACTTTTCGAAATTGGTATTGGCAGCCATTCTTATGCCCCCTTCTTGTCTTCGCCGATCAGGATGCGGGTATCGGTCAGATACATGTGCGGCGGCACTTGGAGATTGTCCGGGGCCGGCTTGTTCTTGAACACGCGGCCGGCAAAGTCGAAGGTGGAGCCGTGGCATGGGCAGAGGAAGCCGCCCAGCCAGTTGCTGTCCATGCCTTCTTCGGAGCCCTTCTTGAACTTGGAAGACGGGGAGCAGCCCAGGTGGGTACAGATGCCCACGGCAACCAGGATTTCCGGCTTGATGGAACGGCCTTCGTTCTTGCAGTACTCCGGCTGCTGATCCTTGTCGGACTTCGGGTCGGCAACGGAATCGTCCAGTTTCGGCAGCGTATCGAGCATGTCCTTGGTGCGGTTGATAATCCACACCGGCTTGCCGCGCCACTCCACAGTCATCATCTGGCCCGGCTCAAGCTTGCTGATATCAACCTCGACCGGAGCGCCCGCAGCCTTGGCACGCTCCGACGGCAGCAGGCTGGAGACGAACGGTACCAGTGCGGCAACCGCACCTGCCCCTCCCACGGCCGCGGTGGCGACGATCAATCGCCGCCTTCCGCAGTCCATCTTTCCTTGATTGCTCATAACGCTGACCCCTAACGGAATTGGATGGGATAAAAAAACAAAACGCGTAATTGTACGCCATCCGGACTAGCTATAAAAGCTGTCTATCCGAGTTGAGTCATGGTGAACAGAGGCGGCGCTCACGTAGCGCCTGAGCCAAAGTACCGGGGTCTACGTACTCCAGTTCGCCCCCCACCGGTACGCCCCGGGCGATGCGGGTGACGTTGATCCCATGGGGCTTCAACATGGCGGTAATGTAATGGGCAGTGGCTTCGCCTTCGTTGGTGTAGTTAGTGGCCAGGATGACTTCCGTCACCAAACCATCGAGGGCTCGCGCCAGGAAGCGCTCCAGCCCCAACTCCCGGGGCCCGATGCCATCCAGAGGGGAAATCCGGCCCATCAAGACGTAATAGAGCCCCTTGTAGGCAAGGGTCTGCTCCATCATGTTCATATCGACGGGGGTCTCCACCACGCACAGCTGCGCTTGGTCGCGCTTGGGCGACGAGCAGCGTTCGCAGACGTCGGCCTCGGTGAAGGTGTTGCAGCGCTGGCAGTGCCGAATGGATTGGAGAGCGTGCAGAAGGGCATCCCCCAGCCGCTGAGCGCCCTTCCGGTCCCGCTGCAGCAGGTGGTAAGCCATGCGCTGCGCCGACTTCGGACCGACTCCCGGCAAGCAGCGCAGGGCTTCGATCAGTGCTTCAAGGCTGGAGGGTGTCACTTAGAACGGCAGCTTGAAACCCGGGGGAAGATTGAGGCCGGACGTGAAGCCCGCCATCTTCTCCTGGGAAGTCGCCTCGGCACGACGAACCGCATCATTGATCGCTGCGGCGACCAGGTCCTCCAGCATTTCCTTGTCGTCCATCACGGACGGGTCGATGCTGACCCGGCGAACATCGTGGGAGCAGGTCATCACCACCTTCACCATGCCGGCCCCCGCCTGGCCTTCGACTTCTATCTGGGCCAGTTGCTCCTGGGCCTTCTTCATGTTTTCCTGCATCATCTGGGCCTGCTTCATCAGGCCGCCCAAACCACCTTTGATCATTTCCTAGTCTCCGTCAGGCAATGGGTTTGATTGAAGATTCGAGGAGCGACGCATCGAAGGTTTCGATCACGTCACGCACAAATGGGTCCTGCTCAATGGCGGCAATGGCCCGATCCTGGCGCTCCTGGCGCCCACGCCGGGCCGCCGCCGCCGGCGTATCGCTCTCCACGGCGGCCAATTCGATCTTGAGGCCGAGGGCGCGGCCAAAGTGCTCGGTCATGGCTTGCTGAACCTTGTCCTGGGCCGGCTTCATCTGCAGGTGCCGATGGGCGGGGGCCAGGCGTAGAATCACCAAGTCGCCGGTAATTTCCCGCAACTCGCAGTGTTGGGCCAACTCGCGGGCCATGCCGCCAATCTGTAACTGCCCAACCAGTGCGTGCCAATCGACATCCTCAATCGAGGCGGACGGTCGGCTGGCAACGTTTGGCGCGCCGGATTTTTCAGCCGGGGCAGCATCGGGCGGAACAGAAGAAGGGACAGGCAGTTGCGGCCTTGGAGCCGGCGGCCGATTCCTGATTTCACTGGATGGACGCACCACAGGGATGGCAGCCGTCTTGCGGGGCTCCGAGGTAGACTCCGGCCGGAAGGCATGGAGACGCAGCAATGTCATGACGAACCCGGAATACTCGTCCGGCGCCATCGGCATCTCATCCCGCCCTTGAATGGCAATCTGATAGGCCAGTTGAACGAACTCCGGCGACAACGACTCCGCAATCTTCCTGAGTTTCGCGGACTCGGGCTCATCATCGGTAATAGCCCGCGGAGCGCACTGGGCAATCTGAATTCGCGTCAGCAAGGCCGCAAGATCTTGCAAAGCGCCGGCAAAGGACAGGCTCCGTGTTGCCATATCATCCGCTACGCCGACAAGCCGAACGGCATCGTCCCCCGTCAGCGCCTCAAGAACCGCGAACAGATAGCCCTGATCCACGGTCCCAAGCATATCGCGGACTTGCCCCTCCTCCACCTTGCCCGCACCGTGGGCGATGGCCTGATCCAAGAGGGATAGGGAATCCCGCATGCTTCCTGCGGCGGAGCGGGCGATGAGGTTCACAGCAGCCGTATCGAACGGCACCCCCTCAGCTTCAAGAATATGCGACAGGTGGCCGCAAATGGCCGCCACAGGCATCTGCTTTAAATTGAACTGAAGGCAACGGGACAGCACGGTCACCGGAATTTTCTGAGGATCCGTCGTGGCCAGGATGAACTTAACGTGTTCCGGCGGCTCTTCCAAGGTCTTCAACATGGCGTTGAAGGCCGAATTTGAGAGCATGTGGACTTCGTCGATGACGTAAACCTTGAATCTCCCCCGGGTCGGCGCGTAAACGGCGTTTTCCAGGAGCTGCCGCATTTCGTCGACCTTGGTATTCGTCGCCGCGTCCACTTCGAGGAGGTCGACAAAGCGGCCTGCGTCAATTTCCTGACAGGCCGAACAGGTACCACAAGGAGTCGCCGTAATGCCAGCTTCGCAATTGAGCGACTTGGCAAGAATGCGGGCGATGGTCGTTTTGCCGACCCCGCGGGTTCCGGTAAAGAGATAAGCGTGGTGGAGACGCTGCTCGGAGAGAGCATGGGTCAAAGCACGAACGACGTGTTCCTGTCCGACCAAAGTGGCGAAATTGCGCGGCCGCCATTTTCGCGCGAGAACCTGATAACTCATGCGCTCCACACGACAATAGAAAATGAAATGGCGAGCCTAACCCCCGGCACTTGCAGTAAATGGCTGTGGCTGCTTCCTTCCGGACCTGACCCGGTTCACCACCCTGCAATGCGGGGAGACCCGCCACTTGTAATTCTAGCACAGCGCTTGGCCTCAAGGCGCCTCATTTCTTGAGGCCCGAAAGCAAAAACCCCCGACAGCTTCTGCTGACGGGGGTTTGCATGGGGAGCCTGGCGGTGACCTACTTTCGCGAGCGAGGAGCTCACTATCATCGGCGCGGCTTCGTTTCACGGACCTGTTCGGGAAGGGAAGGGGTGGGTCCGAAGCGCTGTGGCCGCCAAGCGTAACTTGTCCGTTCGTCGCGGGGTGCGGCGAACGCAAAACGGGGGAAGAAGGTGGGGTTGTGATTGCTCGAGTTGTTGGAGCATACAAGGTTATAGGATCAAGCCGCACGGGCAATTAGTACTGGTTAGCTTAACGCATTGCTGCGCTTCCACACCCAGCCTATCAACGTCGTGGTCTTCGACGACCCTTCAGGGGGATCAAGTCCCCGGGATATCTCATCTTGAGGCGAGTTTCACGCTTAGATGCTTTCAGCGTTTATCTCTTCCGAACTTAGCTACCCGGCGATACGACTGGCGTCATAACCGGTACACCAGAGGTTCGTCCACTCCGGTCCTCTCGTACTAGGAGCAGGCCCCCTCAAATATCCAGCGCCCACGGCAGATAGGGACCAAACTGTCTCACGACGTTTTA
>DASRUX010000172.1:0-3360 GCA_035655235.1 Rhodocyclaceae bacterium | reverse complement strand
TGCCCTGCCAGCAGTACGCCCACCGCACCGACATCGGCTGCGGCAGCACCATCGGCCCCATCGTCGCCGCCCGCCTGGGCATGGCCACGGTGGATGTGGGTTCCCCCATGTGGGCCATGCATAGCGTCCGGGAGAGCGCCGGGGTCCTGGACCATGGCTACATGATTGCGGCCCTCAAGGCCGCCTACGCCGGCTGAAATGAAAACAGCCCCCGGGCGGGGGCTGTTGCGTCTGCCGAAACGGTGATCGGTCAGAAGGCGGTGGACAGGGTCAGGCGGGCATTGCGCGGGGCGCCCGGGCTGATGTTGTTGTCGCCGTCGGCGGTCGGGTAGTACTTCTTGTCCGCCAGGTTCTCGATATTGAGGGCGAGGCGGGTCTTGCCGCCGGCGAAGGTGTAGTAGATCGCCCCGTCGGTGCGCACGAATCCCGGCAGCTTCACGGCGTTGCTGATGGAGGCGTAGGAGGCGGACTGGTAGATCACCCCCAGGCCGGCTCCCCAGCCGCCGCCTACTTCGAAGCGGTTCCACACGGACAGCATGTGCTCCGGCACCAGGCCGATCTTCCTGCCGGGGCCGTAGTAGCTGGCGTTGTTGGCGGTGGTGCCGGTGTTGAGGCCCTTGGTCACCCGGGCATCCAGGTTGGCGTAGCCGGCATAGACCATCCAGTTGCGGGCCACTTGGCCCTGCAGGCCCAATTCCACGCCCTCGGTACGCTGCTGGCCGGTCTTGACGAAGAAGCCGCCGCCGTTGGGGTCCCGGGAGCGGACGTCGTCCTTGTCCAGCCGGAAGGCGGCGGCGGACAGGGTGAGCTTGGGCAACACGTCCCAACGGCCGCCCACCTCGTAGTTGGTGGATTTTTCCGGCGCCAGGTCGGCGACGGAGGTGGCCAGGCTCAGCTGCTCGGCGGAGGGCAGGAAGGCGTAGCTGTAGCTGGCGTAGTAGGTGGAGGCGGCGGTGGGCGACCAGATCAGGCCCAGGCGCGGGCTCCAGGCGTTGTCGGTGCGGGCCATGTCGGTGGCGGCCACCAGGGTGCGGCGGTCGTCGAACTTCACCTTGAAGTGGTCGAAACGCAGGCCGGCCAGGAGCTTCAATTCCTTGGTGAGGGCCACCTGGTCCTGGAGGTAGGCGGCAGCGATGTCGGCCTGGACGTTGTTGTCCGCATCGGTGCCGTTGGGCCGGTAGGTGATGACGCCATTGAAGCGCGGATTGCCGGCGGAGACGCTGTTGGCGGTGGTGCTGCCCGGCGTGGCGGAACCGGCGAAGAAGCCGGTCATGCGCTTGTTGGTGCTGTCCTGGTGGCCCAGCTCGACGCCCGCCAGCAGGGTGTGCTCGAAGCCGGCGGCGTTGAACTTGGCGGTCACGTCGGTCTGGTTGAAGACGTTGGTCCGCTGGTTGGCGTTGTTGTAGGCCGACAGGGTCATGTTGCCGGCGGCATTGACGGCGCTGCCCGGATAGACGTTCTGGTAGAACTTGTCGTACTCGGCGACCCGGAAGCTGTTCTTGACCTGGATGCCGCCGCCGAAATCGTGCTCCAGCACCGCCGACAGGCTATCGACGGTGATCTTGGAATCGCTCTGCTGGGGGTTGCCGAAGAAGGTGCTGCGGTCGGCATTGAAGGGCCGGCCGCTCTGGGACGGCACGCCCCGGTCGGCGGTGCGCTCGTCGTGAGCGTGCTCGTAGCTCAAGGTCAGGGCCGTCTCGGGACTCAGGAGGAAGGTGACGCTGGGATTGACGGCGTAGCGCTTCAGGTCGGCGCCATCCCGGAAGCTGTCCGCCCCTTCGGCCATGACGTTCAGGCGCCAGGCAGCGGAGTCGTTCAGCTTCTCGCCCATATCCACCGTGCCCCGCAGCTGGCTCCAGCTACCCAAAGTGACGCTGGCCTCGCCCACATGGCCGAATACCGGCTTCTTGGTCACCCGGTTGATCACGCCGCCGGCGCCGCCCCGGCCGAAGATCATGCCACCGGGGCCCTTCAGGACCTCGACCCGCTCCAGGTTGTAGAGATCGCGGAAAATCTGGGCGTCGTCCCGCACGCCATCCACGTAAAAGTCGGCGGTGGTGCTGTTGCCCCGCAGAACCACCTGGTCCCGGTTGCCCTCGCCCTGGTGGGCGGTGGCGCCGGGCACGTAGCGCAGCACGTCGGCCATGCTCTCCATGGCTTGGTCTTTCATGAGTTCGGCGGGAACCACGGAGACCGAGGCCGGCACTTCCTTCAAGGGCGTGTCGGTCTTGGTGAAGGTGGCGGAACGGGTGGCGCGATAGCCCTGGACCGGCCCGTCAGCCCGCTCGGCCTGGCCCTGGACATTGACGGCGGAAAGGGTCTGCTCCTCGGCCAGGGCGATCTGGGCGCCCAGGGCGGCCAGGACGGCGACCACGGAAAATTTCAGTTTGGGGTTGCAAGACATCAGGTGACTCCTAGCGGGTTGCGGCTGGCTGGGAGACACCTGGCTTGCCGGTTGAAACGGATGGAAAAACTTGTCCGGGCGGAGCTATCGGCTCCCGCTCGGGTCGGTGACGAAGCCAATGCGGACCAATCCCTGCCGGGCCGCCTCGGACATCACCTGGGCGACCTTTTCGTAGGGGGTGGTGCGCTCGGCGCGGATATGGAGTTCCGGCTGGGGCTGCTGGGCGGCAGCGGCCTTGAGGCGCTCGGCGAACCGGGCCCCATCCACCGCCTCGCCGTTCCAGAACACCTGGCTGTTGGCGTCGATGGCGAGCTGGACGTTGTCCGGCTTGGTCACATTGGGCGTTGAGGACGCCTTGGGCAGGTCCACCTTGACCGAATGGGTGAGGAGCGGCGCCGTCACCATGAAGATGATGAGCAAAACCAGCATCACGTCGATCAGCGGCACCATGTTGATCTCGGCCAGGGGCTCGTTGTCGTCGCCGCTATCCAGGCTTGCAAAGGCCATGATCGTCGTCCTTAGCGCAGGTTGAGGCCGGGGTGGGCGGCGAGGCCCCGGGCGAGGGCGATCATGCGCTCGCTGGTGGCCCGGGCGTCGGTGAGCATGGCGGAGGTCTTGATGCCGGTGGCCAGGAAGGCGAACACGTCGTAGGCGAAGGAATTGAGCCGGGAAAGCGTATTGCGGTTGGCCCGGGCAAAGGCGTTGTAGGCGATGGCGGCCGGGATGGCGACGGCGAGGCCGATGCCGGTCATGATCAGGGCTTCGCCCACCGGGCCGGCAACCTTGTCGAGGGTTCCCTGACCGGACATGCCGATGGCGATGAGGGCGTGGTAGATGCCCCAGACGGTGCCGAACAGGCCGACGAAGGGCGCGGCGGAGGCGACGGTCGCAAGGAAGGTCTGGCCGAATTCCAGGTGGCTGCGATCCTCGTCGATGGCGCGCTTCAGGGAGCGGGT
>DASRUX010000171.1:0-8809 GCA_035655235.1 Rhodocyclaceae bacterium | reverse complement strand
CGATATAGACCCGGTGGGCGGCGACGATGACGGTGTGGACTTCCTCGGCCGAGAGCTGGGGGAAGTTCTCCCGCAGAACCCGGAAGGCCAGATGTTCCAGGGAATGCCCGCCCCACCCCGCATTCGGATCGAAGAAGGGCTCGACCATGGCGTAGGCGCTGTCGAACAGATCGCGCAATTGCGGATTGGCTCGCCGATCCGGCTGCCGCCTTCCCTGGCTGTCGGTGAAGTACTGTTCCATGGCCTTCCCTATTGTTGTTCGTGGTAACGCTCAAGAATAACGTCAACCAACTCCGAAAAGTCATCGTGGTGAACACCTAGTTCCGCCAGGACTTCATCCTTCACCTGCGCCCACTCGCGGTTCTCGACCCGCAGGTCCCGGTAATAGACCTCGATGGCCATCTGCAGGATGGCGACCATGGACCGAGAGGCGTGCATGCCGATACCGGCGATGTCGTGGTGGTTGCGGATGGCATCGCAGATGAAGTCCGGCAGGTGCCAGTACTTGGCCACCAGGTAGCCCACCACGCAATGGTCGGCATTGAATTTCCGATCCTCGTCCGCCAGCTCGATCCAGCGGCCCGGCTCTTCGAGCTGCATTTCGGCGCAATAGCTAGGGAAGCGCTGCATCAGCAACGGCACGCCGCAGTCGTGGAAGATGCCCGCCAGGTAGGCCTGGTCCGGGAAGATGTTGCACACCGAGATGCGATCGTCGGCGATGAGCATGGCCAGTTGGGCCACCGCCTGGGAGCGGGCCCAGAATGCCTCGTAGGCGAGAGGATGGCGCTTCACATCCACCATGCCGGACAGGGAGATGGCCTGGATGAGGTTGAAGGTCTGCTTGACCCCCAGGGCATGGAGCACTTGCTCCACCGAATCGAAGGGATGGTGTTGGCGGTAGGCGGCGCTCTTGCAGATTTTGAAGAGCATGGCCGTCGCCCCCGCGTCCCGGTTGATGACCCGGGCGAGGTGGCGCACGTCGAATTCCCGGCGCAACAGGAGTTGCCGCAGTTCCTCCAGGACCCGCGGTTGGGGAGGAATCTTCACGCCCTGGTCCAGGAGCCGGCGGACCATGCCCGCTGCCGGCTCGTCCAAGGTCTTTATCACCTCGGCGAGGGAAGCCTTCCCCGCTGTCACTGCTGCCATGGCAATACCTCGTCGATCAATTCAATCCAGTGTCTCACGGGCAGAGCGCTCCCCGCCTGAAGATGGGTCAAACATCCGATATTGGCGGTGGCGATGACGGCCGGCGCACCGGCGGTGAGGGCAGCCAGCTTATTGTCCCGCAGGCGCCGCGACAAGCCGGGCTGGAGGACCGAGTAGGTCCCCGCCGAACCGCAGCACAGATGGGCGTCGGCCACCGCGGTCAGCTGGAAACCGGCCTGGGCCAGGATGGCTTCGATGGCACCCCGGATTTTCAGCCCATGCTGGAGGGTACAGGGGGAATGGAAGGCGATCTTACCCCGGTCGCCCCTGGCCTCGGCCAGGAGGTGCAGCAGCCCCGCCTCTTCCGCCGCCAAAACTTCGCTGGGGTCTCGGGAAAGGGCACTGATCCGGGCCGCCTTCTCGGCGTAGGCGGAGTCTTCAGCCAGCAGCCGGCCGTAGTCCCGGACATGGACGCCGCAGCCGGAGGCGGTGACGACGACAGCCTCGACGCCCTCCTCCACATGGGGCCACCAGGCGTCGATATTGCGCCGCATGTCGTCCCGGGCGCCGTCCTGGTCATTGAGGTGGAAGCGCAGGGCGCCGCAGCAGCCGGCCCCCTCGGCCTCGAACAGGGAAATGCCCAGGCGGTCGAAGACCCGGGCCGTGGCCCCGTTGATATTGGGCGCCAGGGAAGGCTGGGCGCAGCCCGCCAGAAGCAGCATGCGCCGGGGATGGTGACGGGGCGCCGGCCAGGAACGCTTCTCGGCCAGGGCATCGGGCGGCAGCTTGTCGGCCAGGGCTGAGGGCAGGATCGGCCTCAGCATCTGCCCCAGCTTGACCACCGGCCCGAACAGGCCGGGGCGGGGAACCCCTTCCTTCAGGAGCCAGCGGACCAGGCGCTCCGAACCCTCCCGGGGCAGTTGCTCCTCCACCACCCGGCGGCCGATATCCAGGAGGCGGCTGTACTGCACCCCCGATGGGCAGGTGGTTTCGCAGGAGCGGCAGGTCAGGCAGCGGTCCAGGTGCAGCCGGGTCTTCTCGGTGGGCGCCTTGCCTTCCAGCACCTCTTTGATCAGGTAGATGCGGCCCCGGGGACCGTCCAACTCATCCCCCAGCAATTGGTAGGTGGGACAGGTGGCGGTGCAGAAGCCGCAATGGACGCACTTGCGGAGGATGGCCTCGGCTTCCCGGCCCTCGGGCGTGTCGCGGATGAAGTCGGCGAGATGGGTTTCCATTAAAGCTCGGCGTACAGCCTTTCCGGGTTGAAGATGCCCTTGGGGTCGAAGACCTTTTTCAGGCGCCGGTGCAGGGCCAGCAGGGCGGTGGGCAGGGGCGCGAAGGCGCCTTCCCGGCAGCGCAGGGATTCGGGTGCCCGGAACAGCACGGCATGGCCACCCGCCCTCCGGGCAGCTTCCCGCACCGACGCCACCTCGACATCGGTGGCGAGCCAGCGCTGGGCGCCGCCCCACTCCAGGGACGGCTGGCCGGGGAGGTCGATGGGTGCGGCGACGGACGGCAGGGACAGGCGCCAAAGGACCTCGCCTCGGAAGGCGCCCGAGGTCTGTTCCCGGATGGCCCGCCAGAAAGCGTCGGCAGATGGCAACAATTCGCCTCCCAGTTTTTCCCGAGCCGCCGCCACCGCCGCCGAGGCGCCGGACAGCCGCACCATCAGCGCCCCGTCGAACCAGAAGGAGGCCGAAATGGGCAGGGGCCGGCCGCCCCAGCGGTTGAGGCGTTCGATGGCCCCCGCCTGGTCGGTTTCGAACACCAGGCTGGTTTCGGCCATGGGCCGGGGCAGGACCTTGAGGGTAACCTCGGCGATCAGCCCCAAGGTGCCCAGGCTGCCGGCCATGAGTCGGGAAACGTCGTAGCCGGCCACGTTCTTCATCACCTGGCCGCCGAAGTCCAGGACCCGGCCGGTGCCATCGATGAGCTTCACCCCCAGGACAAAATCCCGCACCGCCCCGGCCTGTTGCCGGCGTGGGCCGGAAAGGCCGGCGGCGACGCAGCCGCCGACGGTGGCGGAGCCAAAGTGGGGCGGCTCGAAGGCCAGCATCTGGCCCTTTTCCGCCAGGGCCGCCTCCATTTCGGAGAGCGGCGTGCCGCAGCGAGCGGTGATGTAAAGCTCGGTGGGCTCGTAGGCCACGATGCCCCGGTAGCCGGACAGGTCCATGATTTCGCCGGCCAGCATGCCGCCGTAGAAATCCTTGCTGCCGCCGCCCTTGAGGCGCAGGGCGGTACCGGTTTCCGCCGACTCCCGCACCTTGCCGACCAAATCCTCAAACTGCATCAGAAGCGCTCCAGGTCAGGGAATTTCAGGTCGCCGCCATGGACGTGCATGCGGCCGTATTCCGCGCAGCGGTGCAGGCTGGGGACGGCCTTGCCGGGGTTCAGCAGCCCCTCCTCGTCGAAGGCGGCCTTGACCTTGTGGAAGGCCTCCAACTCCGGCGTGGAATACTGCACGCACATCTGGTTGATCTTCTCCACCCCGACCCCGTGCTCGCCGGTGATGGAACCGCCCAGGGCCACCGACATCTCCAGGATTTCGGCCCCGAAGGCTTCGGCCCGTTCCCATTCGCCGGGTGTGGCGGCGTCGTACATGATCAGGGGATGGAGATTGCCGTCCCCGGCGTGGAAGACGTTGGCGCAGCGCAGGCCGTATTTCTTCTCCATCCCGGCGATGGCCTGAAGCATCTCGGCCAGGCGCTTCCGGGGGATGGTGCCGTCCATGCAGTAGTAATCCGGAGTGATGCGCCCGACGGCGGGGAAAGCCGCCTTGCGGCCGGCCCAGAAGCGCAGGCGCTCAGCTTCGGACTGGGACACCTTCAGGTCCCGGGCGCCGCTTTTCTCCAGCACGGCGCACACCCGGGCGATCTCCTCGGCCACTTCCTCCGGCGTGCCGTCGGATTCGCACAGGAGGATGGCCTCCGCCTCCAGGTCATAGCCCGCCTGGACGAAGGGCTCCACCGCGGCCGTGGCAGGCTTGTCCATCATCTCCAGCCCGGCCGGGATGATGCCGGCGGCGATGATGGCCGCCACCGCGTCCCCCGCCTTGGCCACGTCGTCGAAGGAGGCCATGACCACCTGGGCCAGTTCGGGCTTGGGGGTAAGCTTCACCGTCACTTCGGTGACCACCGCCAACATGCCCTCGGAACCGATGAGCAGCGCCAGCAGGTCGTAACCTGGGCTGTCCAGGGCTTCGGAGCCGATTTCCAGGATTTCCCCATCCATGGTGACGGCCCGCACCCGCAGGATGTTATGGACGGTGAGGCCGTATTTGAGGCAATGGACCCCGCCTGAATTTTCCGCCACGTTGCCGCCCAGTGTGCAGGCGATCTGGGACGACGGATCAGGGGCGTAGTAGAGGCCGTAGGGGGCGGCCGCTTCCGACACCGCCAGGTTGCGCACGCCGGGCTGGACCACCGCCAGGCGGGCATTGGCGTCGATGCGCAAAATCTTGTTGAAGCGGGCCAGGGAGAGGACCACGCCCTCGGCATGGGGCATGGCGCCGCCGGAGAGTCCGGTGCCGGCGCCCCGGGCCACCACCGGCACCTGGAGCTGCTGGCATACCCGCAGGATATCCCGCACCTGGTCCTCGGTTTCGGGCAGGCAGACAGCGGCGGGCAGGCTGCGATAGGCGGTGAGGCCGTCGCATTCGTAGGGGCGGAGGTCTTCCTCGTCCACCAGAAGGCAATGGGGCGGCAGCACGATTTTCAACTGGGCCGCCAGCGCTGTCCGGTCGGTGTGGAATACCTTGTCGTGTGCCGCCATATCTCCCCCTTGAAACTATTCTAACCCTACCAGGATGGCCCGGAAGTCATTGACATTGGTCAGGGTCGGCCCGGTGATCAGCAAATCGCCCAGTGCCGAGAAGAAGCCCCAAGCGTCGTTGCCGTCCAGGCTCCGGCGGGCGTCGACGCCCAGCACCCGGGCCCGCTCCAGGGTATCCGGCCCGACGAAGGCGCCGGCGTTGTCCTCGCTGCCGTCGATGCCGTCGGTGTCCGCCGCCAAGGCGTGGATGCCCGGCGCCCCGCCCAGGGCCAGAGCCAGCCCGAGGAGGAATTCGGTATTGCGGCCGCCCCGCCCCCGGCCTTTCAGGGTCACCGTCGTTTCTCCGCCGGAGAGCAGCACACAGGGCGGCTTGGCCGGCTGGCCGTGGCGGGCGCAGGAGAGGGCCATGCCGGCCATGGCCTTGGCCACTTCCCGGGCCTCGCCTTCGATGGCATCCCCCAGGATCAGGGGCTCGACCCCGGCCTGGCGGGCCGCCTCGGCGGCTGCTTCCAGCATCTGCCGGGGGCTGGCCACCAGCTGGAAATCGCTGCGGGCCAGGCGCGGATCGCCGGGCTTGGGGGTTTCCAACTGGCCGGAAACCAGGCGCTGCCGCCAATGCGGGTCGATGTCGATGGCGTAGCGGTCGAGGATGGACAGGGCGTCGGCACAGGTGGAGGGATCGGCCACCGTCGGACCTGAGGCGATGACTGTCGGGTCGTCCCCGGGCACGTCGGAAATGGCCAGGGTCAGGACCTGGGCCGGCCAGGCGGCAGCGGCCAGGCGACCGCCCTTGATGGCGGAGAGATGCTTCCTGACGCAGTTCATCTCGGCGATGCTCGCCCCGCTCCGCAACAGGGCAGCGGTGACGGCCCGCTTGCCCGCCAGGGAAATGCCCGGGGCGGGGGCCGCCAGGAGGGCAGAGCCGCCGCCGGAGATGAGAGCCAGCACCCGGTCGTTCTCGGTCAGGCCACCGACCCGCTCCAGGATGCGGGCCGCCGCCGCTTCGCCGGCGGCATCGGGCACTGGATGGGCGGCTTCGACGATCTCGATGCGCCGGCACGGCACGCCGTGGCCGTAGCGGGTAACCACCAGGCCTTGGAGGGGTCCAGACCAGCGATCCTCCACCGCCTTGGCCATGGCGGCCGAGGCCTTGCCGGCCCCCACCACGATCAGCCGGCCCCCGGCTTCCGGCAGGGGCAGATGGGGCGGAACGCAGCGGGCCGGATCGGCCGCCGCCAGTCCGGCGTCCAGCATTCTCCGGAGGATTTCCTTCGCCGATGCCATGCCAATATCCCCTTGACCTTTGTCAATGAGTCCAAGAAGGCGGCCATTTATACTGTTGGGCTAGCCTCTTTTGCCCCCCCCCGCATGTCCGCAACCGATCTTTTCCACTGGTCCGAAGCCTACAAGGTGGGCATCCAGGAAGTGGATGAGCAGCACCTGGTCCTAGTCTCCCTGCTGAACCAGCTCCACGAAGCGATCCGGGAACACCACGGCAAGATTGCCTCCCGGGAAATCCTGGACCGCCTGGCCGAGTATACGCGTACCCATTTCCTCCTGGAGGAAAGCCTGATGCGCCTGACCCACTACCCGGGCTTCGAAATCCACAAGCTGCAGCACGAGGAACTGATCAAGCAGGTGCAGGACCTCCAGCAGAAGCTGGATCAGGAAGACAACACCATCACCTTCGAGTTGCTCCTTTTCCTCAAGAACTGGCTGACCCTGCACATCAACGACAGCGACAAGCGCTTCGGCAACTTTTTCCAGACCGCAGGCCTCTCCCAGTACGCCCAGTGGAGCAACGAGGTCCAGACCACCATGAAGAAGAAAAAGTGGTGGTGGAAATTCTGGTGATCAGGCGCTAGCCGTCATCCACCCCAGGCCCTCTTCCGTCCCGGCCTTGGGCTTGTACTCGCAGCCCACCCAGCCCGCGTAGCCCAGGCGATCCAGGAGGGCGAACAGGTAGGGATAGTTGATTTCCCCGGTTCCCGGCTCGTTGCGGCCGGGATTGTCGGCCACCTGGAAGTGGCCGATGCGCCCCAGGTTGGCTTCGATGGTCCGGGCCAGGTCGCCAGCCATCACCTGGGCGTGATAGATGTCGTACTGCACGGCCACATTGGGGCGGCCGATTTCCTCCAGCAGATCGAAGGCCATGGCGGGGGTGTCCAGCCAGTAGCCGGGCATATCCACCCGGCTGTTGATGGGCTCGATGAGGACCTGGATGCCGGCTCCCGCCATCCGGTCGACGCAGCGGCGCAGGTTGGCAACGTAGGTGCGCCGGACCTCCGCTTCGTCCACGCCCGCGGGCCGCAGACCGGCCAGGCAGTGGAGGCGCCGGCAGCCCAGGACCTGGGCATATTCCAAAGCCAATTCCACACCGGCATCGAACTCTTCTTCCCTACCCGGCCGGCAGGCCAGGCCGCGATCGCCCCCCGCCCAGTCTCCCGCCGGCAGGTTGAACAGCACCTGCTCCAGCCCGGCATCCCGCAGCCAGCCGGCGATGGCTTCCGGCGGGTGGTCGTAGGGGAAGAGGTATTCGACGCCCTTGAACCCGGCGGCGGCGGCCCGGGCGAAGCGTTCGGGGAAGGAAACGTCGGCGAAAAGGAAGCTGAGGTTGGCGCAGAACTTGGGCATAGGCGTCGGGGGACTTTGGTAAATCCCCCTTTCATTTATCGGGATGAGGGCTAAATTTTATATAGGTATTACGACCTCGGGGCCATGGTGAAAAAGCTCCTCTCCGCAATCGCAGCCATCGCCGCCCTCGGCACCTGGAGCGGCTTGGCGGGCGCTCTCGAAGCCTGGGATCGCCACAACGGCCGACAGGTGGAGATCATGGCCCTGGTCGGCGGGGACAAGCTGCAGGTGGGGAGCCTGCTGGAACTTGCCCTTTCCGACACGCAGGAAATCATCACCGGCGAGGTTCTGCGCATCCAGCGCATCGGCCACGACATCGAAGTGGAGGTTCTGGACAGAAGTTCCAACCACCTGTTCTTCATCGAGTTTCCGGAAGACGGGATGAGCCAGTTGAACCGCTGAAGTTGTTTGGGGGAGAGCCCGGCAAGGGCCCCATTGGGAATAGCAATCATCGGGAGGACCATCATGAAAACCATCAAGTCCGCATCCATTCTCCTCGCGCTGCTCTCTTGCGCCGGGCTGGCCATCGCCCAGCAGGGGCCGACCATCGAAGGCAAGGTCGAGATGAACATCAAAGCCACCGAGAACCTGAATGCCGCGGTGGGCAACGAATCCACGGCTTCCCAGTCGGTAGGCGCCATCGAATCCGGCAATATCAAGGGCGGCGTGGAAATGGACATCATGGCCACGGAAAACCTGAACGCAGCCGTCGGCAACAAGTCCTGCGCCGACCAGCAGATCGGCACCATCGGCAAGGCGTCGAGCTGCAAGTAAGCCTGGGGGCGAGGCTTTCGCCCCTTATTGCTGCAGGGTTGCGATCATGAGACTGACCTACGGAGCGGCGTTGGTCGCCGCGGGGCTTTGCGCGTCCTTGCCGGCCGCCCATGCCGCCGGCCTGGACGATGGCGCCAACATGAAAATCCTGGCCGCGCGGGCCCAGATGATGCGTCTGAACAGCGACTACTTCAACGAACAGATCAAGAACGCGGGCGCCCCCACCACCAAGGAAGAGGCGCTCGACCTTTACCGCGGACGGGTCGGTTGCGGCAGTGTGGATATCGGCAACCAGGTCGTCAGCAGCGGCATCGGCAATGAGATCAGCGTCATCATCCTCGGGGACGTGATCAACGTCGGCAATCGCTGCACGCGGTGAGGAAAGGGGGACCATCGTGATCACTCGAACACCGCTCGCCATCCTGGCGCCGGCGCTACTGGGTTCCATCCTGGCCGGGTGTTCCGGCGCCCCAGTCACCGCCCC
>DASRUX010000170.1:0-16089 GCA_035655235.1 Rhodocyclaceae bacterium | reverse complement strand
CAGGGCCACCAGCATGAAATTGGCGAGGGCGTAGAGAGCCATCCGGACCGGCAACTGCCCTTCCAGCCCCAGGCTGGCGCTGCCCAGGGCACCGGCGATGGCGCCGGCCACGGCGTAGGAGACAATGCGCCCGCCGTTGTACGCCAGATGCAGGGACCAGCGGGCCTGCCCGCCCATGGACAGGGCACCGACGATGCCCCCGCACATGCCGACGCAGTGGGTGCCTCCCAGGAGGCCGACCAGGAACAGGGCGATGAGGCCAGTATCAGGCATTGCTCGAAGTTCAGAAAAAGCGAAAGCCGAGAGTGTACTTCCTCTCGGCTTCCGGTTTCGTGCGAAGGAAGGTCAGATGACCTTCGAGTACCGGGTCCGCTGGCGATCGGCCCGCAGGTAGCGGTCGAAGACCATGGAAATGGCCCGTACCAGCATGCGGCCCGGGGGCAGGACGCTAATCCAGTCCTTATCCACCTTGACCAGGCCGCCAGCCTCCAATTCCTTCAGGTCGGCCAGCTCGGCGGCGAAGTACTCCTTGAAGTTGATGAGATGGGCGCTTTCGATGGACTCGATGGAGAGCTCGAAATGGCACATCAGGGCCTGGATGATGGAACGGCGCAGGATGTCGTCGGCGTTCAGCTCGATGCCCCGGAAGACCGGCAGCACGCCGTTGTCCAGGCGATCGTAGTACTCGTCCAGGGTCTTGACGTTCTGGCTGTAGGTCGGCCCCACCTTGCCGATGGAGGAGATGCCAAAGGACAGCATGTCGCAGTCGGCATAGGTGGAATAGCCCTGGAAATTCCGATGCAGCCGCCCCTGGCGCTGGGCCACGGCAAGCTCGTCATCCGGCTTGGCGAAGTGATCCATGCCGATGTAGACATAGCCGGCGTCGGTCAGCTTCTTGATGGCCAGGGCCAGGATCTGCAGCTTGGCATCCGCGGACGGCAGCTCGCTCTCGTTGATGCGGCGCTGGGGCTTGAACAGGCTGGGCAGGTGGGCGTAGTTGTAGATGGACAGCCGGTCCGGGTCCATGGCCAGCACCCGTTCCAGGGTGCGGTTGAAGCCCATCACCGTCTGGTGGGGCAACCCGTAGATCAGGTCGACGGAAATGGACTGGAAGCCGTTGGCCCGAGCCGCCTTGATGACGTTGGAGGTTTCCTCTTCCGTCTGGATGCGGTTGATGGCCCGCTGCACGCCCTCGTCGAAGTCCTGGACCCCGACGCTCATGCGGTTGAATCCCAGTTCGCCGAGGAGCGCCACGGTGGCGTCGTCCACCTTGCGGGGATCGACCTCGATGGAGTACTCGCCGCCATCCAGCAGCTTGAAGTGCTGGCGGGTGGCGCCCATGAGCTGGCGCATTTCGTCGTGGGACAGGAAAGTCGGCGTGCCGCCGCCCCAGTGGAGCTGGATGACCTCATGCTCGCCATCCAGGTATCCGCTTTGCAGCTCGATTTCCTTGGCCAGGTACTTGAGGTACTTGGCGCTGCGCCCGTGATCCTTGGTGATGATCTTGTTGCAGGCGCAGTAATAGCAGATGGTGTTGCAGAAGGGGATGTGGAAGTATAATGACAGCGGACGGCTGATGCCGCCTATGTTCCGCTTCCCCAGCCAGAGTTTTGCTGCTTCCGAATCAAAGGCTTCGACGAAGCGGTCGGCAGTCGGGTAGGACGTATAACGAGGACCATTGACGTCGAACCGACGGATGATCTGAGGGTCAAAAACTAGATTTTGTGTTGCGAAGTTCATTAAACATACCGCCAAGAATTCAGCGGATTATGTTCGGATGCCGCGCTTTTGCGGTTGACATGGATCAAGCTAATACGGGTTGACAATGCCCCCCAACACGGCAGCGAAAGAAGTATCCCTCAAGGTCATCAAGACCGCCTGCTCCAATTGCAACCTCCGGGAGTTGTGCCTGCCCATGGGCCTTTCCGAAGAGGAAATGCACCGGCTGGACGACTTGGTTTCCACCCGCAAACGCATCAAGCGGGGCGATTTCCTGTACCGGGCCGGGCAGGAGTTCGACTCCATCTACGCTATCCGTAGCGGCTTCTTCAAGACCGACGTGCTCCTCGAAGATGGCCGCGACCAAGTGACCGGCTTCCAGATGGCGGGTGAGCTTCTGGGCCTCGACGGCATCAGCGCCGAACACCACACCTGCAACGCCATCGCCCTGGAAGACAGCGAGGTCTGCGCCATCCCCTTCTCCCGGCTGGAAAGCCTGTCCCGGGAAATCGTCACCCTCCAGCACCACTTCCACAAGGTGATGAGCCGGGAAATCGTGCGGGACCATGGGGTGATGATGCTCTTGGGCACCATGCGGGCAGAAGAGCGCCTCGCCGCCTTCCTGCTGAACCTCTCCCAGCGCTTCACGGCCCGCGGCTTTTCCCCCGCCGAGTTCTACCTGCGCATGACCCGGGAAGAGATCGGCAGCTATCTGGGCCTCAAGCTGGAAACCGTGTCCCGAGCCTTCTCCCGCTTCCAGGAGGAAGGGCTGATCGCGGTGCAGCAAAAGCATATCCGCATCCTCAACACCCCGGGCCTCAAGCGCCTGATGACTCACCACGCCCCGTAAAGCACGGGGCTGCGGGTGAGGGCCACGCCGACGATATAGGCGAAGGTCAGCAGCGCCAGAATGAAGAAGCCCAGGCGGACCCTGGGCGTCCTGCCCCGCTTCAGGGCGATCGTCCCGAAAACGATATAGGCCAGCAGGCCGAAAACCTTGGCCGTCAGCCACGGCTGGACGAAGGGATACTGGCCGCTCATGAAGACCAGGGTGAGGGCGCTGCCCAACAGGATGGTATCGATCCCATGGGGCACGATGCGGGTCAGCCGCGCCCGCAAGAGCGGCGACCCCGTCAGCATCCAGAATCCCCGCAGGCAGAACCCCAGGCCGCTCAGGGCGACGAAGGTGACGTGGATATGCTTGATGGCGAGGTAGCTCATCCCGGTTGCCCATCCGGCCACGGCCGCAGATACATGGGGAAATAATGGCCGGCCCAGAGGCCGAATACCACGAGCCAGCCCAGGGCGGCGAACACATTCAGGGTGCCAGCAAATTCCCCGGCCAGACGCAGGGCCACCACCACCTGCAATCCCCGGAAGAGCTTCCAAGCCAGGCGGTCCTCGCCGATGGGTCGGCCGGAATGGCCCAGGGTCACCCGGGTGGACATGCCGACCAGGATGGACGCGAAAAAGCCGATACCCAGGGCGTGGAGCGGCATCAACCCGCCCCAGGCGATGCCGAAGGCGGCGAGCAGTCCCTGCAGGGCGAACAGGGCCATGGCAGCTCCCAGCCACAGTGCCCCCAGGTGAAGCATGGCCACCATGGGAACCCTCAGGGCAGCCCGCAGCCCCCAGCGGCTGGACAGGTGAACAGCAACGGCGGCCGCAACCACGTCCAGAACCCACCGCCAAGCGATCGCCTCCGCCCCGGCCAGGACGCCATGTCCGACGAGGGCCGCCAGCATGAGCCAGAGCGCCCACAGCGGCGCGTAGGGCTGATACGGTCGAACCACCGCACCAGTGAAGAAGGGCAGCATGCGGTGCAGAACGATGAAGAACACCGGCGCCAGACAGCCCCAGAGACCGGCCTCTATGGCCCCCCGGAACCAGGCTGCATCCAGGCCGGCCAGGGCCTTGGCATAGCCCAGAAGCCCGAGGGCACCGACCGCCAGCAACAGGAACGGCGGCACATACTGCCGAAATGCCAGGGGCCCGGCCCCCATCCACTTGGGCAGGGCCGTCATCAGGAAGCCGAAGATGAACCAGGGAAAGACTCCGAAGACCATCAGGCCGGCATGGACCCAGGCAGGCGGCCAGGGCAAGCCCATGACCGGCACGCCGAAATAGCGGCCGGCCAGTAACCAGCCCCACAGGATCATGGCGGCCAGGAGCTGGACCGCCCCGCCGGCGAACATGAGGCGGTGGGGCGCCGAGAAGAAGACGTGTCTGAACATCAGCATCCCGTGACGGGACCCAGTTCGACCATGTGCCGGCGATACAGCCGGACGGCCGACAACAGGTTGATGGCAAGCCAGCCGTTGGCCAAGGCGAACGCCATGCCGGCCGGCCAGACAAGCGCCTCCGGCCAGAAGACGGCGCCAGCCATGAGGGCCGTTGCGGCGAAATGGGCCCGCATCTGCCGCTGCATGGGCCCGTCCGCCAGGACCTTGTTCACATTGGGCGCCGCCGCCCTGCCCTGCCCGGCGTTCTGCAGATGGAGCCAGATCAGGAAGGGAACGATCTTGTAGAGCATCCCGGCGATCAGGGACATGAAGCCGCCGACGCCGAAGACGATGCCGAAGAGAGACGACCAGCCGCGCCACTCGGTCGCTTCCGGCCGGACGGCGGCCGTCAGCAGCATGGCCAGGGCCAATACGGCACACCACAGCCCGCCCTGCCAGTAGCGGAAGGTGGCATCGAAGCGGGCTCGGCGGCGCTGGTGCTGAAGATGCAAGGTAAAGGCGGCAAAGCCCATGCCGGCCACCGCCAGCCCGGCCTGCACCAGCCGGACCGCCGAACCGCTCCCGAAGACGAGCGCGCCGCTCCACACCAGGAGCAGCGCCACGACGGCCGGCGGCAGCCACCAGCTCCCCTGGGCAGGATAGGCGGGGGTGAGTTGGAACATGGGAACCACCACGTAGGCCATAGCCACCAGCAGGATGCCGGCCCAGGCCCCCAGGCCCCAGCCGGCGTGGAGATCGGCAAGGGAAGCCAGGTCCAGGGGCCAACCGTTGCCCAGGCCGAGAGCCATCACCAGCCCGAGGGCGAGCACGACGAGGAGCCCCACCAGGGCCAGCTTCAAGCCCCGGATGGTCGGACTGGTGGATGGCACGCCCCACAGGGCGTGACCGGCCGCCCCCAGGAAGACGGCGACCGTCGCCCCGAGGACGACGGCTGCGGCCGCGAAACCAGCGGCTGTGCCGGACAGGAAAGCCCAGGCCAGCAGCAGGGCGCCGGCAGAGAGCCCTCCATGAACTCCCCGGGCGACCGGCAGGGGATGGGCCAGATTGGCCCCCGTTACCACCGGCAGGATCTGGATCAGCGCTCCGACCATGATCTGGAGCATGAATCCCACGGTGATCAGGTGGGTGGCAGCCAGGGTCGCCGGCATCCAGCGGGAAGCCATGATGTCGGGGCCGGCGACCACCATGAGCAGGCCGGCCAGGACGCCGAACAGGGGGGCGGTCAGGAAGAAACGCAGGGGCCCCGCGAAAGGCGGCGCCCGGTCGAAGGACAAGAGTGCCTGCATCGTAAGCCTGGCGCGGCGCCCCGGTCAGGGACGCCAGATGAGGATTTCGAAAGTGCCGTCCGCCGTCAGCTCAGTCTCATACGCATAACCGTTCTGCTTGAGCACCTTGTAGAGGGGATGGGGTTCCCGAAAGAGGAGAAGCAG
This sequence comes from Rhodocyclaceae bacterium, assembly GCA_035655235.1. Lineage (GTDB taxonomy): Bacteria > Pseudomonadota > Gammaproteobacteria > Burkholderiales > Rhodocyclaceae > JAGTRP01. The sequence continues at coordinate 10,697 of DASRUX010000170.1, read as the reverse complement.
GAGCTTCTCCCCCGGAGCCAGGGTATCCAGGGCCTCCATGGTGAGGACGAAGGGCTCCGGCGGCTCCAGGTAACGGGCATCGACGACGTGATTGCTCTTGGGATGGGTCATGCCTGGGCCAACTCCGTCTCCAGGCGGCGCAGCACTGCCGGAGCCTCGGCCGCCAGGTGCTGGTCGCACATGGGATAGAGCACATTCTCTTCCTTGAGGTTGTGCTGTTGGATCATGATGAGCAGGGTATCGGCATGGCCCAGGTAGGCCTCCACGTCGCCGGCGGCCAGGGCCTGGGCGGCCTCGTCCAGGAGGCCTCGCATCTGGGCATGTTCCATGCGCATCACCTGGGTCGGCCCCATGGTCATGCCGGTCTTGGCCTCGAAAGTCGGGAAAAGGGTCTTCTCCTCGCTGTCGAAGTGGGCCAGGGTGGCATTCCGGAAAGTTTGGAAGGCAGCCAGGGCCTTGGCGGCATCGTTCTTGGCGGCGGCCTGTTCGGCTTCGGCGAAGAGATCGTCGCAGTGGCGATGGTCGTCTGCCATGAAGGTACGGATGCTGGTCATCGTTTTCACTCTGGGTTGGGGACGACGCCATTCTCAGGGCGCGCTTGACCGGCGGCCTTGACTCCTGTCAAAAAACGCCGGTCACGATAGGACCGGCGCAACCCCTCAGGAATTCACGATGCCGACCTGGAGTTGGCCGGACAAGAATGGGTGAAGGAAGAAGGGTTCCGGCGAGCCGGGAAGCCGGTCATGCCAATACCGGCTTTTTCCCCATGGGTGTAACGGCGCCGTTGGTGACCTACATTACCCCCGGGCCCGATACCTTTCATTTTTCAAGGACATAGGTTCCCGGCGCGTCGGCCAGGGCCGGATAGTTGCGGCGGGTGGCCGGATAGGCATCCACCAGTTCGCCGCAACCGGCGTTGAGCCATTGCACCCAGTCTTCCCACCAGGTTCCCGGCCGGTAGTCCGCCCGGTCCTTCCACTGTTCCCAATGCTCGTTGCGCTCCGGGTTGCCGATCCAGTAGGCCCGCTTGGGCGGATTCACCGGTGGATTGACGATACCCAGGATGTGGCCCGAGGTGGACAGGGCGAAGCGCATGGGTGCCGCCACGTTGATGTACTTGCGGATGCGGTAGCACTGCTTCCACGGGGCGATGTGGTCGTCCTCGGCGGTCACCGCGTAGAGGGGCTGGGTGATCTGATCCAGGTCGATGGGCTGCCCGGCGATGGTGAGCTTGTCCCGCTTGATGAGGTTGTTCTCCAGGTACATCTGCCGCAGGTAATAGGAGTGCATGGCCTGGGGCATGCGGGTGGTGTCCATGTTCCAGAACAGCACATCGAAGGGCGGCAGGGGCTCGCCCAGGAGGTAGCTGTGCACCCAGTAGTGCCAGATCAAGGGGTTGGAGCGGAGCATCCGGAAGGAGGTGGCCATTTCGGCGCCGTCCAGGTAGCCCTTCTTGGCCATGGACTCTTCCAGGGCTTCGATGCTGGCCTCATCCACGAAGACTTCGATATCCCCCGGCCGGGAGAAGTCGGTCAGAGTGGTGAACAGGGTCCAGTGGGCTACCGGCACCTTGTCCTTGCCGTAGTGGCGGTTAGCCCAGGCCATGTAGGTGGAGACGAGGGTGCCGCCGATGCAGTAGCCGACCAGATGTACCTTGGGCACCTTGCAGAAGTCGCAAACCACCTGCACCACTTGGTCCACGCCCTCGGTCAGGTAATCGTCGAGGCGCACGTCGGCCATGTCGGCGGTCGGGTTCTTCCAGCTGGTGATGAAGACCGAGAAGCCCTGGTCGGTCAGGTATTTGACCATGCTCTTCTTGGCGGTCAGGTCCAGGATGTAGAACTTGTTGATCCAGGGAGTAGTGATGACGATGGGCACCGCCCTCACCTTGGCGGTGGTGGGCGCGAAATGGATCAGCTCCAACATGCGGTTACGGAACACCACCTTGCCCGGGGTCGTGGCCAGGTCCTTGCCGACGGTGAAGGCATCCGGCTCCACCATGAGGATGGTCTTGGCCTCCGCATCCCGGACGAAGTTGCGCCAGCCATTGACCAAGCTCTCGCCGTTGGTCTCGACGCAACGCTTCATGGCCAGTGGGTTGAGCCAGAAGAAATTGGTAGGCGCCACCATGTTGAGCCACTTCCGCAGCCAGAAGGCCGCCCGGCGGCGCTCCTTGTCGGAGAGGCCCGGAGTTTCGTAGAACATATCCTCCAGCCGGTGGGTCAACGCCAGGTACCATTCCTTGACGATGTCCCAGGTGGCCGCGTCCTTCCAGACCGGGTCCGAAAAACGGGCGTCATCGGCGTTGGGCGCGATGACATCCTCCGAGGGCAGGCCGGCGGCCCGCCGCCAGAGGTGCCCCTGGAGGGAGAAGAGGTCGTCCGACAGGCCGTTCATGGCCCGCGCCAGCTCCTGCGGATGCAGCAGCCAAGCCATGGTGGCGTTGAGCAAGGAAGTGGTGACACCAAAGGGATCGGCAGCCTTGTTGATGGCACTTCCGATTTTTTCCAGCTGGCTGGCTTCGTCGAGATGAAATCCCTTGTGGATATGTGACGACAATCCGTTAGACATGGCACTGCTCCCCAAATGATGAATTCTTCATTTGATTTTAGACACCCCGTTGAACATCGCAACGGGCCGCCAGGCAACGATCCTGGCGAGGTTTGACATCCTTCCGGCTTGGCGTAGCATGACTCTTAAGAAGACCAATTGCAACGCAGCAAAGTGATTCGAGGAGGAAAACTCAAATGTTCAAACATATCCTGATCCCCACCGACGGTTCGGAACTTTCCCTGGATACCGCCCGCCGTGCTGTCGCCTTTGCCAAGGAGGCCGGCGCCAAGGTCACCGTATTCTTCGCCAAGCCCGAATATCCCATCGCCTACTTCGGCGAAGGCGCCCTCATCGATCCGACCACGCCGGAAAAATTCGCCGAACTGGCTGACCAGCAGGCCGGCGAATACCTGGGCACCGTACAGAAGATGTGCGAGGAGGCTGGCGTCGAATGCGGCACCGTTTCCACCACCAGCGACGTGCCCTACGAGGCCATCATCGAGGTCGCCGAAAAGGCCGGCTGCGACCTGATCTTCATGGCCTCCCACGGCCGCCGCGGCATCAGCGGCCTGCTCCTGGGAAGCGAGACCAACAAGGTTCTGACCCATTCGAAGATTCCCGTCCTGGTCTACCGCTGATTCTTTTCCGCAATCCGGCTCCAGGCCCCGACAGAGGGGCCTCGGGCCAGTTCCTGCATAAGCTCCAGGGCTGCCTCCAGATGGCGGGTGGCCTGGGGCGTCAAATCCTCCCCCAGCTCGAACGACTCCCCCCGCACGCATAGGACGTAGGCCGGGGGCGGCTCGACGCCCTCTGTCTGCCGGAAAACCTGCAGTACCGCCTCCGGTTCCAAAGCATGGGTGGTATGGCCGTAACCGTTTGCCGGCCGGATAGCCTTGAATCCATAGGGAGCCGGCGTCCCGGTGCCGGCATCGACAAAGAGGGCCAGCGCCCTCCCCTGCAGGTCAAGGGCGTGCTCTACCTGGAGTTGGAAGTCCTCCAGTATCTCGAACTCCCCTTCCCGGCCCGTTTCCTCCAGGAAATCGGCGAAACGGGCCGCCAGGAGCGGCCCCAGGGCGTCATCGCCCCGGCTCGGATTGCCGACGGCGAAGACCACGACGGGAGCTGTCATCCTCGGCTCAGGGCGTGGGCGACGGTGCCGTCCGGATCGACCAGTTCCACGGTGAGCGGCATCTTGCCCAGGGCGTGGGTGGCACAGGACAGGCAGGGGTCGAAGGCCCGGATGGCGACCTCGATGTGGTTCAGGAGCCCTTCCGTCACTTCCCGGCCGTGCAGGTAGCGCCGGGCCACATGCCGAACCGCCTCGTTCATGGCCTGGTTGTTGTTGGTGGTGGAGACGATAAGATTGGCCATGGTGACCATGTCGTTCTCGTCCACCCGGTAGTGGTGGAAGAGCGTCCCTCGTGGCGCCTCGATGACTCCGACGCCTTCCAACTGACGCTCCCCGGTGACCATCAGATCGGTGCCCAGGATATCGTCGTCGTGGAGCAGCTCCTTGATCTCCTCGGCGGCATGGAGCATTTCGATCATGCGGGTCCAGTGGTAGGCGAGCGGTGCATGCATGGGGGTTCCGCCGGCGTAATCCACGAATTCCTTGCGCTCGTGCTCGGCGAAAGGTGTCGATATGCGGTCACAGTTCTGTACCCGGGCCAGCGGCCCCACCTTGTACCAGCCGTGCTCCTTGCCGATGGACTTGAAGTACGGGAACTTCATGTAGCTCCAGGACTTCACCTCCTCCTCGATGTAACGGTCGTACTGCTGGTAATCGACCCCGTCGAAGATGAGCTTGCCGTTGTCGTCCCGGGCCCGCAGGGTGCCGTGGTAGAAGTCCAGGTTCCCGTCGTTGCCCACCAGGGACATGAAATTGGAGCGAAAAATGCCGAAGCTGTTGTAGAGCCCCGGGTCCTGGGTATGGACCTTTTGGATGAGATGGACCGCATCCCGGCTCCAGGAAATGATCTGGTAGATATCCTTCAGGAGTTCGTCCCGCTCCGCCAGGGTCAGGGCCTTGTTCACGCCCCCCGGCACGGAGCCGGTACCGTGAACCCGCTTGCCGGCGGTCATGCGGATGATTTCCTGGCCGAACTTCCTGAGCAGCACGCCCTGCTTGGCGATCTCCGGATGGGCCGCCGCCACGCCGACGATGTTGCGGCGGGTGACATCGCTATCGAAGCCGAAGAGCAGGTCCGGCGAGCACAGGTGGAAGAAATGCAGGGCGTGAGACTGGAGCATCTGGCCGTAGTGCATGAGGCGGCGCAGCTTCTCGGCGGTCGGGGTGAGCTTCTTGGCCCCGACGATGATGTCCATGGCCTTGGAGGCGGCCAGGTGGTGGGATACCGGGCAGATGCCGCACAGGCGCTGCACCATGACCGGCACTTCCCAATAAGGGCGGCCCTGGATGAATTTCTCGAAGCCCCGGAATTCGACGATGTGCAGGCGGACCTGGTGCACCTTGTTGTGCTCGTCCAGGAGCAGGGTCACCTTGCCGTGGCCTTCCACCCGGGACACCGGATCGATGGCGACCCGGCGCAGCCTTTCGGGGTGTTCGGCGGTTTCTAGATTGTAGGACATGGGTTCCCTCGATCAGTCGTAATGGATCAGGCCGTGGCCCAGTTCGGGTTGGCGGCCGGCCAGCAGGTCGGTGAGGACTTTCCAGATGGCGTCCCCGGACGGCGGACAGCCGGGAATGAAGTAATCCACCTGCACCACTTCGTGGATGGGGTGCACCTTGTTGAGCGGCAGGGGCAGCTCCGGATCGTTGGGAATGAGGCCGCCCGCCAAGCCGTGGCTGGTGTGGTAGACCTCCTCAAGGATCACCGGCAGGGGAATGGAGTTACGCTGGGCAGGCAGGCCACCGTTGATGGCGCAAGCGCCGATGGCGATCAGGATCTTACAGTGGGAGCGGAATTCCCGCAGCACATGGACGTTCTCCGCATTGCACAGGCCACCCTCGATAATGCCGATGTCGCAGTCCTCACTGATTTGCTTGATGTCGGTGAGGGGCGAACGGTCGAATTCCACATGCTCAAGCAGGGTGAAAAGCCGTTCGTCGATATCCAGGAAGGACATGTGGCAGCCGAAGCAGCCGGCCAGGGACGTGGTGGCCACCTTGAGTTTCTTCTTCACGGGCGCGTCCATGTCAGTGCTCCTCCGATCCGGGTTCGACGGTTTCCGCAATGGGCTTCTGGTCATAGGTCCGCTCGCCGATGGGGGTCTGGAAGCCCTTGCGCTTCCTGAGGATCACCCCAACCGGGCAAACCTGGGTCGCCTTGTCGGCCAGGTCGATGTCCGTATCCGCCAGCTTGCCGGACTTGGCATTGACGATCAGGTGGGTCTGGATACCGCGGCCGGAAAGGCCGAAGACGTTCTTCCCGTCCACGTCCCGGCTCGCCCGCACGCACAGGGAACAGAGGATGCAGCGGTTGAAGTCCAGGAGCAGTTCCGGGTGGGAGGCATCCACTGGCCGGTTGGGGAAGAAGTGGTCGAAATGGGGGGTCATCATCCCCAGGTGGTAGGCCGTGGCCTGGAGCTGGCAGTTGCCGCTCTTCTCGCAGGAGGGGCAGAAGTGGTTGCCCTCCACGAACAGCATCTGGGTCAGGGCCCGGCGTTCGGCGTTGATTTCTTCGATATCGCTTTCCACCACCATGCCCGAAGCCGCCCGCATGGTGCAGGAGGCCGTCTGACGGCCGTTCACCTTGACGGTGCACAGCTTGCAGGAACCGTGGGGCTTGAATTCCGGGTGGTAGCAAAGGTGCGGGATGAAAACCCCGGCGGCGGTGGCCGCCTGGATGATGGTCTGCCCTTCCTTGAAGGGAATGGTCTTGCCATCGAGAGTGAAGGTATTGCTCATGCGTCCTCCCCAAATTCGGCCGAGATGTGGGCCCCCGGATCATCGCGCCCGGTCATTTGTCGTGCCGCCGCCAGGGCCCGGTCGAGATCGAAGGCCGGGGCGAAGTCGGTGTGTTCCATGCGCTTCTCGTAGGCCGGCCGGAACTTGGCGATGGTGTCCAGGACCGGGTTGCAGGCCGTGTGGCCGAGGCCGCAGTGGCTCATGGCCTGGAGAAGCTGGTTGAGTTTCTCAATTTCGGCAAAGTCGTAGGGCGAGCCGTGGCCGTTGTGAAGCTTGTCCATCAGATTCTTGAGAAGCGAAGTCCCGACCCGGCAAGGGGTGCAGAAGCCACAGCTCTCGTGCTGGAAAAAATGGACGAAATTGCGGGCCACCTCGAACATGTCCCGGGTCTGGTCGAAGACCATGAAGGCACCGGCGGTAGGCAGGTCCTCGAAGCCGATGCAGCGGTCGAATTCGGCGGCGGAGACGCAGACGCCGGAGGGGCCGCTCACCTGTACCGCCAGGGGATCGCGGGCGCCGCAGTCTTCCAGCACCTGGCGGATACTGGTGCCGAAGGGATATTCATACAACCCCGGCCGCTCGCAGTCGCCGGAAACCGACAGGATCTTGGTACCGGCCGATTGCTTGGTGCCGATGCCGGCGTACCAGTCGCCCCCCTTGACGGCGATCAGGGCCGCCGCTGCGAAGGTTTCCACGTTGTTCACGATGGTCGGCTGGTCCAGGTAGCCGTTGGTCACCGGGAAGGGCGGACGGTTGCGGGGAGTGCCCCGCTTGCCTTCCAGGGATTCGATCAGGGCGGATTCCTCGCCGCAGACGTAGGCGCCGGCCCCCAGGTGGATTTCGATATCGAAATCGGCCCCCGGGATATCCAGGATGTCGCTACCCAGGAGATGGTCGCGGCGGCGCCGCTCCAGCACTTCATTCAGGTGATCGAGGAGATGCCGGTACTCGCCCCGCAGGTAGAGGAAACCTCGGGTGGCGCCCACCGCGTAGGCAGCCACGGTCATGCCCTCGAATACCAGGTCGGCGTGGGAGGTCAGCAGCACCCGGTCCTTGAAGGTGCCGGGTTCGCCCTCGTCGGCATTGCAGACCACGATGCGCTGCTGGCCGGACTTGAGGGGGGCGTTGCGGCAGGCTTCCCATTTGAGGCCGGTGGTGAAGCCGGCGCCGCCTCGGCCGCGGAGGTTGGAGCGCTTGATCTCGTCCAGCATGGCAGCCGGGCCGCCCAGGCCATGGGGCAGGCCCTCCCGCCAGGAACGGGTGTTGGAAGCCATGAGGCCGTCGCTGGGCGCCCGGTCCCGGGCCGCCCGCAAGGAATCCCCGGGCTTGAGTTCATGGCCGAGGAGGATGTCCGCCCGGCGGACATTGTCCTCGACCTGGAAAAATTCCGCCGGCCATTCGGCCACGGGCACCCTGTTCCGCACCAATTCGGCGATCTGGTCGACGCGGGCTTCGGTGAGGCGGGTGACGGCGTAGTTGTTGACCAGAAGCGCCGGCCCCTGGTCGCACATGCCGGTACAGGAGGTCTTGTCCACGCTGACCAGGCCGTCCTCCGACACCTTCCCCGGCTCGATCCACAGGTTGCGGCACAGGCGCTCCATGAGGGGCATGTTGCCGAGCATTCGGTCGGTGATGTTGTCGGAGAAGAGGATGCGGTATTGGCCCCGGGGCTGGGTGTAGAGGAAGGAGTAGAAACCGGCTACCCCTTCGATCTTGGTCCGCGGCACCCCGAGTACCGACTGCAGGCGGTCGATGGCTTCCGGCGGCAGCCAGTCGCACTGTTCCTGGATTTCGCGCAGGATCTGGACCATGCAGGTCGGATCCCGGCGCCAACGGGCGACGACCCGATCAACGATATCGGCGACGCCTTCCGGATGGATGGAGTTGATTGTCAAGAGACACCCCCTGAATTGAATCGATTATGCGTTTAGCAACTTTATTCTGTCACAACAACCCCATCCAACCGGGGATCAATCAGCTACCGACAACGTTATAGCCGCCGTCGATGTAGATGGTGCCGCCCGTGATGGTCCTGGCCACATCGCTGACCAGGTAGGCCGCCAGGGCGCCCACGTCGTCGATGGAAACCAGGGTGTGGAGCGGCGCCCGCTCGACCGCCGAATCCATCAGCTTGTCGAAGCCCTTGATGCCGGAAGCAGCCCGGGTCTGGAGCGGCCCCGGGGAAATGGCGTGAACCCGGATGCCCTTGGGGCCGAGTTCGGCAGCGAGGTAGCGGGAGGACGACTGGAGGGCGGCCTTGACCGGGCCCATCATGCCGTAGTTCTCCACCACTTCATCGGCGCCCAGGTAGCTCATGGTGATCATGCAGCCGCCATCGGTCATCAGGGGCTCGGCCAGCTTGGCCATGCGGATGAAGGAGTGGCAGGAAATATCCATGGCCCGCAGGAACCCATCCCGGGAACAGTCGGTCACTCGACCGTGCAGGTCATTCATGGGAGCGAAGGCGATGGAGTGGACGATGAAATCAAGCTTACCCCACTCCTTTTCGATGGTCTCGAAGACGGCTTCCAACTGCCCCGGCTGTTCCACATCCAGGGGCATGACGATGGGCGCCGCCACCATCTGGGCCAGGGGGCGGACATGGGGCTCGGCCTTCTCATTCAGGTAGGTGATGGCCAGATCGGCGCCACACAATTTGAAGGCACGGGCACAACCGAACGCGATGCTCTGGCCATTGGCGATACCCACCACCAGGCCTTTCTTTCCTTGCAGATTAAACATTCAACAACCTCGACTAAAAGGGGATTCCGCGTGCAACTTCCATGCCAAATACCATCTATACATGGATTGCCGACGGTCGCGAATACGTGTTACCGCGTATATCGCGCGTTTGACGAATATCAAGAATTGGTAACACTCGCCTGCTATGTTGCAGTGCAGCAGACTATACTCCCATCTGCTTAGACATAGTATTTCGACGCAGTATTTCAAGAATATTTTGGGGAACCCGGCATGCAGCAACCCACTACCCAGCAACTGTATTTGGTCAACAAGACCTACGACGAGATTCACATCGGCGACTCCGCCAGCCTGACCCGGACGCTCAAACCGGAAGACATCAAGCTGTTCGCGGTAATGACCGGGGACGCCAATCCGGCGGTCGTCGATCCCCAATACTCGGAAAGCGGCATGTTCCGGGAAGTGATCGCCCACGGCATGTGGAGCGGCTCCCTGATCTCCACTGTACTGGGCACCCAGTTCCCCGGACCGGGCACCATCCTGGTGGACCAGACCCTGCACTTTGCCCGCCCCGTCACCCTGGGCGATACCATCACTATCACGGTGACGGCCAAGCAGAAGTTCGACCACAACAAGCATGTGATCTTCGACTGCGTCTGCGTCAACCAGGACAGCCTGCAAGTCGTCCGCGGCACTGCCGAAGTCCTCGCCCCTTCCGAGAAGGTGGAGAACCTGAAGCAGATGCCGCTCCCGGAAATCCGCATCGACGACAAGTACGAGCGCTACCAGCACCTGGTTTCCCGGGCTCGCGGCCTGGAGCCCATTCCCACCGCGGTCGCCCACCCCTGCGATCGGGAATCCCTGAAGGGGCCGGTGATGGCTTTCCAGGAGGGCATCATCGAGCCTATCCTGGTGGGCCCCGAAGCCAAGATCCGCTCGGTGGCCGAGGAGAACGGCATCGACCTGAAGGGAATCCGCATCGTCAATGCCAAGCACAGCCATGATTCGGCAGCCATCGCCGTCTCATTGGTGAGAAACGGCGACGCCGAAGCTCTCATGAAAGGGAGCCTGCACACCGACGAACTGATGGGCGAGGTGGTGTCCCGGGCCAACGGCCTGCGGACTTCCCGGCGCATCAGCCACGTCTTCCTCATGGACGTGCCGACCTATCACCGGCCGCTGCTCATCACCGACGCGGCCATCAATATCGCGCCGACCCTGGAAGAGAAGGTGGACATCATCCAGAACGCCATCGACCTGGCCCAGGTCATCGGCCTCGCCGAGCCGAAGGTGGCCATCCTTTCCGCCGTGGAGACGGTCAATCCCAAGATCCAGTCCACCCTGGACGCCGCTGCCTTGTGCAAGATGGCGGACCGGGGCCAGATCAAGGGGGGTCTCCTGGACGGCCCGCTCGCCTTCGACAACGCCGTGTCCATCGTCGCCGCCAAGACCAAGGGCATCAAATCGGCGGTGGCCGGCCATGCCGAAATCCTGGTGGTGCCCGACCTGGAGTCCGGCAACATGGTGGCCAAGCAGCTGGAATACTTGGCCAATGCCCTGACCGCCGGCATCGTGC
>DASRUX010000169.1:0-5007 GCA_035655235.1 Rhodocyclaceae bacterium | reverse complement strand
GTGGCATTGCAACGCTTCCTCCCGGGAGAGGCCAAGCGTTTCAGCCAGGCTCACAAGCTCCTTCTCCTCGTGCTTCGAGATGAAGCGGTCCAGAAGCACCCGGTCCACCAGGGCAAGATAGCTGTCCGCAGCCGGAAGGATGGTTTCCCGGGGCATCCGGGATACCAACCGGGACAGAAAATGCACCTGTGGCCTGGCGCAGCCTGCCGTGCGTGGCCGTAGCGGGCGGGGCGACAAGTCCAAAGTAGGCCATGACAACAGGCGAACGGCTTCGAGCACTGGCTGCCACAGCTGTTCCATCCCCGGCCCTTGGGCGAGGAGGTGCCTGAGGATGCCTGCCGCTGCTCGAGCATCATGCAGGGCCGCGTGGGCGGTCTCGATGCTCCCGCCGACTGCCTCAGTGCAGGCAGCGAGGGATCGGCCCGCCCAGGGGAGGTACTGGCCGGCGAGCCTCATCGTGCAAAGGCCCATGCTTCGGGACAGCGGTACCAGGACCCCAAGCCGAAGGTATTCGCTCACTAGGAAGTCGAGATCAAAGGGCAGGTTGTGGGCCACCAGGATGCGCCCCTGAAGCCTCTGGGCAAGATCGGCGGCAATACCCGAGAAGATGGGGGCTTCGAAAAGATCTGCCGGGGAGATCCCGTGGATATCGCTTGCGCCGACGTCGCGCTCAGGATTCACCAGGGTCGTCCAGTGCCCGAGTTCATTGCCTTCCCGGTCCAGTTCAACCACCGCAATCTCGATGATTCGGTGATGGTGCGCAGGGGAAAGCCCTGTGGTTTCCGTGTCGACGACGGCGAAAGTCGCCTCGCTCATGCTTCGGCCTTCTCGCTCTGGGGGGTACCGCAATATTTGGCGTAGTCGAAGGTGTAGGTAACTGTCACTCCCGTCCGAGTGCATACCAGCTGGGGCTCCGCCTCGGTGTCGATCTTCAGGTCTTCACCCCGAACGCCTTGCCACCACGCGAGGTAATAGAGGATGCCGATCTTCTTCCGGGTCTTGGGCGGGTTCTCGGGATCCACGCCCCCTTTCCAGACCAAGACGGGGAGTTCGCCGGCGCAAACCCGCCGGACCAGATCCACGTCCCGCTCCCGGGCCTTGCGCCCGTTTTCCCAGGACAGAATAAGGCCCCGATCTTCGTCCTTCCAAAGTTCGTCATAGGAGAGATCCGTACGGATGGGGGTATCGATGAGTACGTGAACAAGCATGGTCAAAGAGGGTGAGGGATATAGCCATTTATCATATGTCATCACCCCAACCTTTAACAGCTGACCATGGGGTACCGCCTCAGAAGTCGATTGATTGGCCGAAGCTGACCTTGGGTCCATGGTCACACCGGGCCGCAATACCCAGGATAGCTGCCGGTCAGCCGCTGTTAGTGGTCAATGGCCGCTTTCCTTAGCAGCGTAGGACGGCACCTGTTAACGGTTGTCAGATGCCTGCCCTGCCGCACGGAACGGTCAGCCGCCTCCAGCGCCTGTGGGCAGACGTCTGACAACCCTTAACAAATTGCGTCAGTACGCTCTTCGAGTCCATCGCAGGAAAGCGGCCAGTGGAATTCCGATTCCCGGATGCGGCCAGTCGCCACAGGGTACTCCCGACCCTAAACGGTCTTATGCCAATAGCAGATCTCACGTCCGCTCTTGGGTTCAGTAGCCGCCGTTCCCTCACCGTTGTGATAACAGCAGATCGCTGACAAGGAAGACGTCGAAGTCAGCTCAGGAAGCGATACCCCACCCCGGACTCGGTGAGGATATGCTCCGGCCGGGTGGGGTCGTCCTCGATTTTCTTCCGCAGATGTCCCATATAGACCCGGACGTAATGGCTGTCCTCGGTATGGGACGGTCCCCAGACGGCCTTCAGTAGTTGCCGGTGGGTCAGTACGGAATCCGGGTTGGCGATGAGGTAGGCCAGCAGCCTGAACTCGATGGGCGTCAGGTGGATCGGCTGCCCGTCCCTTTCCACCAGTCGCTTGCCCAGATCCACCTTGATCCGGCCAAACTCGAAAAGCGTCGATCCGGTCAAACCGGCCCGGAACCGCCGGCGGAGATGGGCCCGCACGCGGGCCAGCAGTTCGGCGGCCCCGAAGGGCTTGGTGAGATAGTCGTCGGCGCCGGCGTCCAGGGCGGCCACTTTGTCCGCCTCGGCGGAGCGGGCCGACAGTACGATGACCGGGATTTCCGACCAGGCGCGCAGGTCCCGGATGAAGTCGATGCCGTCGCCGTCGGGCAGGCCCAGGTCCAGCAATATCAGGTCGGGCTGGCGGGTACCCGCCTCGATCAGGCCCCGCTTAACCGAATCCGCCTCGAACACTTCGCATGCCTCGGCCTCCAGCGCCAGTTTGACGAAGCGCCGCAGCTTGGCTTCGTCCTCGACGATGATGACGGCGGGCGCAGATGTGCTCATGGTTGTGGCTCCTCGGCTTCGAGAGGCTCCTCATGCCCCACGTCGGGTGGCGTTCCCCGGGGGAGGGAAAAGACAAACCGGGCGCCGCCCTGGGGCCGGTTCTCCCCGTGGATTTCACCGCCATGAGCCTCCACGATGGCGCGGCAAATGGCTAGGCCCAGCCCAACCCCCGGCGTGGCGCTCTCCGCCTGACCCCGCTCGAATTTCTTGAAAATGATTTCTTCCTTACCGGCGGGCAACCCCGGGCCGTTGTCTTCCACCCGGACCTGGACGGCACTGTCCGTCGCGCTCGCCAGGATTTCCACCACACTTCCTCCGGGCGTGTATTTGGATGCATTTTCCAATAGATTGCAGAAGACCCGTTCCATCAGCACGGAATCGATTTCAACCAAGGGCAGATCCTCGTCCAGGGATACCTTCACCCTATGGTCGGACAGGGCTCGGTCCATGGTCTTCAGGGCGCTGCCGATCACCTCATCCAGGGGCTGCCACTGGCGATTCAATTCCACCCGGCCGGCCTGCAGGCGGGCCATATCCAGCAGGTTGTCCACCTGAGAACTGATGCGCAACGCCTCCTCTTGCAGGGAGTGGGCAATCTCCGCCTGGGCATCGGTCGGTGGCGGCTGGGTCAGGAACATGGAATCCGCCAGGCCGACCACCACGCTGATAGGGGTGCGCAGGTCGTGGGATAGGGCCGCCAGGAGCGAGTTGCGCAGGCGCTCGGACTCCATCTGGACGGTGGTGCTCTGGGCCACGTCCACGTAATGGACACGCTCCAGGGCGATGGCGATGAGGGAGGCGAAGGTATCCAGCAGGCGGCGCTGCTCCGGCACCATCAGGCGGTCCGCATTACTCGGCTCCAGGGCCAGGACGCCGCGCAGGCGCATGGGGGCCTTGAGGGGCAGGTAGAGTACCGGACTGCCGGCCAGGGTGTCGGTGCCCAGCCCCGCCGCCTCGCCGTGGTCGAAGGCCCATTGGGCGATGCCCATGTCCACCGCGGCCAATCCCTTGGCGGAAGCCAGGGGCGGGGCGAGCTTGTCGGCTTCGTCGGCGAGCAGGAAAGCGGCCTTGCCCCCCAGTTCCGCCTCGATGAAGCGTTCGCCGATTTCGGCGATCTGTTCCGGCATGAGGGCGGCCGACAGGTCCCGGGACATTTCATAGAGGGCCCGCACCCGCTCCTCCCGCCGGGTCGCCACCTGGGCCTGGTACTTGAAGCCGGCCATGAGCTGGCCGGTGATGAGGCCCACCGCCAGCATGACGGCGAAGGTCATCAGGTATTGCACGTCGCTGACGGCGAAGGAGAAGCGCGGCTGGACGTAGAAGAAGTCGAAGATGAGCACTGACAGGAACGAGGCCAGGACCGCCGGTCCCCGTCCGAACCGCACGGCGACGAGGAGCACCGCCAATAGGAAGACCATGACGATGTTGGCCAGATCGAAGACCTCGTAAAGGGGGGCCGCAATCGCCCCCGCCAGGCCGCAGGCGACCGCAGTCCAGGCGTAGGCCTGCCAGTTGCCGGCGATGCTTTCGACCACGTCCTGCCCGGCGGGCAGATGGGGTCCCGTCTCCCCGTCGGTGCGGGCCACCTGGATCACATCCAGGTCCGGGGCGACGTGCCCGACCCGGTCGGCAAAGGAGCGGTACCAGGGCCGCCAGGGGCGCGGGTGGTCGCGGCCGACGATGATTTTCCCGAGGTTATGGGTGCGGGCGTACTTGACGGTGGTTTCGATGGCATCGCCGCCCGACAGCGATGCCGTCTGCGCCCCCAACTCCTGAGCCAGCTTGAGATTGCGAAGGATGCCGTGGCGCTTGGCGTCCGGCAGGCGCTGGAGTTCCGGTGTTTCGACGTAGATAGCGTGCCAGGGCACCTCCAGCCGGCCGGCGATGCGGGCCGCTGTCCGCACAATCCGCTCGGAGCCTTCCCCCGGGCCGATACTGGCCAAGAGCGAATCCCGGGTCTGCCAGACCGAAGCCACGAATTGCTCGCGCCGGTACTGGAGCATCTGGTCGTCCACCCGGTCGGCGGTGCGGCGCAGGGCAAGCTCCCGCAGGGCTATCAGGTTGCCCTTGCGGAAGAAATTGCGGATCGCCCGCTCGGCCTGGTTCGGCAGATAGACCTTCCCGTCCTTGAGACGCTGCAGCAGCTCGTCGGGAGGGAGGTCCACCAGCACCACCTCGTCGGCGGCGTCGAAAGCCTTGTCGGGGACGGTTTCCCAGACCCGGATGCCGGTGATGCCGCTCACCACGTCGTTGAGGCTCTCCAGGTGCTGGACGTTCACGGTGGAATAGACATCGATGCCGGCGGCCAGCAACTCTTCCACGTCCTGCCAGCGCTTGACGTGGCGGGAGCCCGGGACGTTGGAATGGGCCAGTTCGTCCACCAGGATGAGGGCCGGCTTGCGGGCCAGGGCTCCGTCCAGGTCGAATTCCTTGAGGATGCGGTCCCGGTAAGGAATGTCCTTCAGGGGTAGCCGCTCGATGCCGTCTGCCATGACCTCGGTCTCCATGCGGCCGTGGGTCTCGACAATGCCGATGACCACATCCACATCCTGGAGCACCTGCTGCCGGGCGGCGTTGAGCATGGCGTAGGTCTTGCCGACG
>DASRUX010000168.1:0-2030 GCA_035655235.1 Rhodocyclaceae bacterium | reverse complement strand
GGCCCCAGGAAGGCGCCGATGATGACGCCCCGGTCTTCCACCGGCGCCAGCTCGGACTTGAGGAGGTTGAGGAGGCCGACGCAAGCCCCCGCCACCACCGCAAAGCCCACCAGCACCAGCCAGCGGCGCTTGAGGGAAGCGGCCAGGACATGCCGGTAGCCGTCGGTCAGCCACTCCAGGAAGCGCTCGATGGCGACGAAAGCCTTGCCGTGCTTCTCCTCGTGCCTCAGGAGCTGGGAGCACATCATGGGGGACAGGGTGAGGGCCACGAAACCGGAAACCAGCACGGCGCCGGCCAGGGTCAGGGCGAACTCGATGAAGAGCTTGCCGGTGCGGCCAGTCATGAAGGCCACCGGGGCATACACCGCTGCCAGGGTCAGGGTCATGGCCACCACCGCGAAGCCGATCTCCTTCGCCCCCTGCAGGGCCGCCTGCATGCGGGGCATACCGTCCTCGATATGGCGGAAGATGTTCTCCAGCACCACGATGGCGTCGTCCACCACCAGGCCGATGGCCAGCACCAGGGCCAGCAAGGTCAGGGTGTTGATGGTGAAACCCATGATGAACATCAGGGCGAAGGCCCCCACCAGGGACACCGGGATGGTGACCAGGGGAATGAGGGTCGCCCGGAAATTCCTCAGGAAGAAGAAGATGATGGCCAGCACCAAAATGATGGCTTCGCCGATGGTATGGAAGACCGCCTCGATGGAGCGGTCGATGAAGACCGAGGAATCGTAGGCGATATCAGCCCGCATGCCTGGCGGCAGCTCGCCGACGATCTTGGGCAGGTCGGCCCGCAGGGCCTTGGAGAGTTCGAGGGGGTTGGCGGTGGCCTGCTTGATGACGCCCAGGGCAACGGCAGACTTGCCGTTGAAGCGTACCGAACTGCGCTCCGAAGCGGCACCGATTTCCACCCGGCCCAGGTCGCCTACGCGCACCGGATAGCCGTTGGCCGTCTTGACCACGATGGCGGCGAATTCCTCGGGACGCTTCAGGTCGGTGTCGGCCACCACGGAGAATTCCCGCTCCCGGCTCTCGATGCGGCCGGCGGGCACCTCCACGTTCTGCTGGCGCAGGGCATCCTCAACGTCGGCCGGCGTAAGCTGGTAGGCCGCCAGGCGCTCCCGATCCAGCCAGATGCGCATGGCGAACTTGCGGTCGCCGAAGATACGCACGTCCGCCGCCCCCGGGAGGGTCTGGAGCCGGGGCTTGATGATGCGGCTGGCGAAGTCGGTCACTTCCAGGGCCGAGTGCTTGTCGGAGGAGAAGGCCAGCCAGATGATGGGGTTGGCATCCGCCTCCACCTTGGCGATCACCGGCTCATCCACCGCCTCCGGAAGCTTGTTGCGGACCCGGGAAACCCGGTCGCGGACATCGGCCGCCGCCGAATCCGGCGCCCGCTCCAGCTTGAAGCGCACCGAAATCTGGCTGTTCTCCGCCCGGGAAATGGACGTGATCACCTCCACCCCCTCGATGCCCGCCAGGGAATCTTCCAGGGGCTTGGTCACCTGGGATTCGATGATTTCCGCCGAAGCGCCCCGGTAGGTGGTATCCACCGTCACCACCGGCTCGTCGATCTTGGGGTACTCCCGCACCGGCAGCCGGGTGTAGGACACGAGGCCGATGAGCATCACCACCAGCGACAGCACGGTAGCGAAGACCGGCCGGCGGATGCACAGGTCGGAAATCCTCATTTGCTTTCAGCCGCCTTGACGGGGGCTGCAGCCGGCGCGGCGGCCGCGGGGGCTCCCTCGCCGATGGCCCGCACCGGGGCGCCGTCCTTAAGCTTCAGCTGACCGGCGGTAACCACCATGTCGCCCGCCGCCAAGCCTTCCACCACCTCCACCTGGCCGGGGCGGCGCACGCCCACCTTGACCTTGGCGGCAACCGCCTTGCCGTCCGCCACCTTGAATACCAGGGGCGCAGCGCCGGAAACCAGGGCCTGCTCGGGAATCATCAGGACATCCTTGCGCTCGCCGAACACCACCCGGGTGCGGACGAACATGCCGGGACGCAGCTTGCCTTCCGGG
>DASRUX010000167.1:0-2996 GCA_035655235.1 Rhodocyclaceae bacterium | reverse complement strand
CGCCTACCGGCACACCCTGCCCTTCCTGGCGCCGGAAGAGGTGGCAGCCCGGGTACGGGAGGCCGGCTTCTCCGCCGTCGCCGTCCGCCGCGAGGCCCACACCAGCCACCATCCCAGCCTGAAGGCCCTGCTGGGGGCAGTCAAGGCCATCGGCGCCAACCAGGTGGGAGCCGGGCGCCGCCCCGGGCTCATGAGCCGCAGCGCCTGGCAGCGGGCCGAGGCCGCTTACGAAAGCCTGCGCCAGCCGGCCGGCCTGCCCCTCACCTACGACGTCATCACCATCCACGCCCAGAAATGAAACACGCCTGGTTCATCGCCGGTACCGATACCGAAGTCGGCAAGACCTTCGTTTCCTGCGCCCTCCTTCACGCCGCCCGCCTCAAGGGCTGGTCGGCGGCGGGAATGAAGCCCATCGCCGCCGGCACCGATGCCGACGGCCGCAACGAGGATGTGGAGCAACTGCTGGCCGCCAGCAGCGTCCGGCTGCCCCGGGAAGTGGTGAATCCCTACCTGTTCCAGGCGGCCATCGCCCCCCACATCGCCGCCGACGAGGAAGGGGTGGAAATGGACTTCGACCGCATCCGCACCGCCTACGGGCAGATCGCCGGACAAGCCGATGCAGTGGTTGTCGAAGGCGTGGGCGGCTTCCGGGTTCCCCTGGGTCCGGACCGGGACAGCGCCGACCTGGCCGTTGCCCTGGGCCTGCCGGTGATCCTGGTGGTGGGCATGCGCCTGGGCTGCATCAGCCACGCCCTGCTCACTGCCGAGGCCATCATCGCCCGGAGACTGACGTTGGCGGGATGGGTGGCAAACCGGGTCGATCCGGCCATGGCCCGCTTCGAGGAAAATCTCGCGGCCCTGAAGGCGCGCTTGCCGGCGCCCCTGCTAGGCGTCGTCCCCCATGCTCCGCCCGGGGGGGCCGCGGGTGCCGCGGCGGAACTCCGGCTGCCGGCTTAGGCCAATTCCTTTTCCAGGGCGACGGCCACCAGGCGCAGCCGCTCCTGGATTTCGGCCACCGGACCGGACAATTCCTCTATCCTGCCTTCCTTGGCGCGCATTTCGGTCCGGGCGGCCAGGGCGGCGCCGGTTTGGTCGGCGAAGGTCGCCAGGAGACTTTTGATAGTGTGGGCGTGGCGCGCCAGGACGGGCCCATTGGCGGCAGCCAGCGCCTCGCCGATCTGCCGGCTGTAGTTTCCCCAGTCCTGGAGATACATATCGGCCATGACCCCGAAAAGATCCAGGTCTCCCCCCAGACGCTCCAGGATGAGCGTCTTGTCCAGCTCGAACTTATCCGCCACGTTATTCTCCGATCGCCTTTGCGGCGTTCCCCATCAATCGGATGGCATGGGACATCAGTATATCAGGCACGCCTTACATCGGGCCTCCAGCATGGGCAGCATGGACATTCCCCGGTGAACTTCCGATAATCGCCCCACCCAACGAGACTATCCATTCATGAAGCTGCTCTTTGACCTGTTCCCGGTCATCCTCTTTTTCACCGCCTTCAAGTTTTCCGAAAAATCCCCGCAAGCAGCCGTCGACCTGCTCGCCCAGCTTCCTGGGCTTGGTGCCGTGGATGCCGCCCAGGCCCCAATCCTGGTCGCCACCGTCGTGGTCATCCTCGCCACTGTCGTGCAGATCGGCTGGGTCTGGTTCCGCCACGGCAAGGTGGACAAGATGCTCTGGCTCAGCCTGGCGCTGGTGGTGATCTTTGGCGGCCTGACCCTGATTTTCAAGAACGAGAGCTTCATCAAGTGGAAGCCCACCATCCTGTACTGGTGCTTCGCCGGCAGCATGACCATGGCCTCCCTGGTATTCAAGAAAAATGCCATCCAATCCATGCTGGGCGAACAGATGGAATTGCCGGCAGCGGTCTGGGCCCGCATGAATGCCTCGTGGATCGGCTTCTTCATTTTCATGGGCATCGCCAACCTGTACATCGCCTTCAACTTCCCCACCGATGTCTGGGTCAACTTCAAGCTGTTCGGCGGCATGGGGCTCCTGGTGTTGTTCGTCCTGATCCAAGGTTTCGTGCTGTCCAAATACATCGAGGAAAAGAAGTAATGCTTTACGTCATCGTCGGCGAAGACCGCCCCAATTCCCTGGCCGACCGTCTGGCCGCCCGCCCCGCCCATCTGGCCCGCCTCCAGGAACTCCAGGCCCAGGGCCGTATGGTGCTGGCCGGCCCCTGCCCCGCCATCGACTCCCCGGACCCCGGCCCGGCCGGATTCTCGGGCAGCGTCATCGTGGCCGAATTCCCTTCCCAGGAAGATGCCCAGGCCTGGGCCGACGCCGATCCCTACGTGGCCGCCGGCGTCTATGAGGGGGTTTCCGTGAAGCCATTCAAGAAGGTGCTGCCGGCATGACGGCTGCGGCCGCCACCGTCGATCTCCTGAGGGAGCGGCTGGCCAGGCTCCAGCCCCTGAGCCTGGAGATCGCGGACGACTCCCATCTTCATGCCGGCCACGCCGGTGCCCGGGAGGGCGGCCATTTCCGCGTAGCCATTGTGTCCGCCGCCTTTACCGGCAAGAATACGGTGGCCCGCCACCGCCTGGTCTATGACGCGGTCGGCGACCTGATGCGGGGCCGCATTCATGCCCTTGCCATAGATGCGCGGGCGCCGGACGAAGTATAATTTTCTGCTCGCTAACCAAACCACAACAAAGGAATTCCAATGCCCACTCTCTCCCGTCTGGCTGCTGTGCTTGGTGTGCAGCGTGGCCAGCACCAGGTGGCCCGTCAGCGAGGCCTGCACCGCGATCTGCGCCGTCTCCAGGTCGCGGATCTCGCCGATCATGATTACGTCCGGGTCCTGACGCAGGATGGCGCGCAGGGCGCGGGCGAAGCTCATGTCGATGCGCGGGTTGACCTGGGTCTGGCTGATGCCGTCGAGGTCGTATTCCACCGGGTCTTCCACCGTCATCACGTTGGTGACAGTCGCGTCGATGCACGACAGCGCCGCGTACAGGGTGGTGGTCTTGCCTGATCCTGTCGGC
>DASRUX010000166.1:0-6128 GCA_035655235.1 Rhodocyclaceae bacterium | reverse complement strand
GGCTTGCAGGCGCCCAGCCACTTGGCTTCCTGGATCATGTGCATGTCGCTCATGCCGTGCTGGGGCGGGCTGTAGCGCATCTTGAGGTCGCTCTTGTAGCCCGAAGCGAAGTCGCCGGTGATGACGCCGTCGGTGGTCACCGTCACGCCTTCGTGTTTGCAGACCGTGTGGATGGTGGTCTTGCCGCCGCTCTGCTGCACGTCCATGGTACTGCAGGCGGGTTTGGCGCCCTGGGCCCGGTCCTGCATCAGGTTGTCCGTGGTCTGGTCGACGCACATCTGCATGGGGCCGCCGGAGGGCATGCCTTCCATCTGGGTCTTCATCTCCCACAGGCCGGACTTGCGCTTGGGCATGTCGGCTGCCAGGGCGGTGCCGGCGACGGTCAGGGCGATGAGGGAGGCGACGGCCAGGGACTTGCGGGGAGCTTTCATGGTTTCTCCTTCAGGGGCACGGTGGATTTCAGCTGGCATGCTAATCCCGATCAGGTTTTCCGTCAGCAGCTTTCCGCGAAGGGGCGCTGGCGGGGGATAATCGCGGTTTTTTCCAGACTGCGTCCCCATGGCCCTCAAAGCGACCATCTTCAAGGCCGACCTCCAGGTTTCCGACCTGGATCGCCATTATTACCAGGAGCATTCCCTCACCCTGGCGCGCCATCCTTCCGAGACCGACGAGCGCCTCATGGTTCGGCTCCTGGCCTTCGCGCTCCACGCCAGCGAAACCCTTGCCTTTGGCCGGGGCATCTCCACGGAGGACGAGGCGACCCTGTGGGACATCGACCCCACCGGCAATATCGACCTGTGGATCGACGTGGGCCTGCCCGACGAGCGGGATATCCGCCGGGCCTGCCACCGCTCCAATCGCATGGTGCTGATCACCTATGGCGGCCGGGCGGCCGACGTGTGGTGGCAGCAGAACCGGGACAAGCTCTCCGGCTTCGGCAATCTGACGGTGCTCAACCTCTCAGCCGCCGACAGCCAGGCCCTCGCCGCCCTGGCCGGCCGCACCATGAAGCTGCAATGCACCATCCAGGAAGGCAACGTGTGGATCGGGGACGACACCCGCAACCTGGAGATCGCTCCCCAGCGCTTGCAGGGGTGATTATTTCTTGCCGAAGAGCTTGCCCAGGCTGCTGCCGATGGTCTGGGTGGTGCTGCTCACCGTCTTCGCCACGTTCTCCAGGCTGATGCCCAGGCCCTCCGCCATGGAGGCGCCGATACGCTTCATGAAGGCCTCGTTCAGCGAGAAGCGGGGATCGTCCAGGCGGCCGTCCAGGGAGAACTTGAGGGTGATCTGGCCGTTGGAATTCTTGAGGAGGCCGATGACCATGTCCCGGGGTACGCCCATGAAGGTGTTCTTGCCGGGCGCCAGCTCAAGCTGGTTCAGGGTGACGACGCCGGGGGCGTGGAGGTTCTGCTGCTTCACCGTCGAGGTGAGGTTCAAATCCAGGCTGCCCCGCTTGACGCCGGTTTCCGACGCCTTGATCAGGTAGGGCTGGAGGGCCACCAGGTCCACGCCCCGCAGCTGGGTGGAAATTTCCGAGTCCCGGCTGGAAATCTGGATGTCGCCCTTGACGGTGAAACTGCCATCCCGCTGCACGCCCTTGACCATGCCCTCCAGGCTCAGCTTGCTGCGGCTGTCCAGCGCCGGCAGCTTGAGGTCGTCCACCCGGGCTTCCAGCTTTTCCAGCCTGACCTTGTGGGCGGGCTTGGCGACGGAGGCGTCGAACAGCTCCAGGGCCGAGCCGTGCAGTTCCACCGAGTCGATGGTGACCGGCACGCCGGCCTGCTGGGGCTTGTCGGTCGCCGGGGCGACGGGTTTCTGCTCCAGCATGCCCGGCAGGAGCCGCAGCTTGCCTTCCTTGGTACGGTAGACGGACAGGTAGGCGTTCTCCACCCGGATGCGGTTGATGCGCACTTGGCGGTCCGAGAAAAGCACCTTGAAATCCGGGGTGACGACGATGCGCCCGGCCCGCAGGGCGTCCTCCGTCGGCCAGTCCTTGGGGCCCGGCACCCGCACCCCGCGCACTTCCACCGCCGACCCGTCGAGGGTGATTTCGCCCACCTCGCTCTCCGGGCCCAAAGCCTGCCTCACCTGATCCCGCAGGGTGGCGGCGGCGAAGTGCAGGCCGGCCGCCGCCCCCGCCGCCAGCAGCACGAGGATGGAGAGGAGGACGAGGGCGATGCGCTTGGCCATGGCTTAGAGCTGGATGCGGAAATTCTTTCTTAGCTTGCCGACCACATGCATTTCGCAGCGCTTGCAGTCGAAGCGCAGGGTCAGCTTCTCGCCGCCCCGGACCAGGGCCATGGGCTCGGGGCGGATGCCCTTCACCTGCTTGGGACAGAGGTTGAAGCTGTAGCGCAGGCAGTGCTTGGTGATCATCAGGGAAACGGCGCCCTTCTCCCGGTTGGCCTCGTAGGCATCCTCGATCAGGGAAACGCCGTGCCGGGTATAAAAATCCCGGGCTTTCTGGTTGTACACGTTGCCCAGATAGGTGAGCTCGCTGGCGGGGAAGGGGGCGGGCGGTTCGGCGGTAGGCCACCGCTGAGGACGTTGGTAGGCATTCCGGCGTACCGCTTCCAGCTTGTCTACCGCCTCCCGGCGCAGGGCGTTCAGGGCCGAGGCGGGCAGGAACCAGGGCAGGGCGATGAACAGCTCAATGGCCTCCGCCGAAAACAGGGTGTTTCCAAGCTTGCCGAGGTTTTCGCGGATGGTAGCCAGGGCCTTGCCGGGATTGGCAGCCGGTTCCTTGGCGTGGGCCAGGGCGGCGGAGGCCTGGTTGCCATCCTCGTCGGTGACGGTGAGGACGAAGCCATCGGCGGTTTCCGTCAGGGTCATGCGTACGCCGATGCGGCGCTCGGCGGATTTTTTCTCCAGGGCCCGCTCGAATTCCTGGTCCCGGTTGCGGTAGATGGGCAGGCCGGGCTTCAGGTCCGCCGGCATCTCGGCGGGGAAGAGCTTTCCGCCCTCGGCCCGGTTGATGCGCAGGCCCACCAACTCATGGTCGGCGTCGTAGTAGGAGACGCCGTCGCCGTTGTTGAGCTGGGCCGTGGTCTCCACCTCGAAATGGTCCCGGGCCACCCGGGTGACGGTGCCGATGGCCTCGCCCACGAACTTGGGGGAATCGAAGGCGCCGATGTCCGTCTTGCGGTCATTGACGAAATAGTCGGTGGAGCCCCGGTTGAAAGTCTTTTCAGGCTGGGGGGTGAAGGAGAAGGTGCAGCGCCCGGAAGCCGCCCGGCGATATTCCGGATTCCCGTCGATGATCTCGTCCAGGAGCAGCCGGTAATGGGCAGTGATGTTCTTGACGTAGGAGAGGTCCTTCAGCCGCCCCTCGATCTTGAAGGAGCTGATGCCGGCCTCCACCAGGGCGCGCAGGTTGGCGCTCTGGTTGTTGTCTTTCATGGACAGCAGATGGCTGTTCTGGGCGATGATTTGGCCGTCCTGGTCCGCCAGGTCGTAGGGCAGGCGGCAGGCCTGGGAGCATTCGCCCCGGTTGGCGCTCCGCCCAGTGTGGGCGTGGCTGATGTAGCACTGGCCGCTGTAGGCGACGCAAAGGGCGCCGTGGATGAAGAATTCCAGGGTGGCCGTGGTGCCGGCGGCGATTTTCCGGATTTCCGGCAGGGACAGTTCCCGGGCCAGGACGATCTGGGAAAAGCCCACATCTTCCAGGAACTTCACCTTCTCCAGGCTGCGGTTGTCCGTCTGGGTGCTGGCGTGGAGGGCCATGGGCGGCAGGTCCATTTCCAGCAGGCCCATGTCCTGGACGATGACGGCATCGGCGCCGGCCTCATACACCTGCCAGGCGATGCGCCGGGCTTCCTCCAGCTCCTCGTCCTTGAGGATGGTATTGAGGGCCACCAGGACCCGGGCGTTGTAGCGGTGGGCGTGGGCGGCCAGCTTTTCGATGTCGGCGACGGTGTTGCCGGCCGAGGTCCGGGCGCCGAAGGCCGGGCCGCCGATATAGACGGCATCGGCCCCGTGGTTGATGGCCTCGATCCCGAAGTCGGCGTTCTTGGCCGGGGCCAGGAGTTCGAGGTGATTGCGCAGAGACGTCATGAAATCCTTACTTCGGCCAGCGGTTGTGGCCCACGTATTCTTCCCAGGAGAGGAAACCGTCGTTGTTCTTGTCGTAGCGCTGGAAATTCTCCGCCATGTAGGGGGCGGATTCCGCCAGTTCTTCCCTGGAGAGCTTGCCGTCCTTGTTGGCATCGAGGGTGTCGAATTTCTCGACAGCCTTCTCCTTGGCCATGCGGGCCATGTCGCCCTTGCGCCCTTCCTGATCCAGTTTGGGAACGATGGTGCTCTGGGCCAGGGCACTGCCCGCCAGGGCGGCCAGGGAAATGAGGGCGATGAGGTGGCGCATGGAACTCTCCTTCACGAATGATGGCCGGAATTTTAACCTTCCTCGCCGGTACAATGACGGCCCCTGATAGGAGCAGCCATGGAATCCCGCCTCACCGATATCGAAGTCAAGCTCAGTTTCACCGAGGATCTGGTGGAGGAGCTGAACCGCACCGTCTTCCGCCAGCAGGAGCAGATCGAGCAACTGCAACGGGAACTGAAGGCTCTCCGCCAGCAGATGCAGTCCAACCTGCCCGCCGCCGGCTGGAGCCAGCGGGAGGAAATCCCGCCCCACTACTGATCAGTATGCGAAGCGGGGCTTCAGCTCGG
The DNA here is from genome assembly GCA_035655235.1 of Rhodocyclaceae bacterium. Lineage (GTDB taxonomy): Bacteria > Pseudomonadota > Gammaproteobacteria > Burkholderiales > Rhodocyclaceae > JAGTRP01. The sequence goes on along the minus strand of DASRUX010000166.1, from coordinate 1,457 downwards.
CGAGGTTGAGTTCGTCGAGAATGGCTTCGGCCCGGTCCCGGGCGTTCTTACGGGGGGCGCCCTTGAAGCTCGCTATGATCAGCTCGTTCTTCATGGAGTGCTCCCAGCCCACCAGCTCGGTCACCGTGACCTGGTAGCCGTGGGCTTCCAGCAGTAGGCAGCGCAGCACGTTGGTGATCTGGCTGCCGAATTCCCGGGTGTGGATGGGGTGGCGCCAGATTTCGGACAAGGGCGTCTTCCCGAAGGACTCGTTCTTGTTCTTCCGCATCACCGCCGCCACTTCCGCTTGGCAGCAGGGCACCAGGACGATGTGCCGGGCCTTCTTCTGGAGGGCGAAGCGGATGGCGTCGTCGGTGGCCGTGTTGCAGGCGTGCAGCGCCGTGACGATGTCGATGCGCTCCGGCAGCTCGGTTGAAGTGATGGATTCCTCCACCGACAGGTTGAGGAAGGACATGCGTGGAAAACCCAGCCGTTGGGCCAGTTCCCGGGATTTCTCCACCAGGTCCGCCCGGGTCTCGATGCCGTAGATGCGGCCGGCGTCCCGTTCCTTGAAAAACAGGTCGTAGAGGATGAATCCCAGGTAGGACTTGCCGGCGCCGTGGTCGGCCAAAGTCACGTCCGGGTGGGCGGCGGAAGAGTCGGTCAAGAGCGGCTCGATGAAGTTGAACAGGTGATAGACCTGCTTCAGTTTCCGGCGGGTGTCCTGGTTGAGCTTGCCGTCCCGGGTCAGGATGTGCAGTTCCTTGAGGAGTTCGATGGACTGGCCGGGGCGGATTTCGGAGGTGGGGATGTCGGTCTTTTTCATGGCATTTCGGCCCGTGGGGCAAGGGCGCAATTATCGCATTGCCGCTTCGTCAGATTTCCGACAACTTTCTGTCAACCGTTTCTACAGTGGAGACGTTATATCGCCAACGGTGAGTAAACACCGATTAATCAATGGAGAGAGAGATGGGAAGTCTGAGCAACGAGTCCTTCGAGGAATTTCTGGACTCCTTGAAACAAGCAGGCATCGAAGTCACCAATGAAGGCGAACTGCGTGAACGCCTCGCCGAGGCCCAGCGCTGGCGCTATGCCTTCACCACCCTGGCCGCCAATGGCCGCGCCTTGGGCATCCGCTTCGAAGACCGCAGCGCCGGTTGCAACGAAGAACAAATCCGCCGCGCCTTCGCTCAGTTCCAATTCCCCGAGCGCGCTGAAGCCACCTTCGCCGCCAGCCTGAAGATCGAGCACTGATCCGGTTTCTTCGGCACCATTGAAAAAGGGCACCGTCTTCCGGTGCCCTTTTTGTTTGCCTGGTTTTCTTGCCCGTTTCCCGGGTCAGCGGGTAATGGGCTTGTAGCGGATGCGCTTGGGCTTGGCGCCTTCCTCGCCCAGACGCTTCTTCTTGTCGGCCTCGTATTCCTGATAGTTGCCGTCGAAGAAGGTCCACTGCGATTCGCCTTCCGCCGCCAGGATGT